>JAXFQY010000092.1:0-2013 GCA_034178705.1 Eubacteriales bacterium | reverse complement strand
TGTAAAATAGCACGGAGACAGCAGATTTATTTTGCCGCCTCCGTGCTTTCTTATTCCATTTTTTGCGCAAGCATCGCCAGAAAAGCTGCGGTTTCAGGGTTGGAAAGGAGCCTTTGCAAGACCGCTGGGTCGATGCCGGAGGGGTTCGGCGTTTCCTCGGTTTTGGCTTCGGGATTGTAGAATTCCTTCTCAAACAGTTGGGCATTGTGTTTGCGGCCCTCATCCAAAATGTGGGAGTATACATCGGACACCATTTTCGATTGGGCGTGTCCGGTGTCTCCCTGCACTGCCTTGATGTCACCTCCGTTGAGCCGCAGTTTGTATGTCACGCTGGCATGACGGAAGCTGTGGAACACGATCGGCGGCAAGTCATTCTCACGAATCAGCCGTTTCAACGCACCGTCAATGGAGGATTGCTCCGTCGGCAATCCGCATGGACCGGCAAAGACAAGATTATAGTCATGATACTCGTCTGCCATCATTTCTTTTGTTTCTTCCTGATTTTCTTTCCACGCACGGAGCATTTTTGCCACCGTTTTAGGAACGAAAATCTTTCTGATGCTGCTTTCTGTTTTGGGCTTCTTGAGTACAAGTACGGTTTTGGAGTACGGTGCGGTAGGAAACACGACGGTCACGCCCGCCTTTTGGACTTCGTCGATGGATGTTTTGCGGATTCTTTGCAGTTCCTTTTGAATGAAAATTGTAGAGGAATCCGCCTCGATGCTCTCCTTTGAGATGTCCACACAATCCCATGTCAGACCCAGTAGCTCACCGATTCGCAAAGAACAGCTGAATGCAAGGTTCAGCGCCAGTGCAAGCCTTGGGTCGTCACATACTTCAAGTGCATGAAACAAAGTTTCCGCAGTCCATATTTCGCGCTTTTTGTATTTCACATCCGGAGCAGTTGCATTCTCGGCGGGATTTTTCTCAACGAGGCCCCATTTGATTGCTTGATTGAAGCAGTTTCGGATAATTTTATGGATATCGTGCACCGTGTGGGGTGTGACCATTTTTGTAACATGTTTTTTTGATCTTGTCGCTGTGGATTCAACCTTCATCAAGCTGTTATAGTAACTGTCCAGGGTGATCGTGGTAATATCAGAAACCTTGAGTTTGCCAAGATAGGGAAGGATATAGTTTTTGATGAGTGCTCCACTGCGTTCATAGGTTGAAGGAGACCACTTTTGCCGCCCGTGGATCAATACATATTGCTCCAGCAACTCCGCAAAGGTCTTACAACAGGGAACAACAAAGGTTCCAATACTTTCCTTATATTCGATCTCTTTTTTTCGTGCCAGCGCATCGTTCGCCTTGTTGAAGGATTCCCACCGTTGCTTTTTCTTCCCATCTTGGTCTGTGTAAGGGTATACAACATAAAAGCTGTTGCTTTTCCGCACGATAGACGCCATATTATCTGCCTCCTGTAATTCTTGTGACTTCCCCGTTGGGGATTACATAGTTTTTGCCAACCCTGACAGCAAAGAGATTGCCGTCTTGAATCAGCTTGTACATTGCTTTTTTGCTGATGTTCAGAATGCTTTGTACTTCCTCAATTTTGTAGAATGCTTTTTCGGAAAATTCTGCTTTCTCGGGCTCTGTATCGGTCAAAGCTTCCGGTGCAGATGGGGCTGTTTCAGCCCTCTCGATCACTTTCACATACCGAGACTGCGACAGATACCATTTTTCAAAGCTTTCTTTTGTTACTCTCTTTTGTCCGGCTACGAAAAGAAATACAAATTGCTCCCGATAATTCGGATGGTCTAGAATGGAATAAACCGTATTTCGATGAACACCAAGCATTTTACGAATGTCCGGCATGGAGTATGAGATTGCCCGCAGTTTTTCGTCTTTCCTCCGATCCTCTGCCCTTCGGTACACTTCTTGGGTACAATACCATTTCTGAAAGCTGTCTTTTGGTATTCGCATCCAGCTGTCCACCAGGACTGTATCAAAGCATTTGCGCTTTATCAGTTCATAGATGGTAGAGGTTGAGACTGATAATTCTTCTGCCAG
>JAXFQY010000049.1:0-3108 GCA_034178705.1 Eubacteriales bacterium | reverse complement strand
AGCCCACGCTTGGCGCCAATGCTCCAAGGTGTCGGGACTGCCCCAATCGGTGGTCGGCATAGCGTTGAATACATAGTTTCCTGCTTCATCCCGGATGCGCTCACCATGCTCATCCAATAGATATTCCCGCCGTTGTTTGTTACCCCATCTGCCGTGTTCATCCAAAGGACGGATGGGACACATGACATGAAAGTGCGGGTTGGAAATGCCGCCGTCCTCCTTGTCGGGGGAGTGAACGGCGAAGTCCACCACCATGCCCCGGCTCACAAACTGCTCCAATAAAAATTGTCTTGCAAGCTCGATGTTCTCCTGCATGGAAAATTCGTTCTGCAAAGCAATGTCAAAGCTGTATGCAAGCTGCGCTTTCTTTCCCCGCTCCGCTTTCTCCACCTCATTCCATAGCGTTTCCCTATCAGAGAAAGAGGGTGGGGCATGGGGCGGCAGCAGGATTTCTGAACAGATTACGCCGCCCTTTTTGGTGTAGTCGCTGTCCTCGCCGTAGTATTCACTGTGCAGCTTTTCGCCGGAGCGATAGGCGGCAGATGCAATGGCGGATTGTCCTGCGCTGCGCTTGATTTGCGTCGCATGAAAATGGTAAAGTGCGATACTCAACACCTCTCTTTCTGTTCTGCCCGGTTGTGTTCATTGACTGCTTCCATAAGCAAGCCTTTGATCTCCGGGACGGCAAGAGCTTTTTCAGCAAAGGCGTAAAACTCGGTTTCGGTCAAAACCTTTGTCAGCGGTGCGATGCTTTCAATGGCTGCGCCACGAGTGATAAGGTGATGCGCCCGCTTGCGCCGATCTCCTTTTTCGTAGTAGGTGATGCGGTTTTCAATCTGCTGTTTTTTGTGTTGGAGTTGCGAGAGCTTGCGTTTGTTTTCCGCTTTCTCCGCTTCCAGTTCGGGGATGGTTTTCTGTTTTGCCATAGTACATAACCTCCTTTTGATATAGGGATATAAAAAGACCGCTTGCCGATAATCGGTAAACGGTCTATGTAAGGTATTCGACTTTCAGACTTGTCGTTTGGGAATGGTTTGTCAAAACCGTTTCCAAATGACAAGTACGCAGGGATAGGCGAAGCCGCAAGGGGTGCAGCCCCCTTGTTCGGAACGGGGTGACGCAAAATAGCCCGGACTTCAATCGTCCGGGCTGTCAGCCTCGCAGACGCACATACAGGGCTTGACCCTGTATAGAAGTGCGCCATTCGGATTTTGTCAATTATACTTCTGTAGTTAGTTCGATTTTGTAACGAAAATTTCAGAAATGACTTTTTCTAAGATTTCTGGATTGTACTCTTCGTAAAGTGTGTTGTTGAATACGTTGTTTTTATATATTTTCTCCGTGATATCAACTTTGATTGGTGTGTCCAACGCTTTCCACTTTACTCGAATTCCGTTGCCTGTTTCAAATATGTTACCATCGATTCTATTGTCAATTACTATTCCAACCGCCTTAATTATCAACTGTTTTTTCTTTGGCAAAAAGGACTTCAGGTAAATAATGTCTCCAATTTTCACCGATGTCAACATCTGATACAGAGAAGGAGCGTCTGCTTTATTCCATCCAATGCACGCACAACCTTGTGATATAAACTTTTCAGACACATCAAAATCATAAAATGCTCCTATTCCCCATACCGACATAGCAAACACCTCCTTCAATAAAAACTACTATATACTGGCATCGATAAAGATCTGCGTTAAAGCCTTACCCATGTATCAGTTTATCAATGTAGTCAGGTAATTCTTTTGCAATCTTCACCATTGCGGGGTCATTACCGTTAAGTTTGAATTTTTGAACTGCACCATCATTCAAAACCAACGACATCATTGTAGGAGCCATAAATCCACCATTCTTCAAACACTTTACATCTCTGTAATTATGGCTAAAGATTATTTCGCCTGAATCTTTTTTCAAAACGATATGATCGCTATAGATATACAATTTTCGGTCTGTGTTAAATACTGTTGCACCTATGCACTGCACTGTTTGGAGCAGTCCCGATGCGGTCGGTCGATCAGCAATTACCTGCTCCGTCGAACTACAGTTACTAATTAACTCCCGAATATAGGGTTCATCGTGCTTCTCAGCAATTTGTTTTAGTTCTTCGAGAAAGGTATCCTTAACGCCATTAATTAGGTTGACACACCATTTCTTGGTTCCAACAGCAGCTGAAACTGAACGCAATGCGCCAAAGACACTTATTTCTTGTTGTTGGTACACAAACTGGTAAGTATACATATAAGAAATATATGAATAAATCAGCCTAAGAACTTCTTCTTTGTTTTCAGATGTTTCTTCAAAATAATCACTGATAACAGACATCGATCTGTTAAGCACTTCAAATTTTTGCTGGCGTTTAAAATAATCTTGATCCATCATCGAAAGCATTGCTTTGCCGTAGGAGCTAAAAAATACTGCTTCAATATTATTTGTAGAATTCTGCTCTACCAAATTATAATATTTTTCTACTTCTTCCCAGTCCTGTTTATCCAGAGCACGTCTTGCATTGGCTACATACTTCTCAACGGCAGAAGAATTATCTACGGTAACTGTACCACGAACTTCGACGGTGCCTTCCACCATCATTTTTCTTGCTTCTTCTACAGAATACTTCGTGCCGCAACTTTGGCAAACAAAAACACCTTCCTGCTTTACCAAATCAGTACTACCGCACATTTCACACGTTAACTGTTTCATTTCTCTATCCTCCAATATTATTTCAAAATTTTGCATTTTTTATTTCGCTCATCCAAAAGCGAAGTAAGTTCTGTTATGATCTCTACCTTGTTTGCCGCTGTTTTCAGCTTCAAAACTTTGGTGGAGATTTTGTTTTCCAAATCCGCCAACTGTTCGTTGCTCATAGGATCGGAAAAACGGATTTTTTCAGCGAGCTGTGTGAGTGCCGTTTTTACATCGGCGTTGGTTTCGCTATCTGCCAACAATTCAATATCAGCTTGCAGTTCCCGGATATAGAAAACCTTTTTCTGTACCTTTGCTTCCACACGCTCTATTTCATCACGTCCAGCATCTGCAGAGATCATGCACACCGCAGAAATGCCGGCGATGACAGAGCACACTACGATTGCGCTCCACACAGGAAGCGTC
>JAXFQY010000002.1:0-52884 GCA_034178705.1 Eubacteriales bacterium | reverse complement strand
ACTTGCTTCTCCTCCTCTGCGCCGTCATCTGGGGCGGGGCATTTGTCGCCCAGCGCTCCGGGATGGATTCCATGGGCCCTGTTACCTTCAACGGGATCCGTTCCCTGATGGGAGCCGCCGCCCTTCTCCTGTTTCTTCTTTTGCGGTCGATCGTCACAAAAAAGCCCTTCCGGATTACCCGGGACGAGTGGAAATACGGACTGATCTGCGGGGGAATTCTCTTTGTTTCCCTGACCTGTCAGCAGATCGGTTTGGCAACGGTCAGTGCAGGACGCGCGGGATTTCTTTCCGCTGTTTACATCGTTCTTGTTCCCATCATCCGTGCCGTTGGGGGAAAACGTCCGTCTGCAAATGCGGTCATTGCCGTTCTCCTTACGCTTTTTGGACTTACGCTTCTCAGTGCCGCAAGCGGGGCAGAAGCCGGTACTGCCATTAACTTTTCTTCTTTGTTTACCGGATTTTCAACCGGAGACCTGCTCATGCTTATCTGTGCCTTTACATACAGTTTCCATATCATCTGTATTGACCGGGTTGCGGAAAAAGTAGACTCCTCTGTCCTCTGCTGTCTGCAATTTGCCGTCTGCGGACTGATCTCCCTTCCGGTTTTTCTGATTTTTGAAGGGACACCGAATCTTTCCGCACTGTCAAGCGGATGGACAGAGCTTGCTTATGCAGGAATTCTATCCTCCGCGGTTGCCTATACCCTTCAGATTGCGGGGCAAAAGCTCTCATCCAGTCCGACGGTAGCCGCAGTCCTGATGTCCACAGAATCTGTTTTTGCCGTCATCTTTGGCATGATACTACTCCGGGAAAAGCATCATCCGTATGAATACCTCGGTTGCCTGATCGTATTTGCCGGCATCATTATTGCACAGCTGCCTCCCCTGAAGCACAAAAAGCAAAAATCCGATTCTCAACCGGGTTGAACGGTCCGAAAGCGATCCTTCTTTTCGCATATTTCTCTACAAAAGGGGTTGCAGCAAACACAAAAACTGCTGCAACCCCTTTTTTTCGTTGCTGTATGTTCGGTTTCTCCCGGAAATACTCTCTAAAGCGCAGCCGCGGATTTTTCGAAAGAGAAAGCGGAAGTTAAAAACCGTCCACATGTCCTCGGCGGATTGCCCCGAAAACCCGGTTTCGGAGCCCGTGATTTTCCTGCTCAAGGCGGCGCAGCAGCTCCTTCATGCGGAGCCGTTCACTGTTTTTATCGGCAGGGCAGGTTGTTTCGACAACCGGTAAACCGGCTTTTTTTACAAAGCTGCGAATTTCCTTCTCCGGAAGAAGGACAAAGGGACGGATGAGCGTAATATCCGTTCTCGAAAGATAGGTTTTCGGCTGAAAACACCCGATTCTCCCCTCAAAAAACAAGTTGAGCATAAAGGTCTCAACAACGTCATCAAAATGATGCCCGAACGCAACCTTTGTCGCTCCCAGGCGTTTTGCCGTCTGGTGAAGCACACCGCGCCGCATCTTGGCACAGAGGGCGCAGGGATTGGCTTCTTTACGGATATTGAAAATAATATTGCTGATTTCTGTTTTTTCCGTATAATACGGAATTCCCAGACGGCGGCATAACTCGGCAACCCCGGAGAAATCCATATCCGGAAGCCCCATATCAACTGTCAGGGCAAACAAATCATAATGCTTCGGGTAAAACCGGCGCATTTCATAAAGGGCCACAAGCAGAGCAAGGGAATCCTTGCCGCCGGAAACACCGACGGCAATTACATCGCCGTCTTCAATCATCTCATACTGATCACAGGCACGACGTACATAACTGAGAATTTTTTTGGTATCAAGCACTTCTGATTCCTCAAGAATATCATTCCGAGCAGAGCGGAATATAATAGTAATAAATCATAAATGAAATCGGAGCAACGACAATGGCTACGAAGATCTACATAGATCAGGGACACAATCCCGTCAACCCCAACGCAGGAGCAGAGGCGTTCGGACTTCGGGAACAGGACATCGTCTATACAATCGGCATTCTGCTTGCCGATCTGCTGCGCTCCGCCGGATATGAAGTACGGCTTTCCCGTCCAACCCCGGAAACGCAGCTTGGAACCAGCAATGCAACAAGCCTCGCGCGTCGGGTAAACGACGCAAACAGCTGGGGGGCAGATTACTTCATCAGTCTGCACTGCAACGCATCCGACGCCCCAAGCGCAACAGGCACAGAGGCGCTGGTATATGCGCGGGACACACCGGCGTACCGGCTGGCAGAAAACATTCTTCGCGGCATCGTCCGCCGCACCGGGCTGCAGAATCGGGGCGTTAAGCTGCGTCCCGGGCTATACGTGCTGCGCCGAACCGCAATGCCCGCAGTGCTCTGTGAGCTTGGCTTTATTACCAATCCGAGCGACGCAGCGCTTCTTTCCGGCAGCCCGCAGCTGTTTGCAGAAGGAATTTACGACGGGATCACCGCCTATCTCTCCTGATCAGCGTCCGATCATACCGAGAAACTCTTCTTCACCGATCACAGGAATGCCAAGACGCTGAGCGTCAGTAAGCTTGGAGCCCGCATCGGCACCGCAAAGAAGATAACTGGTTTTTTTTGAAACGGAAGAAGATGCCTTGCCTCCGTTTTCGGTAATCAGTTTCTTCGCTTCTTCCCTTCCCATTGACGGGAGCGTTCCCGTGATAACAAACGTCAGTCCGGCAAGTGCCTCTCCCTTTTTCTCCGCCTTGGCTGTAAGCGTCAGCCCCATTTCGCGAAAGCGTTCAGCACGGCGGCGGGCATGATCGGTTGCAAAATAAGAAACAATGTTATCCGCGGTAATCTGTCCGATATCTCCTATCTCGCACAGCTCCTCGCGCGTCATTTCAAACAAACGGAAAAGCTCGCCTGCCTTTGCAGCAACCGCGGCAGCGGCAACTTCACCGACCTGTCGGATTCCGAGCGCATACAGCAGGCGCTCCAGTCCTGCCGCTTTTGAGCGGGCAATTGAGGCACAAAGATTTTCCGCAGATTTTTCCCCGAAGCCGGGCAAATCGGTCAGCATTGCCGGTGTCAGCAGATAAAGATCCGCAGAATCGCGGATCTTTTCTTCTTTCAGAAGCATAGAAACAATCCTCGGTCCGAGTCCGTCGATATCCATTGCCCCCTTCGAAGCGAAATGCTCAATCTGGCGTGCCCTCTGGGCGGGACAATCGGGATTTTTGCAGCGGACAGCTGCCTCCTCGTCGCGGACAGTCGGCTCCCCGCAGGAAGGGCATACAGGGGGCATGATAAACGGAGTTTCCTCTCCCGTGCGCTTTTCGGGAAGGCTGCGGACTATCTCCGGGATAATCTCCCCGGCTTTCCGCACAACAACGGTATCTCCTATCCGGATGTCACGCTCCGTTATAAAGTCGATATTGTGAAGGGTAGCACGGCTGACCGTTGTACCGGCAAGACGGACAGGCTCCAGCACCGCGTTCGGCGTCAGCACACCGGTTCTTCCGACCTGCACGGTAATGTCAAGCAGCTTCGACTCCTTTTCCTCGGGCGGATATTTGAAAGCGACAGCCCAGTTCGGCGTGGACGTTCCTTCTCCCATCCGGCGGCGCAGCGCAAGGGAATCCAGCTTCAGCACTGCACCGTCGATATCGTAGGAAAGCTCGGATCTGGCTTCTCCGAGCGCGGCAACATACCGTTGGATCTCTGCAAAACCACGCAGCCTTTCCCTTCGCTCAAGAACATGAAATCCAAGCTCGGAAAGGCGGTCAAGGAGCGCTGTGTGGCTGTCCTCTTCACGGCGGTCCGGATACAGGGAACCTTCCTGAAGATTGAAAATAAAAATGTCGAGCGCCCGGCTTGCTGTTACCCTTGAATCCAACTGTCTCAGGGACCCGGCGGCAGCATTACGGGGATTTGCAAACAGCGGCTCCCCCTTTTCTTCGCGGCGTCGGTTCAGCGTGCAAAAAACATCCCGCGGCATATAAACTTCGCCACGCACAACGAAATCCAACGATTCGGGCAGGGAGAGCGGAATAGATCGGATTGTGCGCAGGTTCTCCGTCACATCCTCGCCGATGAGTCCGTTTCCACGGGTCGCGCCACGGACAAGCCTTCCTTCGCGGTAGGTCAGCGCAACCGACAAACCGTCGATCTTGGGCTCGGCGGAAAAATAAGCATCCTTTCCGACCTCTCCGTCCGCTTTGCGGATAAAATCGGAAAGCTCATCATAGCTGAAAACATCGGTCAGACTGCCGAGGGGTACATGATGCTCCGCCGGAGCAAACTTTGTCAGCGCTTCGCCGCCGACACGCCGTGTCGGACTGTTCGGATCGGCAAACACAGGGTAGGCCGCCTCCAGTTCCTGAAGCTCACGGAACATGGCATCGTACTCATAATCGGAAATTTCCGACCGGTCATATACATAGTACTGCCGGGAATAATACTCCAGATCTCTTTGAAGCTTCTGCATTTTATTCCGGATCGTAGCGGTTTCCTTCATTTTATTCCTCCGGACAACACTTTCGGGATGATTCATTATATCAATTCTCCCCCGCAAAGTCAATCGGTATCCGCGCAAAGATTTTCCTTGATTGATCCGAAAAATCCAGAAAAGCCCTTTTCTTTTTTGTTCTCTGCGTGTATAATAGGAATGTTTACAAAAATAGCGGGCAATTCCCCGACAGGAGGCAGAATGGGTCTTTATACACTTCTTACCGACACACCTAATACAGCGATTCCCGCGGATCCGACCGTCGGACAGATGGCCTTGATTCTTCTCGGTGTTTTTCTGTCGATTATTATCGGATATTTTCTCGGCAGCATCAACACCGCTATCATTTATTCCACACTCCGTTATAAAAAGGATATCCGCGACTTCGGAAGCGGTAATGCCGGGATGACCAATATGCTTCGCACATTCGGAAAGGGAGCAGCGGCCATAACACTTGCCGGAGACATGCTGAAATCGATTGCCGCCGTTCTGATTGTACAGTTTCTTGCGTACGGTCTTCGCCTTCTTTCCCCGCAGATCGGGCAGGAGTTTTCCGTGCTCTGCGCATATACCGCTGCACTTTTTGCCGCCGTCGGGCATTGCTTCCCGATATATTATAAATTCCGAGGCGGAAAAGGGGTTGCCACCTGTGCAGCCGCAATTGCCGTACTTTCTCCCTTTGCTTTCCTCTGCTGTCTTGCTGTGTTTCTTGTCCTTGTTTTCGGAACAAAATATGTTTCCCTCGCCTCGATCATCTCGGCAATGACCTACCCGCTTTTTCTCAACCGGATCTATGGGCCGGGAATCTCCAATATTTTCGCTATGCTGATGGCTGCATTGATTGTCTGGCAGCATCGCGAAAATCTGAAGCGGCTGTGGCGCGGTGAGGAGCGGAAAATATCCATCGGCAAACCGAAGAACGGCGAGGATGACGGAAAGGGCAGAAAATGACCGATAAGCAAAAGGAGTTTCTTTCGCTTTGCGATACTGCTTTTTCATCCGGAAGTGCGAGAATGCTTGTCTTTTCAAATTCCACTGAGCACGGGATAAAAAGCTTCGGATTCTTCCCCGCAGTATCAACGGAAAAACGGTCTTCGTCACCGAACGTACCCTGACCGACGGGAGAGTCACACAGAAAAACAGCCCCGTTTTCCCGTCACGCAACGCCGAAGAAGCGTTTTCTGGTTTTTTGCAGGTTGATTTATGTTTTGCTAAAGGCAGCGCGATTTATAAACGAAACAAAAAAGGCAGCGAGGCTCTGATCTGTCCGGCTCCGGTCAGACGTGCAGCATTGGGAAAAGGCGAAACGGTCATACCCCTTCCGCTCGAAAACACGAAAAAGCGGATGCTCACCGGTGCGGAACCGTTTCTCCGCGAACTGGGGATTTCTGACGGCAACGGAACCGTCCTCCCGACAAGGCAGGCAAAATTCCGGCAAATCTGCCGGTTTCTTGAATTCGTCCGCGACATTCTTCCTGCCCTTCCGAAGGAAGGAGGGCTTCGGGTATATGATCTCTGCTGCGGGAAATGTTATCTGAGCTTTGCCGTTTACCATTATCTCCGCAACATTTTGGGGCGCAACACCGAAATGCTCTGTGTGGACCGAAAGGAGGATGTTATCGCGGACTGCAGGAGGACCGCGGAAAAACTCGGCTTTGACGGTATGCGTTTTCTCTGTGAAGATATCAGGAGGCTTGACGATTCGCTTGTCCCGGATCTTGTTCTCTCTCTTCACGCATGCGACACGGCAACCGATGTTGTTCTCGAAACGGCAGTCCGACTCGGAGCGGCTGCCATTCTTTCCACCCCCTGCTGCCATCGTGAACTGTCCCGAAAAATTGACTGCCGCGCGCTTCACTTTGCTCTGCGTTTCGGCGTTCTTTCGGACAAGCTCTGCACTGTCCTCACGGACGGACTGCGTGCCCTTCGTCTGGAGTGCGACGGTTATACAGTATGCGCAGCCGAGCTGACCGATCCGGACGACACTCCGAAAAACGTTCTTCTCCGTGCGACGCGTGGCATTACCCCCGCACGCCGCGCAGAATCGGAACGGGAATATCGCGCCGCCCTTTCCTTTCTTGGGTTATCCGATCGTCAACCCGAACATTCCGCACAATAAAGCAATCCTTCACACAACCGAAAATCCCTGTATGAAAGATCCCGGTTTCTCACGGAAAATAACCCGCAAAGGTGTCGATTCCTTTGCGGGTTATCTTTGTTCAATCAGGGCGTAGTTTGACACGGAACTCCGGGCCGTGGTCAGGTGCCATCCTTGAACATTTTTCTATACCGTCCGGGCGTCATTCCCGATACCTGCTTGAACGACTTTGAAAAATGCTGCGTACTGCTGTAATGCAATGCGGCGGAGATTTCCCCGATGCTCATCTTTTTTTCAACAAGCATCTTTTTAGCACACTCAACCCTTCGGTTGATAATATACTGATTCGGGGCCGTACCGTATCTTTTTCTGAACGCATGGATAATGTAATTCTTGTTCATCCCCACAAATTCCGCTGCGTCATCGAGCGTAATATTGGGAATCAGGAAGCCGTCAAGATATCGTTTGACTCTCTCTGCCGTTGACAAGTGACTTTCATCTAATTCAGATGCGCGATCCAGGCGATTGACACTGAGGAGCATTCGCAGAATCAGAGAAGCCATTCGGTCAAATGCCTCCGCGCGATTTTCACAACTGAGCTTTACCCACAATCCGTGAATCTCCCGGATCAGCATTTCTGCGTCATATTTCATAAAATAGACGCTTTTCTTTAGGGAAAGACCGCTGACTATTCCCTCCGCGAGCGGTCCTGTAAAGTTGACCCAAACCTTACTGTAGGGATCCTTGGGATCGGAATAATAGGTGATTCTTCTCCTGGCATTCATGAAGACCAGATCTCCCGCTTCAACCGAATAGACTGCTCCGTCCGCTTCAATAATTCCTCTGCCGCTTTTTATATATTCCAGAACATAAACCCCGCCCCAAAAAATTCCCGAGCGTTCCGTCCGGATGATACAGTAATCCGGGGAAGGATAAGTGGTCCCACCCATGATCAGATACAGACCGTTCGGCGAATTCTCCGGATTACGGGCGAGAAAAGCAACCTTCTGGATTCCTTCATTCATTTTTCTCATCAGAACACCTCCGACTTTCCTGTTGATTATAGCAAAAACAAGGAGAGATAGCAAGACAGTTTTTTGCACAAACATATGCTTTTGAAACTTTACAAAATAAACAAGTCCTGTTATAATCGAATTAAAATAAAGGAGGTTATTCCTATGCTGAAACGTCCAACTGCTTTTGCTCTGCTCGCAGGAATTCTGCTTTCCCTCTTTACCGCCTGCGGGGACGGAAAGACGCCCCCTCCCAGCACTTCCGGCAATGACCCCGGTGACACAGCTGCCTCGGACAGCTCCACCACCGGAGTATATGATACGATCAAGCATGATGTTTATTACAATGATATGGATTTTAACGTTTTGCTCACCGGTAATTCCATTCACACCCCGGATGATTTTACAATCCAGCAAACCGGGACCGTTATGAGCGAAGCGGTTTTTCAGAAAAACTCTATAATGGCGGATAAATACGGTGTCATAATCAAAGCGATGACGGATTTCGGCTCAAGCAATCAGGGTGAAACCCTCATGCGCCGTGCAAACACCGCCGGCGAAAATGACTATCAGCTTTGCATCCTGAGCGGTTATACCTGCTCCTCGCTTGCGACGGAAGGAATTCTCTACGATCTCTCTGAAATGCCGAATATCGACCTTACTAACACCTGGTGGGATCAAACTGCGGTACGCGACCTCTCCATAGCAAAATCCGTTTTCTTTATTACCGGATCCCTTTCCACCGCTATCGACGATTTTACTTTCTGCGTGCTTTTCAACAAAGAAATCTTCCGTTCCAAGATCAACGACGGAACTGATCTGTATCAGCTGGCCCGCGAAGGCAAGTGGACACTCGACGTTTTTCAGAGACTTTGTAGCTTGGTGAGTGAGGATCTGAATGCCGATGACGTGATGGATGACCAGGACGCTTACGGCGTCATCCTATGGGACGATGAGCTTTTGGGTCAGATGAAGGCAGGAGGCGAAAAGATCGCCACAGTTAACGAAGAGGGGTTGATTGAGCTTACCCTTTACAGTGAACGCAGCGACGCCATTGTGAATCAGTTTGTCAATCTTGCAAATTCGGAATATGCCTACAATTTTCAGCACAGAGCGGGCGGCAGCAACTGGGCGAAAATGTTCAACAACGACCAGGCGCTTTTCCTGATGACGATGTTCAATGAGTGCTATCGTTTCCGCAATATGGACACAGATTACGGGATTCTCCCTCAGCCGCGCTTCACAGAGGATCAGGAGTGGTATTCGCCGTTTGCCGTATGGCACAGTGCGTTTATCTGTGTTCCCTCGGTTTGCACAGATACGGAATCGGTCGGGATCATAACAGAGCTGCTCGGTTATCACTCCGAAGAAAAGCTGATCCCGGCCTATTATGACAAAACCCTGAACGGGACCTATATCAGAGACGATGAAAGCTCGGATATGCTCGATATTATCTTTCACAACAGAATTTACGATATCGGGCATCTTTACCGGATCGCTTCCCTTCAGGAAAGCATAACCAATCTGCTCCGCAACAATAAGCCAACCGGACTTTCCGGCCTCTATCAAAGCACTAAGAGAGCCTCCGAAACCATTATCACCAATCTGAACAAGTCGATAGAAAAACTGAAGAGTGATTATCAATGAGAAAAAGAATACTGTCTTTTTTCACAGTGCTTGCGATTCTGTGTACTGCAGTTTCCTGCACAAAGGACCCGCCGGAATCTGACTCTACAAGCGATGCTCAAACAACAAATACGGAGCAACTGAGAGACGATATGTTTTTTATCATTCATGACGGAATTCAATATGAAGACGGAAGATATCGTTATCTGAACGGAGATACGGATGCCGTGCTTCTGTCATCGGAGAAGTTTCCAGCAGCCAAAACATTTGATTTCACTCTGCGCTTTTCATCAACAAGCGGCAGATTGCAGATTCTGTTTGACGTAAAGACGGATGAGGCCGGTGCGCTCTCATCGGCACACATACTCCAAATTGATTCTCTCGGGGGAAGCCTTTCCCTCAACGAAACGGACGAGGGCACAAACAGGCAGATGGCAAGCGTCCATTACAGCTTTGAAAAAGATGTGGATTATCAAATCAGCTTCCGCAACCGTGCAAAAACCATTTCGGTATACATAGGCAAGGAGACAGCGGAGGATTCCCCGGTTATTGATATCAGCTGCAGCCGTCCCACCAGCGCCCCGATAGCCCTTTCCTTCTCCGGAAATTCCAAAGTATCTGTCAGTACCCCGACAATCTCCGATACCGTCCTGCCGAACAAGGATGCACGTTATGCCAATCCTCTTCTCCCCGATACGGAGATTGCCGACCCGACGATTCTTTACTATGAGGGCTGCTATTATCTTCTGAGTACCGGTAGCTTTGTTTGCCGAACAAGTACCGATCTTGTTAACTGGACAAAGGCAGGAGAAATCGCCAGCAAAAACGACCTCTACGGCTGCAAATACTTCGGCGGTGCAACCATCTTTGAGCGAAACGGAATCTTCTATTTGTTTTATACCTCCCATCAAAGCGAAACCTCCGGTCTTTCCATTTTTTATGCTACGTCGGACAACGTCCTCGGTCCCTATCAACAAAGCGGAAGCATGCAGGAGCATGTCGTTCTTTCAGGCAACAGCCCCGCAGGGTCCTTCCTGTTCCGCGATCCTGTAAGCGAAAAAGATATCCTCTTCTTTTATCGCACAGACCCCGGGGTCGGTAATGTTGTATACGGTATCCGTGTCGAAGTGGAAAACGGAAAAATCACGCTCACCGATCGGAATCCGGTCAAACTGGTTACGCCGACAGAAAGTTGGGAAAGGAAAAACGAGAACGGCGAATCCCTTCCGGTATGCGAGCGTCCGAATGTGATTTACCGCAATGGATATTATTATCTTTTCTATGCCGGAAGCCACTATAAAACCTCCTATTCTGAGGGGTATGCCGTGTCCGACTCCCCGCTTTCCGGTTTTGTTAAGCCAAAAGCCAGCAACCCGGTTTTGGATGCAACCTCTTCCTTAACCGGCGTCGGATGTACATGGATCGTTCCGTCTCCCGACGGCAGTGAGCTTTGGGTGGCCTATCATTGCCACAATTCTCTCAGTTCTATTCATCCCCGGAGACTGTGCATCGATAAACTCACCTTCCGCGAGTCATCCGACGGGGGTCCGGATATTCCGGTTATTCACGGACCGACCGTGACCTATCAGCCGGCGCCAAGCAACAAGAAATAAAACGGCAGAGGAGATTCACAAAATCTCCTCTGCTTTTTATATGATATACCGATTATCCTTCCTCATTACGGAATATAAAAACCTCAGGACGGAGCTCGAATACCGAAAACCGTCCTGAGGCATGAAGATACCGGGAACTGTTACTCAACGATAAAACGGGAAAGAGATTTCAAAAGCTGATCACAGTCATCCGTGTGAAGGGTAAGCTTAACGGGCGAAAGAAGATCAAGGCTGAAAATACCCATGATCGACTTCGCGTCAACAACATATCTTCCTGAAGAAAGATCCGCATCGAGATCCGACATGGAAATAATGTTGACAAAGTCACGGACATCTTCGATCGTATTGAGCTTGATATTAACAGATTTCATATTGTACCTCAATCAGCTATATATTTGGTGTAAGTGAAAACGTATGCGTCGCCCTCGGTAACTTCGATATTCCCGGCACGACCGGAAGTAACGGCCCTCCCGTTCAAGGTCCACTCCCAGTAATAGGCATCATCGCCAAGCGTTGTGGCAAGACCGTCGATCGATTCAACGCCGAGCCCGTCTTCGGATGCCGCAAATTTCAGGTCATATGCGGAGCATGCCTGAGAAAGGGCTTCCAGAACAGTCGGCCATGTGGTCCTGTCACGCAGGGTGATCGCGCATTTGTCAATCAGGGTTTTGTTGTCTTTGCCAATGACGGATACGGTGCAGTGGATTTCGGCAGGAATGGCAACTGTGGTTCCGTCTGTCGTCTCATCGGGTTGATCCCCTCCGCAGGAAACAAAAGCAAAAAGCATCAGCATGCAAAGGGCGAGACAGAAAATTCGTTTCATGTTCGGTAAACCTCCTAAACTGATTGTCAATATTATAATATAAGTTCTTATTTTTGTCAATAGAGCAAATTACAGATTATCCTGTTCCCTTTTTCTGCGCTCCTCTTCCGAAGATGAGGGGAGCATTGCAACCTGGTGCGCGGCACGAATCTTTTCCCCGGAGGCGTAAATGCCCTCATACTCCTTCAGCTTGCCGGAATCATAAGCCGCAAAATCAAAGTGTGCCGAACAGAAGGTATTGTACTGGACAGCACCCCAATAATTCGTAACACCGCAGAAGGTTTTCTCGGGAAGAAGCCCGACAAAATACGGATTGAAAGAATAGGAAGAGGGGCGGACACTGGCAGGAAGAGAGCGGTAAATATACTGCGCATCCGTAACAGCAATCTGCATCGGGAAAATGCGGTCCTCCTTCAGCTTCAGCAGGGCGACCTGTACAACATTCTCCTTCGGGCAGCCGCTGTGAGCCACGCCGCCGGTGACAGAATCGTATGCCACAAGGACATGCGTATCACACTCTTCGGTCGGCTCTGTTCCCGCAATAAAATATCCTTCCTCTCCGATTCCCCCGTAGGCAAGAGAGGCGTTATAGCGCGGATCGTGGTAACAGGCATCGGTCAGCAGCTTGCCGCTGTATTTACAATAAACCGCCTTGACGACATTTGTGGGCTGCGTAAAGGTTTTCTCCTCTGCCTCGCCCTTTTCAATTGCCTCAATGATGTCTGCGTGAATCAGACACATAACCTTGTCCCAAATGCGGTTGGCAGGGCTGTACCAAAGCTCGCTTGTCATGGTTTTCGGGGTATCATAGCCGTACCAGACACCTCCGACATAATATGGGGTATAGCCCATGAACCAGCGATCCTGATCCTTATTCGAAGTACCGGTTTTTCCGTAGCAGTTGATTTTCTCATCAAGAGTAAGCTTGGTGGAGGTACCCCAGTCAACAACGTTCTCAAGTATCTTTGTCAGCACATAGGTTGTCTCACGGGAAAAGACGACACGCGCCTCATAGTCATTGTCAAGAATCACATTTCCCGCAGCGTCGGTAACCGTCAGGTAGGAACGGCATTTGCTGACAACGCCTTCGTTTGCAAGTGCAGTATAACAGGTAACCATGTCACGGACAGTCGCACCGTGATTGAGCTGCCCCAGACCGAGAGCAGCGAGACCGCGGTCGGTATAAGAGGTACCGTCGCTGTAATACTCCTTATCGACAAGTGTCGGAAGCTGAAAGCGATCATTCATATAGGAGAAGGAGCGATCAATGCCGAGCTTGGTCAGAACCTTCAGAGAAACGGTGTTTTTGGAAGTGGCAAGACCGTACTTGACATTGACAAGACCTTCGTAAATATACGGAAGGTTATCCGGCCACGGATCGTTATCATTAGCACCGAAATTCAGCGGAACATCGTCAAAAACGCTCGCCCAGGTAATGACCTTCTCCTCAAGGGAAGGACCGTAAACCGCAAGCGGCTTGATGGAGGAACCCGGCGGGCGGGTTGTCTGCGTCGCATGGTTCAGGATGCGGTTCTGGGTTTTTTCCCCTCTTCCGCCGATTACACCAAGCAGATCGCCCGTGAGCGGATCAAGCACACACATGGCGCATTCCGCCGGAACACCGCTTGTCATTTCAGGAAAATTGGACTGATCCTCAAAAATCGACTCCATTGCCTCCTGAATGTCATAATCCATTGTTGTAAAGATCTGAAGTCCGCCGTAATAAATCAGATTACTGGCATCCAGACGGGAGTATCCCTTCTTTTCGACAAGATCGTTAATAACGTCGGAAATCACCGTGTCGGTAAACCAGGAATTGGTTGTAATCGCATCGCTGGAAGCTGAATTGTAGTTCAGAACCAGCTTTTCCTCATTGATAATGATATCCTTGATCTTATCGTCTTCATCATAGAGGACGGTAATATCGGTATAGGCGTCCTCATACTCCTCAACGGTGATACAGCCAAACTCCAGCATAAAATCGAGAATCAGATTCCGGCGATACGCATTGTTTTCCGGATTCTGAATCGGATCATATCGGGTCGGCGCATTGGTTATCGCGGCGATCGAACAGCATTCGATCAAACTCAACTCGCTGACATCCTTCGAAAAGTAGGTGTTCGCCGCGGCCTGCACGCCGATGCAGCGCTGTGACAAAGGAACGATATTGAGATACATCTCCAGAATCTCGTCCTTTGTTTTTACTTTTTCAAGATTCAGCGCCATCAGCATCTCCTGAACCTTACGCTGAATGGTTACATCGTCGTTTTTCGTCTTGTTTTTTATCAGCTGCTGCGTAATGGTGGAACCGCCTCCGGCAGAGCTGTCAAATCCGAGGAAAAAGTTCAGAATAGCCTTCGTGGAACGGATCCAGTCGACGCCCTTGTGATCCATGAAGCGCTTGTCCTCAATGGAGATAAAAGCATCGCGCAGATCCTTCGGAATCTTCGAAAGGGGAGCCCAAAGGCTGTTCTCGGTTCCGTACAGACGCTGATCCTCCAGTTCGACCGCTGTTCCGATCCGGTTTGCGCGGTCGGTGTAATCATAATAATAGATCTTTGTCGTTTGGGAAGTATCCCCATTCATAAAAAGGTTTTCATCGATTGTCGGATCAATATAATTCTTGATATAAACCGCAAAGGCAGTTCCGGCGATGATCCCTGTGATGATACAGATAAGAAGGACGGTGAGCACTATGTTCAAAAGAACGGTAAGTGCGCGAAGAAGAACCCGACCCATCAGACCGAAGGCCTTCAGGATTTCATCGCCCCAGTTTGTCTTTTTCTTCGCCGGTTTGAATTTGCTTGGCATTTGCTTCACGTTCGGTCCCTTTCTGTTCTTTGACCTCATTCTAAACCATTATTTTGAATAATCTGTGAATTTATGCAAAGAATACTGAAAAAAGCATGGAAGGTAAAAGGGATGAAAAAAATACAGATTACAGAAAGCCGACTTGTCGGTGCCGCCGCTTTTCTGCTCATTTTTGTTATTATAACACTATCTTCGGTAAACTGCAAGAAGGTTTCAAAACTTAATTCGGAAGTCCGGGCAATAAATGACGCCGTTGCGGCGATGGCAGAGGATAGCGGAACCGTTTTTGACGAGGCGCTCTTCGTTGTACGGGAAAAGGACGGAAAGGTTGCCATCTTTGATTACCGGACAGGCAAGGTGGTGGAAGAGCTGAACGTATACACCTATTCCCTGCCGCAGACAGACCGGACCTTTCTGGAAAACGGCATCATGATTTACAGCGTCAGTGACCTTGTCTCCCTGATTGAAGATTACACAGACTGAGTCTTACGCTGTAAAACAACATTATCCTGTCCGAGAAGCGTATTGAGCTCCCGAATCAGTTCCGGGCACGGGTCCGCTCCGTAGTTGGCGAGAGCGACATACCTCTTCTGTGAAGCGTCATAGAAAAGCACGCGGAGAGATCCGCAGAAAATCCCGATGAGATTTTCGGCTTTTTTCGCTTCAGGCGCGTCCATTGACGGAACCTTGAGACAAAGCCGCGTGAAAGGGGCCTCCTCCGCAGCAGAAAGGGCTTCGGCGGCGCGAACGACTTCCGCGGGTTCCTGAGAAGCATATCCGCGCTTCAGGCGCGCCTCGGCGGCGCGGCGCATCATTCCGAATGCTCCGCCCATTCCGGAGGGAGCTCCGCCAAGAGGAAGAGAAACAGTTTTTTGCACCGGCTCAGCGGAAGGGCGCACTGTACCGTTGCGCGGTAATCCCTCCACCGTTCGTGCAAGCAGCTTCGGTGTATCCTCCCCGTCCGCATCAGCGGTTCCGGTAACGGCAACGGCATGATCCGGCAGAATACAGGAACGGCATGCTGAATAAACCCGGGGAAAAAGTACAACCTCAATCTCCCCGTATCGGTCCTCCAGCGTGCAGAAAGCCATTGCCTCCCCGTTTTTTGTCAGCTTTTCCGTAACCTTGGTCACGATGCCGACAACCGTAACAGGCTCTCCTTCGGGACGGGGCTCCTCGCCTTGAGAAGAAAGCTCGGAAATCGGAATATGCCTGACAGTGTCGCAAGCCTCGCTGTAATCGTCAAGCATATGACCGGAAAAATAAACCCCGACACTTTCTTTTTCCATTGCCAACCGCTCACGCATCGGAAGCTCCGGAAGCTGCGGGTATTCGAATCCGGCACTATCCAGCTCCTCATACGCGGAAAACAGATCCAGCTGTCCCGAAACCGTTCGGCGGTTTTTATCATTCTGCAGATCAAGCTGACGCTCATAGGTTGCCATCAAACGGCTCCGGAAAATACCGAAAGAATCAAAGGCGCCGCATTTGATCAGCATCTCCAGCTGCTTTTTGTTCAGCCCGTACTGTGACATCCGGGAAACAAAGTCCTCAAAGGAGGCAAAACGCTTTTTTCCGCGTTCACGGAGAAGATCGGAAGCAAATTGTGCACCGACACATTTTACGGCAAGCAGCCCGAAGCGGATATCCTTTCCCGTGACAGAAAAACCGATCCCGCTTTCATTAATATCGGCGGAAAGAACACGGATTCCGAAGCGGGAGCACTCGGCAATATAAGCAGCGGTCGAGGAAAAATCCCCAAGTACTGAGGAAAGCAGCGCCGCCATATAAAAGCGGGTATAATGGGTCTTGAGATACGCGGTACGATAGGAAATCAAGCCGTAAGCGGCGGCATGGCTTTTATTGAATGCGTATTTCGCAAAATTCGCCATTTCCTCATAAATCTGCCGCGCTTTGTCTGCGGGAATCCCGTTGACACTGGCACGGGCAACAAATTTTTCCCCCTCAGCCGCCATGACATCCAGCTTCTTTTTCGCCATGGCGCGGCGGACGATATCCGCCTGTCCGTAGGTGTAGCCGGCAAGCGCGCGAAAGATCTGCATGACCTGTTCCTGATAGACAATGCAGCCATGGGTCACACCAAGGATTTTTTCCAGCTGAGGAACAATATACCGAACCTTCTCCGGATGGTGGCGACAGTCAATATAGCGCGGAATCGCATCCATCGGCCCCGGGCGGTAAAGCGCGATCGCGGCAATCACATCGTCGATCCGGTCTGGCCGCAGCTTTGTCAGCATCTGCCGCATTCCCGCACTTTCAAGCTGAAAAACGCCGGCAGTATTTCCGGAGGAAATCAGCTGATAGGTTTTCTTATCATCCAGCGGAATTGCGGACAGGACAAAATCTTCACCCGACTCGCGGATCATCTGCTCCGCCGTATCCATAATCGTTACATAGCGCAGCCCAAGAAAGTCGATTTTTACAAGCCCGAGCTCCTCAACGGTATCTTTTTCATACTGCGTCACCGTTGTATCCCCGTTTTTTGCCGTCGGCAGATAATCGGTCAGCGGGCGATCGGTAATAACAACGCCTGCGGCATGCGTCGAAGCGTGCCTGGGCATCCCCTCGAGGGACATCGCAATATCAATCAGCTGCTTGATCTGAGGAGAGGACTGATAGAGATCGGAAAAGTCCTTAGACTCCATCGCATCGGCAAGAGTAGCGTTGTAAGCACGCGGAACCGCCTTTGCAACCCGGTCGCATTCCGCATACGGCATGCCGAGCGCCCGCCCGACATCCCGGATTGCGCCGCGCGCGGCCAGCGTATCGAAGGCAATAATCTGCGATACATGATCCTCTCCGTATTTTTCGGTAACATAGCGGATCACTTCCTCACGCCGGTTCTGGCAAAGGTCAATATCAAAATCCGGCATGGTTACACGCTCCGGATTCAGGAAGCGTTCAAAAAGCAACCCGTACGGGAAGGGGTCTACATCGGTTATCCCGATCAAATAGGAAACAAGACTCCCGGCCCCGGAGCCACGCCCGGGTCCGACCGGGATCCTTTGGGCTTTTGCCCAGGTAACAAAATCACGAACAATGAGGAAATACTCACAGAAGCCCATTCTTTCGATGATGGAAAGCTCATGATCGATCCGATCGCGGTACTTGTTTTCACTGAACCGGTTCAGATCAATAAGCCGGGCCTCTATCTTGGCGCGCAGCCCCTCCTCTGCGTATTTGCGTAAAAGTGCCGGAGGCGTATAGACCCCACAGTCAAAGGTCGGAAGCTTCAGGGTTCCGAACGCAAAATCAAAATGGCAGCGTTCCGCAATCCGCAGTGTATTCTCAAGTGCCTCCGGACACTCAGGGAAAAGGCACTGCATCTCATCGCCGCTTTTGAAATAGAACTCATCGGTTTCAAAGCCGAGCGGACTGCCGTCCGTTATAACCGTGGAGGTCTGGATGCAGGTCAGAATCCTCTGCGTATAGGCATCCTTCTTTTCCAGATAATGAACGTCATTCGTTGCAACAAGCGGAATTCCCGTTCGATGCGACAGATCCCTCAGCGCGCTGTTGACTGCTGCCTGCTCCTCCAGTCGGTGATCCTGCAGTTCGAGAAAAAAGTTGTCCTTTCCGAAAATTTCCCGCAGGAGAAGCGCGTATCTCTCCGCTTCGGTATAATTGCCCGCTGTGATCTGCCTTGGAATATACCCGGCAAGACAGGCGGAAAGCGCAATAAGCCCTGCAGAATGCTCCCGAAGCATCTCAAGGTCCGTGCGGGGCTTGGAATAGAATCCGACGCTGTACGCATCACTGACTATACGGCAGAGATTGCGATAGCCTTCCTCATTCTCAACAAGAAGAATCAGGTGATTTCCCGAGAGATCCTGCCGCCCTTCCTTCTTTTTCCGTCCCCGCGGAGCAACATAAACCTCACAGCCGATAATCGGCTTGATTCCCTCCTTTTTGCAGGCGCGGTAAAAAGCGGCAGCACCGAAAAGGGCGCCGTGATCGGTTATGGCACAGGCGCTCATCCCAAGCTCCTTTGCCCGGCGCGGAACCTCGGCAATGCGGCAAACGCCGTCAAGCAGACTGTATTCCGTATGCAGATGCAGATGCACAAAATCCCGCATGGCGCACTTCCTTTCCGTTTGATTACTCTGTTAGTGTGTTCTCTATTTCAGCTTCTCCGATAGCAGCTCGGTTATTCGTTCCAGCCGGTGACAAACACCGGATTTGGACACCGGGGGGTTATGAAGGGCGCCGAGAGCGGCGAGAGAAAGTGAAGGATTCTCGAGACGTAAGGAAGCGGTCTCGATAAGCTCCGGCGGAAGTGCGACAAGCGCGCCGTTTCCGGCGGCCTTCTCTATCAGCTCGGCCTGTCGCTCTGCCGCCGCCACGGAACGTGCAATGTTGCTTGTAATACAATTTGCAGTCCGGTTGGCATCGCCACGCGCAAGCTTTCCGATACCGGAATTCAGATAATTGAAATATTCGCTCCGCGCGCCGAGTAGGGCAAGCAAATCCTCAATTGTCTGCCGCTTTTTCATATAAAGATAATGCTTTCCGCGGCGAACAGAGGCGCAAAAAGAGATCCCTATCCTTTCCGCTGCTTCCTTGACGGCAACACACGCTTCATAGCCGTGGGGAGCAATCTGCAGATAGTTTTCCTTTTCCGGGGCATTGATACTGCCGCAGGAAAGGAAAGCGCCGCGAAGGAGAGCAGCAGAACAATCGGGACATTTCAGATATTCCGCAAAATCCCCGCGCTTTTCACACATAATCCGTGCCGCACGGGAATCAAAGGTCAGCAGGTGTCGGAGACCGCGCGCGGATATGACCGGCTCCCTCGTGAACTGTTCCCGCACGAGATGCGCAGCAAGGTCCGAAACCGTCCCGGCCGGCACGGAAAGAGAAACGGTTCCGTCCTCAGAAGGGGCCGTTGAAAGCAAGAGACCGAAAACCTCTGCACGGCGACAGCATTGCTTTCTGACCTCAACCGAGGCAATTTCATTCTTCACAGCGGAGGACCAGGAAGACTCAGCCAAGCAGCTCTACCTCTCTTTCGATTTCCACGCCGTATCTCCGGCGGAGCTCAGAGCGCACCTGCTCCTCGAGCGTCAGAATGTCGGCACAGGTCGCACCGCCGCGGTTAATCAGAAAGCCGGCATGTTTTTCAGAAATCTGCGCGCCGCCGACCGTTTTCCCCTTCAATCCGGCTTCATCAATGAGTTTCGCGGTAAAATATCCTTCACAACGCTTGAAGAAGCTTCCCGAGCTCGGATATTCCAATGGCTGCTTTTCCCTTCTTGACGAAAGATGGGAGCGCATCAGGTCACGGATTTCCCCGCTGTCCCCCCGGCTCAACCGGATTGTGCAGGAAAGAGCAATCAAGTTCCGATCGGAAAGAAAGATGCTGCTTCGGTATCCGTAGCGGCAGCCGGCAACGGGAACGGAAACGCGCAGGTTGCGTGCGACATCGAAAAATTCACAGCATTCCACAAGATCGGACATCTGCCCGCCGTATGCGCCGGCATTCATGGTCAGTCCTCCTCCAACGCTTCCGGGAATTCCGTAGAGGAATTCCGCACCGGTCAGTCCGGCTTCCAGCGCACTGTCGGCAAGTGCATTCAGCGTCACCCCGCACTCCGCATAGATCGTGGTCTCCGATTTCAGCGTAATGGTTTTCAGACGCTCTGTGGAAAGGATCACGCCTCGATAACCTGCGTCGGCACAAATCAGATTGGAGCCACGCCCAAGGACAGCAAAGGGAATCCTGTACAAACTGCACAGGCGCGCGGCTTCACAGAGGGATTTTGTACTCTCCGGCAGAACGGCAAGATCGGCGCAGCCACCGACCCTCATGGTCGTATGCTCCGCCATCGGATAATCTGTTACCAAAACAGCCTCCGGCAAAAGCCGGGCGATTTCACTCGCAAGAGCTTTCAGCGCGTCCGGATATGACATGGCACACCTATCTATCATCCAAGAATGAATTTTTTAAAGGTTTTCTTTCCCTTTCGGATCACAACGCCCTCTCCCGACAGTTCCTCTGCCGACAGGCAGGCGTCAAAGCGTTCTGTTTTTACATCCCCGACAAAGATACCCCCCTGCTGAATCAGGCGTTTTGCTTCTCCCTTTGAGGGGGCAAGCTTCCCGAGTACCAAAAGCTCGGCGATCTGGATTTTCCCGTCCGTCAGCGCGTCTGCACTTACGGTACAGGTCGGCATATTGGCATCCGCACCGGAGCCACCGAACACACTGCGTGCGGCGGCAAGGCACTTTTCTGCTTCTTCTTCCCCGTGAACAAGCTTTGTAAGCTCATAGGCAAGCTTTTCCTTCGCACGGTTCAGCTCCCCACCTTCCAGTTTTTCGTATTCGGCAATCTCCTCAAGCGACAGGAAGGTAAGCATCTTCATGCATTTGATCACATCCGCGTCTCCGACATTTCTCCAATACTGGAAGAAATCATAGGGTGAGGTCTTGTTCGGATCCAGCCAGACCGCATTTCCGGCGGTTTTCCCCATCTTGTGCCCCTGCGAATCAGTCAGGAGCGTGATCGTCATCGCATAGGCATCTTTACCGAGCTTCTTACGGATCAGTTCGGTACCGCCGAGCATATTTGACCACTGATCGTCTCCGCCAAACTGCATATTACAGTTGTAATGACGGAAAAGATGATAGAAATCATAGCTCTGCATAATCATATAGTTGAACTCAAGAAAGCTCAGCCCGCGCTCCATTCTCTGGCGGTAGCAGTCGGCACGAAGCATGTTGTTGACCGAGAAGCACGCACCGACCTCGCGAAGAAGCTCCACATAATTGAGATCGAGAAGCCAATCCGCATTATTAACCATAATCGCCTTATCGTCTCCGAATTCGATAAAACGCTCCATTTGCCTCTTGAAGCAGGCGGCGTTGTGCTCGATGTCTTCCCGGGTGAGCATTTTCCGCATATCCGTCCTGCCGGAAGGATCCCCGATCATGGTGGTTCCGCCGCCAATCAGGGCAACCGGACGGTTCCCCGCCATCTGCAAACGCTTCATCATTGTCAGCGCCATAAAATGTCCGGCGGTCAGGCTGTCAGCCGTGCAGTCAAAACCGATATAGAAGGTCGCCTTTCCGCTGTTGATTACCTTTCGGATTTCTTCCTCATCCGTCACCTGCGCAATCAATCCGCGCGCCTTGAGTTCCTCATAAATCTGCATTTACTTGTTCCTTTCCAATCATCAAATCGTTAATCGTACTGTGCTGTTTTGATACCGTCTTCCGTCAGAAGATCCTCAGCGGCACGGCGCTGCGAATCCGTCACGCTGATTCCTCCGAGAATGCGGGCAAGCTCCTCCACGCGCTCCTCCCGGGAAAGCTGGCGGACACCGGACTCAAACCGGTCACAAACCAGCCGCTTTTCCACCTTCAGGTGGCAGGAGGCAAGCGAGGCAATCTGGGCAGAATGGGTGACACAAAAAACCTGCGACCCTTCCGAGAGCTTTTTCAGCTTAATCCCGATCTTACGTGCCGTTTTACCGGACACGCCGGCATCAATCTCATCGAAAATCACGGTTCCGACACCGTCTGCCTCAGTGAATACACTTTTGATTGCAAGCATAACACGAGAAAGCTCACCGCCCGATGCGATTTTTGAAAGCGGCTTCGGCGGCTCTCCTGCCGCCGTTGAGAGAAGAAAGCGAACCGCATCCGCTCCGTCTGCCGTCAGGGAGGCCTCTCCGCACTCTCTCGGATGCTCTTTAACATCTACGGTGAAGGATACGCGCGGCATATCCAGAAAAGCGAGTTCCTCACAGATTCTCTCGGAAAGACTCTGAGCGGCTTCAAGACGCTTTTCGGTAAGTTTTTTTGCTTGCTTGCGTGCAGTATCCTCCGCTTTCTGAAGCTCCTTGGCAGCCTCCTCCTCGGCATCCTCCGCATGTTCCGCACGCTGCAACCGGATCTTTGTCTCCTCGAGAAGGTCGACAAGCTCGTCGTGTCCTCGGCGGTATTTCTTTTTCAGACGTTCGATCCGATCAAGCCGGGTTTCCAGACGCGTCAGCTGCTCGGTAGGGTCCCCATCCATGCTGCCCGCAAGGTGGATCGCCGTATCGGCAATATCCTCAATCTCGCAGCGCACGCTCTCCAATCTCCCGGAAAGCGCGCCGTATTCCTCCGAAACGCCGGTGAGTCCGGAAAGCGCCGCAGCGCTCCGCTCAATCAAATAGACGGCGTTGACTTTATCTCCCCCCTTCAGGGCACGGTAAGCAAAGCCCGTCTGCTTTTCAAGGCGCTCCGCATTCTGCAGCAGTTTCCGTTTGGCAAGAAGCGTCTCCTCTTCCCCACGTTTGAGTTTGGCCGCCGAAAGCTCTGAGAGACGGAATTCAAGGATATCCCGCTCTTCCCCGTCCTTTTTTGCCTGTTCACGAATTCTTGTCAGGCTGTTTTTCTTATCCAGATAGTCCCGATAGGCGGCACGATAGGAGTCGAGCTCCGCTTCATCCGAGGCATAGCGGTCAAGCAACGCCAGATGGCAGTCTTCACGCAACAGCTGCCAGTTGTCCTGTTGCCCGTGAATATTGACCAAAGTCTCGGCAATCTCCCGGAAAACGGAAAGAGGAACCTGTCTGCCGTTCACGCGGCATACCGATCTTCCGTCCGCTGTGACCGTGCGTTGGAGAACCGCTTCGCCGTCAGTTGCGGAAAAACCGGCAGAATCGAGCGCCGAGACGGCACCATCTGTAAGTCCGGAAAAGAAACCGGAGACAAGAGCCTGGCTTTCTCCTGTTCGAATAACCGATTTATCGGCTCGGGCACCGCACAGAAGACCGATCGAGTCGAGAATCATCGACTTACCGGCTCCCGTTTCTCCGGTCAGCGTAGTGAAACCGGGAGAAAAAGCAATCTCACAGCTTTTGATGACAGCAACATTCTCAATATGAAGGGATGAAAGCATCGCGTTTTACCTTCCCATCGTTTTATCCCAAAGAACGAATAAAGTCCCTGACGCCCCCCGCGACCTCAGCCGCCGCTTCCGGAGAACGGGTGACGACGATTATCGTGTCATCACCCGCGACACAGCCGAGCACATCGGGGCGCTCGATCCCGTCAATGGCAGTAGCAAGAGCCTGTGCCATACCGGGCAGGGTTTTGATTACAATCTGATTCATTGCCCAATCCACCTTCAGGATAGAATCGGACAGGGTATTGCGGAAACGTACTCCGCTGTCATACGCACGGGGAGCAGCATATTTGTATACTCCCTTGGCAGTCGTTACCTTTGTCAGCTTGAGGGCACGGATATCCCGGCTGATCGTCGACTGCGTGACGGTATAACCGGCATCATTCAGACGGCTGATCAGCTCCTCCTGCGTTTCAATGTCATTGTCCTCCACTAAGCGGAGGATCAACTCCTGGCGTTTGTTTTTCATTTGACTCCCTCTTATCCGATCAGATCCGATCAGGTTATTTTGGCACGCAGAACAGAAAAGAACTTATTATCCTTCAGACGGATCATCTTTGCTGTTTGCGGAGCCCTTCGGCACACAACGCGTGCGCCGACCGGCAGTTCACAGGCTTCCCGTCCGTCTACGGTGAGAAGAACCCAAGGAAGCCGTTCATAACGGTTTTCAATCGTCATTTCACTGTCTGCGGAAAAAACAAGGGGCTTCGCCGCGGGAGAGACCGAACAGATCGGGACAACAGTCATGCAATCCATGGACGGATCCACAACCGGACCGCCGGCAGACATGGCATAGCCTGTGGATCCGGTCGGCGAAGATAGAATCAAGCCGTTTCCCCGGTAACTGAGAACCTCCGCGCCGTCGCAGCGCAGCAGAAGATCAATCACATGTGTATCCACGCCGTTTGTGATAACGGCATCATTGAGCGCGTTTCCGTAAACCGTGCGGCGAACCCCGCCGCTTTCTGTCTCCACCGAAAGCGTCATTCTCTGTTCAATACCGTAATCCCCGTCACGCAGGCGGGAAAGCAGTCGGTACTCATGGACCTCAAGCTCTGCCATATAGCCCATTCTGCCGAGATTGATCCCGAGCATCGGACACCCGGCAGGAACGGCAAAACGCGCGGCGTTGAGAATTGTCCCGTCTCCCCCAAGCAAGACGGCGCAGTCGGCTCCGCAGTAGAGCGCGTCCGGATCCGAAAAAGCCTGTGCGCCCTGAGCGGGAAGCTCAGCAGGAACCCGGACCTCAAACCCGAGTGAAAGAGTATAATCCAGGATCTGCCGATAAACAGACAAATCGGGGTCCTTCATTGTATTGGTTACAAGGACAAGAGTATGCACTTTTCTGTTCATGGTTACCTCACTTATCCTGCGCAAGCATCCGCAGCCCGGTGCGATCAAAAACCGCAGACACATCATCCGAACGGCGATAACAGCCGAAATATTCAATATTACCGTCCCCACCCTCAATCGGAGAGCGGAGAAAAGAAACCGGAGCAAGTCCGAGCGGAGCAAGCGCGTCATAGACGCGCAGCAGTGCTCGATGACGCAAAGCCGCTCCTCTTACCACACCTTTTGAGACCGATGCGGCATCCAACTCAAACTGCGGCTTAATCAAGGCGAGTATTACCCCGTGTGCCGCAAGGAGCGGAACTATGGCCGGTAAAACATAGGTTTGCGAAATAAAGGAAACATCCATAACGCAAAGATCAAAGTCACAGCCAACATCGTCCGTAGTCAGATAACGGGCGTTCACCCCTTCGAGATTCGTCACACGCGGGTCCGAACGCAAGGATTCGGCAAGCTGGCCGCGTCCGCAATCAACCGCAGTAACGGATGCCGCTCCTCGACGGAGCAAAAGATCGGTAAAACCTCCCGTGCTTGCCCCGATGTCAAGGCAGCGCAAGCCTGAAGGATCCACAGAAAACCCGGAAAGCGCACCGAGAAGCTTGAGGGCTCCACGCCCGACAAAGCTCTCGGAAAGCCGCACAACGGAAAGCTCCGAGTCCGTCGGAAGATCTGTGCTTGCCTTTTTCACCAAACGCCCGTTGGCATAAAGCGCTCCGGCCGCAATCAGCTGCTGCGCCTTGTTGCGGCTTTCCGTAAAACCCCGGGCACAAAGCAGAAGGTCGGCACGCATCAGTTTTCCCTCTCCAATAGATATTCCGCAAGGCCGCAAAGAAATTCCGATCCCGGAATTCCGGAAAGCAGTGCAATCGTCTCATCCGTCAGGCGGCGGGCTTCGGCGCGCGCGGCCTCCGGTGTCAGGAAGGTTAAAAAAGTGGCGAGTCCGCGCCGCGTGTCACTTCCGCCATTTCTGTCAAGAAGATCGTCTTCGATCTGGAAGGCCAACCCAACCCGCTCGGCATATTCTGCGGCAAGCGCCGTCTGCGCTTCATCCGCTCCGGCGGCAGCGGCGCCAAGCAACGCCGCACAGCGCATCAACCTGCCGGTTTTCAGCCGCTGAAGCCTCAGAAGGCCGTTATAGTCAATTGATTCCGTTTCACTGGCAATATCCATCATCTGCCCGCTTCCGATTCCTCCGACACCGCCGGCATCCGCCAGGAGGGAGAGAGCGCGCAGTGCACCGGAAACGCCGGGCTCGGCAAGAACACCGAGAGAAAGGCAAATCAGCGAATCTCCTGTCAGAAGCGCGGTATGCACGCCGAATTGTTTATGGCAGGAGAGTTTACCGCGGCGCATGGCGTCGTTGTCCATCTCCGGCATGTCATCATGAACAAGGGATGCGGCGTGCATCAGCTCAACCGCAGCAGCATGCGGAACGGCCGGCTCCGAGGTACCGCAGAACAGCCGGCAGAACTCAAGGGCAAGAACACCGCGGATGCGTTTTCCGCCGCCAAGAACCGCATAACGCATCGCACTGCACAGCGTCTTATCCCCGACTCCCTGCGGGAGACGGTCATCCAGCGCCCGTTCAATCACAGCGGCATCCTCGGCAAGCCGGTGCGCCGTATCTGCCTTACTCATCATCTGTACGGTCCTCACGGGTTAGCTCCAGAATCTTCTTTTCGGCTGCATCAAGCTGTTCGGTACAGCGGCGCACCAGCGCGACGCCCTCTTCAAAAAGAGCAAGGGAATCCGCCAAAGGGGCTTTGCCGCCCTCAAGATCACGAACGATCGTCTCCAGCCGCTCAACGGCTTTTTCATAGCTCAGTTCGGCCTTTTTCTCCGATGATTTTTCAGCCATTCTCATTTTCTCCTTCTGTCCGATATGTCTTTTCAACGGCAACCAGAGCCCGCCCATCCGAAAAACGAAGATTCAGTCTGTCGCCCTTTTGAAGGGAGGCCGCTTCAGTAACTGCACCTCCGTCCGTGTCAGAGGCCAGCAGATATCCCCGCTTCAAAACCGCAAGGGGACTCATAGCATCCAAAGCAGAGGAAAGAGACGCAAGAAGAGTTTTTTTCTCCGCTTCTATCCGGCGGACAGAGCCGCAAAGCAAACGGTATCGCGCCTCTAACTCCTCACGGCGGCGGGAGAGGGCACCGAGGGGGCCCTGCATGACCTCCCGGGAGGAAAGTCCGTCAAGATACTGTCTTGCATCGGCAAGCTTCTTTTCCATTGCCGCATGCAGCCGCGCGGCGAGGAGCCTGTTTTTTTTCATCAGCTCCGCGCGATCCGGAACGGCAAGCTCTGCCGCCGCGCTTGGGGTTGCGGCACGCAGATCAGCCGCAAAATCGGAGAGTGTGTAATCGGTTTCATGCCCGACGGCGCTGATGACCGGAACGGGAGAAGCGGCAATGGCACGTACGAGTTTTTCATCGTTAAAGCACCAAAGATCCTCGGCACTGCCTCCGCCGCGCCCGATAATAATCACATCGCACTCCCCCTGTTCGATGACGGTGCGCAAAGCCGCACGAAGCTCACGGGGAGCTTCTGCGCCCTGAACGGACGCAGGACAAAAAACGATTTCGGCGGCCGGAAAGCGCCGGGAAAGAACCGAAAAAATATCCCGCACGGCGGCGCCGGTCCGCGAGGTAATGACCCCGACGCGGCGCGGCATGGTCGGAATCGGACGTTTCCGGGACTCAGCAAACAGTCCTTCGGCTTCCAGCTGCTTTTTCAGTCTCTCAAACTGCTCCCACAGCGCCCCCGCCCCGTCCGGAAGCATTCGTTTCACATACAGCTGATACTGCCCGTCGCGCGGATACACACCGATTCTTCCGTAAACACGGACGGCTGCTCCGTCCTTTGGGGTAAAATCGAGGGACTGCGCGTCGGAGCGAAACATAACACAGCGCAATTGCGCCCCCTCATCCTTCAGAGAAAAGTAAAGATGGCCAGAAGCGTAATGCGCTTTGAAATTGGAAATTTCTCCGCTGATCGCAGCAAACGAAAGAATCTCGTCCTGCTCAATCAGACCCTTGAGATATTCGGTCACCTCCGTGACTGTAAGCGTATCCTTCAAGTCATTCCTCCATACCGTTTTTGAAGGCATCCCGTGCAAGAAAGGCGATGCCGACAGCGTTGTCGGCTGAAAGGATCGGCGGAGCAAAACAGGTACCCCGGATTGCGGAAAGCCGGCGGCGGATTATCGTATTGCTCATCACTCCCCCGGAACAGATTACGGGCATTTCCCCATACTGCTCCAAAAGCGCACGAATTGCCTTCTCCAGAGTTTCAGAAAGAAATTCAAGAACAAGCAGCGAAGTACTGCCCTTGTTTTTTGTGGCAGCATATTCTTTTTTAACAAGGTTTTCGAGGCCGGACAAATTGAAATAGGTTCCCTTCACCGATGTCCGGAATGGCGGAGCAGGGCGATCGGAGGAAAGCGACGCCGCATCGAGCTCCTTTCCGCAGGGAAAAGAAAAACCAAGCAGAACGCCCGCGCGATCAATCGCCTGCCCCGCACATAGATCCAACGTACCGCCGACAACCGTACAGTCGTAGCCTCTGTCCGAACGGCAACAGAGGAGCAGCTCTGTTGTGCCTCCGCTGATATGAAGGGCGGCAAATCGACCGTGTCCGACCGCGGCACCCGAACCGGCAACGGCAGCACGGATATGACCGCATTGATGGGAAAACCGATACAGGGGAACCCGGGCCGCGCCGGCGGCGGCAGATGCAGCGCTCACTCCCGCAAGGAAGCAGGGCATGTAGCTTCCCTCGACGTTGCGGGGCTTTTCCGAAACGCCGACCGCGAGAAGCTGTCCGGAAACCGCTTCCCGGAAACGGGAAAACGCCTCCGGAAGATTCTTTGTATGCTCAAAAAGCGCTGCCTGCTGCCGAAGACCAAGCTCTCCCGCCTTAACGGGAAGCGGCAGCTTGATGTTGGCAAGAATCTCTCCGTCTGCCGAAACGGCGGCAACACTTGTCGTATAGTTGCTGGTATCAACTCCGAGAAACAGATCAGACATGCTTACGCTTCGCACCCGTTTTCCTTTGCCACTGTATTCAGAATGCCGTTTACAAAAGGAGCGGCACCGTCCTCCGCATACGCCTTCGCAAGCTCCACGGCCTCATTGATCGCGATGCTGTACGGCAGGCGCGGCTCCGCAAAAAGCAGTTCATAAACCGCCAGGCGGAGAATAGCCCGCGGAACCAGAGAAATACGATCCACACGCCAGCCGGAGGAATATTTTTCGATCATCTCGTCAAGCTCCGGGAGACGGTCGGCAATCCCGAGAAAGCATGCGTCCACATACTCATCTTCCGGAATACCGCGGGCAGCCCGTGCATCCGCAAGGATATCTTCCGGCTTCTCCGTCGCGTCGTGAAAGGAAAGCTCATAGATCAGCCCGATGATCGCTTCTCTTGCCAGTCTTCTGCTTTGCATGATATTATCCTTTATGTTATAAACTGTTATTTCATTTTATTATACTAAACGGGAATCAAATTGTCAACGGGATGAAGGAGGATTCGCCTGCTGCTTCGGGATTTTCTTCCGATTTTCTTTGCGTTCTTCTGTTTTTTCTCCGGCAGACTTGATTCACACCGAAAAGTGTGGTAGGATAATAGTAATTTCGCAATCGGAGGCTTTCATGGGCAAATTTCTCTCCCGCTGTCTTACGCTTTCCTGCTGTATTTATACCATACTTACTTTGGCCTTCGCTCTCTTCGGTTATCTTCTGAGTGAGGCTCAGCAGCCTGCTATGACTGCAGCTATGCTCACCGCTCTTTTTTGTTTTTCCCTGCTCGTCGGGTTTTCTTCCGCTTTGCTCCGGAACAAAAAGCTTCCTGCAATCGTCAAGTATGCTGTCCATTGCGTCTCAACGGTGGGAGGCTTTCTTCTCATCTACATTGCCGTGCTCGGGCGCGGGACAAGCGGATCCTCGCGAATGGTCTGCGTTATTCTCACGCTGATTGTCTATCTCATTGTGATGCTTTGCCGTGCGGGCGTTTTATCGGTCATCAAAAGTAAAAAGGAGCGTTCCGAAAAATGAATCACAGCTTTGACCATCATGGGGGGCGGGATCCCATGCACGGCACATATACTCCCCGTCGCGTAAAAAGAAACCGGACACTGACAAAGATTCTGCTTATACTGATTGTCCTGACAATTGTCACTGTTCTTGCGCTCGGTATTCTGCTTGTTGTTCGGATTGCACAGCCTTCTTCCCCCACGCCGCCGGTGAATACACCGTCAACAACGCTCCCGCAGACGCCGGACACAAGTACTGAGCCTTCCTCCTCAACTTCGTCCGAAGCAACCCCCCCGATCACAACCGTTCCCGGCACAGATCCGGTTCCCTCGACAATGCCCGCAACGACGCCCCCCTCCACGACCGGGCCCGCTTCTCCGGTATCAAGCCCGGTTCTCCTGCCGGAAACACCGGACGCCGGACAATCCTATCTGGACAAGATTGTATTTCTTGGGGATTCCACAACCTATCATATGTTTCATTATTCCGATCTGAAGCCTGCCCAGATTTGGTCTCCTCTCTCCGGAACGCTTGCACTCGATGACATCAAATCGAAAAAGATCGCCTTTCCGGAGGACAGCAAGAAATATACGGAATGGACCGAAATCCTGATTTCCGATGCGCTCCGGTCCCGCCAACCGGAGATTCTGATTGTCACTCTCGGAATCAATTATGCCGCCTTCGGTAACTCTTCCTGGGATGATGCAAAAAAAGAAACCTATTTCAAGCTTCAGATTAGAAATCTGATCGACATGACGAAAGAAAACAGTCCGAATACCAAGCTGATCTTTCAAACGATCTATCCGACAATCGACAGTCTTGTCGGTCCCGCTCAGAAGAACGCAGAAGTCGACCGACGAAACCGCTGGATTCTTGAAGTCTGTGAAGAAACCGGAACCCCGATGCTCTGGAGTATTGACACGCTCCGCGACTCTACCGGAAATATGATTGCTGAGTACAACAGCTACCATCAGGACGGAATCCATATGTACAAAAACGGCTATTCCGCCGTACTGAACTATATTCGCACGCACGCCGTGCAGTAAGGACGGAAACTTTCATGATTCAATGCAAAAAAAAGCTTATCCCGCTGCTTCTTTGCGCTGCCATGCTTTTTTCACTTGTATCCTGCGGCGGAGCAAAAACATATCGGTCTGATGTTCCTGTCGATTCTCTGGCAGCCGCAGGAGAAGCCTGCATTGCCCTGCGCTCCAATCTGTCTGATGCGACAGAAGAATTTCTCGATTTTTATCTGGAAATTGATACCGCTCTCTGTAACGGGTTCAAGGTACGCCGTCCCTCCGGCAGCTCCGCAATCGATGAATACGGCATCTTCTCTGCAAAAAGCGCCGAGGATGCAGAAACAATCCGCGGCGCTCTTAACAAATACCTGAAAGGGCGGGTCGACGCCTGGGATACCCGCTATGATCAGTCGGAAAAGCCGAAGGTTGACGGCGCCAAAACAACTGTATACGGCAACTATGTGATCTACACCATTCTTTCCTCTTCCGAGCAGACGGCTTTTCTTTCCGCAGTCGAGGAGCTTCTGATCCCGTAATCGCCGAAAGGATTTTCGCAAATATCAGCTTCGGAATTCTCTGCTTTGTTTCTCTTTGCCATTTGTTTCATATGCTCGCAAGATAACAGAATCCGGCGGTCGCTCCGACCGCCGGATTTCTTTATTTATCGCTGTATGCACGCAATATCAACGGAAAAATTTCTCTTGCCAAGCTTCTCTTCAGAGAGAAGCGGATTATTTCAGATGAGGAATCGGATTCCGGATCTCCGTCAATCCGGAGCGATACACATCCCAATCCGGACTCCAACGGAGAATCTCCAGGCGGAAAGCGGTCGGCCAGGCAGGCAGCCACTGAGAGGGAGTAAACGGCGGAACCCCATACCGGCCCCAGCGGGTATGGAATATCGCCTCATCCTGAGACCCTGCCGGACGGACTCTGCCGTTAAGATACAAAGTCCCGTCGGAAATCCCCTGAGAGGCATTGGCAAGGAAAGCAAGACCGCGCTCTCGCCAATGCGCCTCACCCGTCAGCTCCGACAAGCGCAGAAAGCTCATTACATCGCGCAAAGCATACTGATCCAACGCCTGATGCGGCGTGCTGACCGAAGTGGAGCCGAAGGTGTCATAACCGAGCTTGGAAATCAAAGAATCCTCGGGGTAATGAATCGTATAATACATCAGCCAGGTGGAAAGATACCAGGCGATGTTCTCCGCCGCTGTGATATATTTCTTATCTCCGGTAATATCGTACAGTTTCAAAGCGTCACGGAGCAGCGGGCTTGAGGACTCCTTATCAATGCTGTAGGTATCCAGTGCACCGGCCGTTGTATAACCGTCCCGCTCCAGAGCGGAATAATAGAAATCGAACGCACGAACCGCGGAGTCAAAATACCTCTTATCCCCCGAGCGGCGGTAGGCCTCCAGCATCGGAAGAACGAGGAAACAGCCGACGGTTCCGTCGGCGGCAATAAGCTCTCCCTCCTCAGTCCAGCTTTTCGCATAGCGCCCCTCCGAGGTCTGCGCTGAAAGAGCAAAACCGCAGATACCAAATGCAGTCTCCAAATATTCCGGGCGTTCGAAGCCGCATTGCTTTGCAAGATCATACGCTTCAAAGTAACAGTCCGCGGCCCCACCGAGATTGCACGCGTCAATCTTGAGTTGAATTACGCCGTTCTCATCGCGGCGGAATTTTCTTTTCGGGTATGCCTTATGGGATTCAAAAGCCGCCTCTCCCAGTTCCCACGGATCCGGCTGATAGTCAGCGGGGTATTCACGCAGACGCCAAGGATCGTTATCGTAACGGGAGGAGATGAGACCGCAGGGATGATGGCAATATTTGATCCAGCTGTCATGGGAAGCAAGCCCCATTTCCAGCGCCTCCCTGTCTCCGGTCTGAAGATAATGCCAGAGCATCGCATTGGCAAGCGAGGCGGACTGTCCGACCCAGCTGATTTCAAAGCGGTCAAGCGTCTTCATATAGGCAGTCATTTTGGGATACCATTGGGAACCGATTGTGAAGCTTTGGAAGCCATCCTTTTCCACCTGCCAGAGATAGCGTGAGTAAGAAATCCCAAGATTGTACAACTCCTCCGGGGTACGGGGCATAGCAATCGGATGTCCGTAATAACGCCAGGCAAAATCGAGAAGCCGGTCATATCGGATCGGCTTGTTTTCAGCAGGATACGCAACGATGATCGCGGTAAATTCGGTCCGCGGTTTTCCTTCTCCCTGATAGGGGTCACCCCAGAAGTGCCGCTGAAGGGTTTTGGGTTTTTCCTCCTCAGGGTAAATCACAACATGGCGTTCTCTGCCCTCGTCAAGATAGAGAGAGCAGGCGGTATCCTCTCCGGCCTCCGCCATCAAGGCTACAGACGCTTCCGTCGTTGCCGAATAGGTGCAGGACGGGATCGTCACACGATGCCATGCAAAGCTCCACGGCGTACCATCCTCTGCACGATCTCCGACATACTCCGGCACCTTTCCCCAGCCATTGCCGTTATAGCTCACAGCGGGGATCATTGTAAACTGCGGCTTTTCAAAAGTCAGCAGTTCCATACGCATATGGACAACCGGAGTTTCCGTTGTCCGCGTCCATAGAAACGCGATATCGTCAAGACGGTCAAACCGATCAGCAGCACCCGCACACGGAACAATCTCCGCCGCAGGCTTTCCGTCCGCAGAAACAATTGCAACACCGTTTTTGCGAATGATTTCTGTCATGCTATGCCTCCGAAATAGTTCAGTACAATATGAGTTTTTAATCGAAAATACTCCGACGCTGTCATTTTATCAAATGCAGCATTCGAAATCAAGCGGATGCGAACAGTCGGTTATTTTTTATAAAAGAAAGGCAGAATTTGCAAAGAGCAGGGCGCAGAAAGTTTACAGGTTTCGCAGAAGAATATCCGCAATCTGCTTTGACGCTGTTCCGTCACCGTACGGATTGCTTGCGCAAGCCATTTTTTCGTATTCTTCGGGATCCACAAGCAGTTGCTTGAATGCCTGATAAATCCGATCTTCGTCACTGCCGACAAGCCGGAGCGTTCCGGCAGCGATTCCTTCCGGACGCTCTGTTGTATCCCTCATGACCAGGACAGGCTTCCCGAGAGACGGCGCCTCCTCCTGCACCCCGCCGCTGTCGGTCAGAATAAGGTAGCAGCGGGCAAGGAAGTTATGAAAATCAAGCACGTCAAGAGGGTCGATGAGATGAATTCTGCTGCATCCGCTCAGCTCCTCTCTTGCGACTGATCGGACAGCGGGATTCATATGAATCGGATAAACCGCCTTGACATCGGGATGCTCCTCAGTGATGCGGCGGATCGCGCGGAACATGTGCCGCATTGGCTCCCCGATATTTTCCCGTCTGTGGGCAGTAATGATAATCAAGCGACTGTCTGCCGCCCATTTCAGCTCCGGATGGGTATAATCGGCTCTTACTGTGGTTTTCAGAGCGTCAATCGCGGTATTACCGGTAACGAAGATTCCCTCTGGCGCCTTCCCTTCCCGCAGAAGATTGTTCTTTGCGGCCTCCGTCGGTGCAAAGTTGTACTTTGCCATAACAGACACCGCCTCGCGATTGAACTCCTCCGGATACGGAGCGCCGATATCATAGGTACGCAATCCCGCTTCGACATGTCCGACAGGAATCTGCAGATAAAAACAGGCAAGAGCCGCCGCAAAGGTCGTTGTGGTATCCCCGTGAACCAGGACAATATCCGGATTCTCCTTCCCGAGCACCGTTCTCATCCCGGCAAGGACCCCCTGCGTGATGTCAAACAGCGTCTGGCTTTCCTTCATGATCGAGAGATCGTAGTCCGGTACAACGCCGAATGTGTTCAGCACGGCGTCAAGCATCTGCCGATGCTGTCCGGTAACGCAAACAAGCGTTTTTATATCTCTGCGGGATTTCAGCTCAAGTACAAGGGGACACATTTTGATCGCTTCCGGACGGGTGCCGAATACAAGCATGACTTTTTTCATAAGTCTTCTCTTTCTTATGCCTCGGAATTTTTCTTTATTATCCTACCATGCCGCGAACAGGAAGTCAAGAAAATACGAAAAAAGGCGGATGGTTCAGAAAGGGCCATCCGCCTGAATAATGATCGGATTCAATTTTCCGCCGCGGCAAGCTTCTCAAGTTCATCTGCCGCATGATCAAGATAATCGTTCTCAAAAAGCTCGATAATTCCCTTATCGCACAAAGCAGTGAGCCGGGGATCGATCGGGAGCTCTCCGAGCATCGGTATCTCCATCTCCTCTGCCGTTTGCTTCGTATGACTTTCGCCGAAAACCGGAATCCGTTTTCCGCAGTCCGGGCAAATCACGCAGCTCATATTCTCCACAAGTCCGAGAACGGGAATATTCATGAGCTTAGCCATATTGACCGATTTTTTGACTATCATAGAAACAAGCTCCTGCGGACTTGTAACAATAACACAGCCGGTAACCGGGAGACTCTGAAATACGGTCAGCGGAACGTCACCGGTTCCCGGAGGCATGTCGACAAACATATAATCGACATCATTCCAAACCACATCGGTCCAGAATTGTTTCACGGTGCCGGCAATAACCGGTCCGCGCCAGACAACCGGCTTTGTCGGGTCATCAAGTAAAAGATTAACCGACATGATCTCGATTCCCGTCTTAGAGGAAAGTGGAAAGATTTGCCCTTCGGTTCCCATTACCTCGCCGCTCACCCCGAACGATTTCGGAATGGAGGGACCGGTGATATCCGCGTCAAGGATTGCGACTTTGTAGCCGCGGCGCTGCATGGCAACGGCCAGCAGGGATGTTACCATCGACTTTCCGACCCCGCCCTTACCGCTGACAACGGCAATTACATTCTTTACATTTGAAAACTCGTTCTGAGCGGCCGCAAAGCTTTCTGCTCCGCTCTCCCGATGACTGCAGCTTTGACCGCAGGTGGAGCAATCATGCGTACAGCCGCTTTTTTCTTCAATTTCTGCCATGATAAACCTCTCTTTGCAAATCAGTGATTTTGATGTTTATTATATACCGTTCTGTTGAATGCTGTCAAGCCCGCAGATACCAGCGCGGGAACGGCTGCGAGCAGAAGAACATACCGGTCAAGCCCCGGACAGAGGAGATTCCCCGCCTGCGTCCAGAAAGCCGACAACACAAGAAGCGAAGCGGAAAAAACAAGAGGAAGGACAAGCAACGGAGATTGGCGCTGACGCTCGCCGAAGCGAAAAAAAGCCGCTGAAAAAGCAAGAAAAAGCATAAGAGATGCCGAGCAATACGGACGGAAGGCTTCTCCGACGGGCACGCCAAGCTGCTCGGAAAAAATACGCACGGCAAACAGCAACAGAAGCCAAAGCGCAGCACCCGCTGTACCAAACGCGATCTGCGAACGTCTCTGTGCAGGAGACGGTGCAGTCGTTGCGGGCCCCCCGGAAACAGCAAGAGCAAGCATTGCAGAAAAAAGTACGGGGAACGCACACAGCACAGAAGGAACGGAAGGCAACACAAAAGCGCTTTCCGCGAGTGTCAACGGAAGCGTCAGAAGCATCGCGACAGCGGAGGAAACAGCGAATCCCTCCATTTCCGATAAGCGATGCGCCGCACCACGCGCTTCTCCGAAAGTCCCGAGTGCGGAACGGTCAGTCGGTTCACAAAGCACATCCGAATTTTTCATCATGGCTTCGTTTCCTGCCGTACGGTCAATATCTTCCAGTGTCACATCGGTAACCTTATCGAAAGAAAGGGAGAGCGCAGAGCAGCAGAAGGAAACGGCAGAGGCATTGAACATGCCGATATGTCCCGCCTTGGAGGCAACCGAGGCGCAAACATGTCCGGCGGTACTCAGCAGCGCCGCAAGCTTTGCGCGGTCCGCAGGGCCGCGGCAAACGACACAGACAGGAGCGTTGCCGGAAAGCTCCGCAGCATCCGCGGGAGAAGCGCAAAGAACAGCCCCGCAGGCCTCGGCTAAGCGGGTGGCACTTTCCGGATGTACAGTAATAAAAACACGAAGACCGTACGCCGCAGCCTCACCAGGAAGCGTTCCGAGAAACGGCTCGGCAAAAGTCTCTCCGCAAATCAGGGTATCGCAATCGCACAAAGGATCCAGAGCACCGATATTTTTTATAAGCGCCCGGCAGCCCCGCCGGGAGGAGGCCGCGCTTACGCTTGAAGAAACGGCAAGCGTTGTAAAAATACCGAACGCTCCGGAAATCCAGAAAAGCACAGCCGACGCCGCTGCAAGAAAATAATCAAGAGGACTGCGCGGAGCGGCAACAATCAGAACAACAGAAAAAAGGAATAAGGCAATACAGGCAACAAGAGAGAGAATTTTACCTGTTTTTTGTGTTTGCTCGGCAAAGCGGAAAATCTGTCTGCCGCGCAGCGGAAGAGGAGCACCGCCGTTATCGCCGAGAACAAGCGTATCACTGCCCGTGGCCGTGACAATGGCCCGCCCCCCGCCGCGTGTAACCGTGGAGGAAGCAAACAGCATATTGCTCATTTCTCCGGGAGCAATAGCTTCGGGGCAAGCGGCAGGCGATTTTTCCGCAAGCCGGAAATCATCAGTACCGATCGGTTCCCGAACCTTTAGTTCTTCCGCATAGATCAAACGGCAGTCCGCGGATACAACATCGCCTTCTGTAAGCAGAATCAGGTCCCCGGGAACCAGGGAACGGCTGTCGATCAAACGCGGTTTCCCATCCCTGACAACACGTGCACGCGGAATTCCCAGAGCACGGACGGCACAGAGGACTCTTGCGGATGCAATACTCAAAATCGAGAGCAGAACCGTCGCCGCAGCCCACAGCAGCGCCGAAAGCAGGGCTCCCCCAGTCCGCAGCGCGGAACAGGCGACGGCGGTCGTGAAAAACATCAGGCTGGACGGGGATAAAATGAGCCGCAGCACCAGTCCAACCGCATCCGGCTCGGAGGTGTTGTATAAAAGATTTTTACCGAAATAGCGAAGGCGTTTTTTCGCCTCCTTCGGTGTCAGACCGGAAGAGGCAGAAGTATCATAAAGCGCCGCGATCTCTTCCGGATTTTTTCCATGGCACAACAAAGCCATTATTTACTCCCGTTCTCCCTGCCGGGGCATGTAACCGAAAGCTTTCCGTCACACACCGTAAGCAAAGCGGCAGAAATACGGTTCTCTCCGGCGGAAATCACAAGATTGGCAAGAGCATCCTCAACATTGGTCTGAATATACCGGCGCATATTTCGTGCGCCGAAACGAACGGAATAGGAGTTTTCGGCAATCACCCCGGCTGCCGCCTCTGTCCATTGGAAAGTGATCCCACGCTCAGCGAGCGCCTCGGCCAGCTGAGACAGCATCAAGCCGGCAATGGCAGCGAAATCCTTCTCATCAAGCGAACGGAAGGTAATAATTTCATCGACACGATTGATAAATTCCGGTCGCAGAAAAGCAGAAAGCGCTTTCTCGGTGCGTGCCGTGGAATCCACGACACCGGAGGAGGTAAAGCCCGAAACGGCGGAACCGCGATCGGAGCCGGCGTTCGTTGTCATGACAATGATTGTATTTTCAAAGCTGACCGTTTTTCCGTGTGCATCGGTGATTCTTCCGTCATCCAGAATCTGCAGAAGGATATTCAGAACATCCCGGTGCGCCTTCTCGATCTCGTCAAACAAAACAACGCTGTACGGGCGGCGGCGGATTTTTTCCGTCAACTGCCCCGCCTCATCATAGCCGACATAGCCCGGAGGCGATCCGATGATCCGGGATACAGAATGCTTCTCCATAAACTCGGACATATCAAGGCGAATCAGGGTTTCCGGAGAATCAAACAGATCCGCGGCAAGCTGTTTTACAAGTTCGGTCTTGCCGACACCGGTCGGGCCGGCAAAAATAAAGGAAACGGGCTTGCGTTTATAGGACACCCCCGCACGGCTGCGTTTTACGGCGCGCGCAACCGCGTTCACGGCCTCATCCTGACCGATTATTTTGGTTTTCAGCCGTTCTTCGAGACGGTCAATCTTCACAAACTCATTTTCACTGATCGAGCTCGCCGGAATTCCCGTCCAGATCTCGATCACCTCTGCAAGGTCATTTTCTGTCACCGTAACGTCCGCGCAGACCTTTTCCAGCTCAGCCAGACGCGCGGTCAACTGCGCATCCCGGGTCTTCAGTTCCGCAATCGCAGCATACTTTTTCTCCTGCTCCTCCTCGCTTTTATCCGGCATCGTCTCAAGCTTTTCGCGCTCCGCTCCGAGGGCACGCTGCTCGTCTCTCAAGCGGCGAAGATCATTGAGCGGATCACTGTGAAGGGAAACGTGAGACGCAGCCTCGTCAATCAGATCAATCGCCTTATCGGGCAGATACCGATCGGTGATATAGCGCTCGGAGAGGAGAACCGCACTGCGAAGAATCGCATCCGGCAGTTTCACCAGGTGATATGTCTCATAATAATGGCGGATTCCCTTCAGCATCCGAAGGGTCTCTTCAACCGACGGCTCATTGACCATAACCGGCTGGAAGCGTCTCTCAAGCGCAGTATCCTTCTCAATATACTTGCGATATTCATTCAGGGTTGTCGCACCGATCACCTGGATATCTCCGCGGGAGAGGGCGGCCTTCATAATATTCGCTGCATTCATGCTGCCCTCGGCGTCACCGGTTCCGACGATGTTGTGAACCTCATCAATGACGAGAATGATATTCCCGGCAGCCTTGACCTCGTTGATTAAACCGAGCACGCGCGATTCAAACTGTCCTCGGAACTGTGTTCCGGCTACAAGCGCCGTCAGATCGACGAGCCAGACCTCACGGTTTTTCAGAAGGTACGGAACGTCTCCGGAGACGATTCGCTGGGCAAGCGCCTCTGCAATCGCGGTTTTTCCTACGCCCGGCTCACCGATGAGACAAGGATTGTTTTTCTGGCGGCGGCAGAGAATCTGGACAACCCGTCCAAGCTCCCGTTCCCGTCCGACAATCCGGTCAAGCTTTCCCTCCGACGCCGCAGCATTCAGATTGCGGCAATAGGTGGACAGAAACTTGTATTTCTGCTCTTTCGGCTTTTTCTTTCCGCCGGCGCTGCCCTGAGCACCCCCGCCCGGCATCTGATTAAAAAATCGCGGAAGGTCGATTGCCGGCGCGCCTCCGTCCTCGTTGTCGTCATTTTCGGAAGGCACCATCGTATTCATCAGATTTTCGACATCATTGGAAAGCCGGTCAACATCGGAACCGGTCAATCCCATATTCGAGAGCATATCGTTCAGGGGCTTGATCCCGATTTCCTTGGCACACTGCAGACAGTAGCCCTCATTGACCGTCTGCCCGTTTTCCACACGGGTTACAAATACAACTGCCAGCCGTTTGTGGCAGCGAGAACACATCATTTGCATCATATTTCCTTTCAGTATGTAATGCCCTGTGGGGCGGAATCAATCAGGAGCCTGTGTCTTCTCCGGCAGTGAAGCGCGTCTGCGCTTTTCCGCACCGAGAAACCGTGTCAGATAGAAGCAGAGCGCCAAAAGCGTAAAACAGAGAGTCACAAGGCAGATCAAAAATGTCATCCGGGAGGAAAGACGTTTTTCAAAAACAGCGAGAACAAACATGGCGGCATAAAAAACGCAAACGGCAAGCTTCCCGGGCCATCCGGAGACAACAACCGTATTGTCGCGGCGCAGAATCAGGGCAGCGCCGCACAGAAGCGCCAGTTCCTTAACAATCGAGATTACGGGAAGCCAAAGCGGAATGATTCCTTTCACACAGAGGCAGATCAAAACCATTGCCTGCATCAGTTTATCCGCAACCGGATCAAGAATCTTCCCGAGTTTGCTGATGCATGCATAGCGCCGCGCAATCCGTCCGTCCAATATGTCCGTAAGCCCTGCCATCACAAACAGCAGCATGGCAGGGAGTACCTGCGGATAGCATCCGAAAAAAACGAAGGGGAAAGCCAAAGCAAACAGAATCCGAAACGCAGAAAGAATGTTGGGAATATTTTTCAACTTCATATGACACCGGCATCAATTACATCAGTTAAGCATTCAAGTTAAGTTTTCAAAAACAGGGCCTTTATGGAATCGATACTGGAAAAATGCTTCAAAGCAAAGGAATCCTCCGCAATAGACTCCGGGATGGAATCCGGAAACACGGCATGGAGCTGCTCAAACAGATACAAACCGACGGTGGAAAAGACAAACAGAAATCCGGCAGCAAGAATGACACCGCACAGGAAGCCGAGAAAACCGTTCAACTGTTTCAGCACCGGAAGGCGGGCGACAAGCCCGAGAAGCCAGCTGATCAGGGAGAGTACAAGAATGGAAGCCAGAAACAGTCCGAGGAAGGCAAGAACCCGGGACAGAACATCGGTGATCGAGTGGGAAATCCGTTCGGACAGTTCCCGCACCGTCTCTTCGGTTCCGGCGGTAATGGCACCGTAATCCTCCGCAATCTGATCAACATCGGCTCCGAAGCGCTGGAGAAGCTTCATAAAGTCACTCTGCTCGGTATCAAACAGGCGCTCCAGATCGTAACTTTCACCGCCTTCCTTTTGGGAGAGAGAAGCGATCTGTTCCCCGACAATGCCGCTGACCTTGGCGTCAAGCCATCTTGAAGAAATAATTCCCGCAACCGTTTTGCAGAAGGTGGCAGCAATTATGATGGATAAAACAAAAGATACAATACGCATAATGTTCCGGATAAATCCGCGCCGGGTGGAAACCACAATGATTATTATGGCCGTAAGCGCAAAAATAATGTCAATCAATAAACCAATGCCTTTCATTTCATATCCTCCCTGTATTATGAAAATTTCAAGAATCCGTTTCTCCGAACACAAGTTCGGCTCGGTCACCGTAAATACAGTATACGCAGGAACCATCCGCAGCAAGCCCGACAGCACCGGTTTTCCGTTCCGCGGTTTTTCTGCCGCCATCCTCAAAGGAGAGCAGCGTCAGTTCCTCTCCGAGAACAGCGGCACCGGAGCCGCAAAGGACAAGAGAATCACAGGAACCGGTTAGAAGAGCCTCCGCACAGGCGGAACCGTCTGCCTTGTATGCAAGAATGTATGTGCGGCGATCCGCACCATCGGCGTGACAGAGAACCACCGCAAAGGATTCATCTGCAGCAATCCGCCGCACCTCCCCGGGCATCAAATGACACGCGGCAAGGGATCCGTCAGCCCCATAAATACGCAAAGACCTTTCGGAAAAGCACCAGAACGATCCGTCAGAAAAGAAACCGCAAGCCAGAGGAACGCCGTCGGCAAAAGAAACGGAAAGAAGCAGGTCTGCCTTTTCAGTCAGATAAACATCAAGGCAGGAGGTATACGCTCCGTTTTCGGTCAGGAAGGAGAAAAGAGCAAGGCGGGAAGCATCTGCCGAAAGGGAAATCGCGCTGACATAGCCCTCCGACTTGCGATAGGCTGCCCGAAGGGAAAAATCCGCGTCATACAGTTCTACAACCGATCGATACTCAGCAGTTGCAGTAAGCAAAGCATAGCTTCCGTCATCCGCCGTCGCCGCGGCATAAATCGGGGTATCAAGTTTTCCGCTCTTGACAGCGGCAACCGAGTTGAATACGGTATAAGTATTCTCCCCGCAGGTCCAGACAAGAAAATACTTTTTCCCCAGCGTCAGGACTGGCATTGTAGACGTTAGCGTTTCTCTGTACACCTGTTTTCCGCCGATACGCCGCAGCACAACCGCACTCTCCCCGGCGACAGCAAACCTTCCGGAAAAAAAGCCGCAGGCAATCTTACCGTCCGCTTCAATCGGAATCACAGACGCCCGTACGGTATCGGAAGCGGAAGCGTCCCCGAGATTGCGCATCAGGTATTTCAGATTCGCATAGGTGACGCTGTCCGAGGCAAATACGATGGCCGTCACAATCACAAGAACGAGCAGCGCGGTCAGAAGCAGTTTAGCGGTACGGTATCTGCCGGATACCTTTGCGTAATACTCATTCTGTTCCGGCGCTCCGAATCGTTGGGAAAGCCCATCAAAATCGGAATCGTCGGCGGAAGAAACATCGGGTAAATTAAATTCTTCCCGTTTTTTGTCAACATTATCAGGCTGTTCACGAGCATTATTTGGGCTTTTTGTCAGCCTTTGTTCCTTTTTTTTCATTTCCGTAGCTCACTCTTTTCAGATAGAGTCCGTGCGCGGGAGCAGTGGCTCCCGCTTTGGTTCTGTCCCGTGCAGCAAGAATTTCCGGAAGCTCCTCCGGCGCCCTTATTCCCCGTGCAACCTCAAGCAAGGTGCCGACGATAATGCGGACCATGTTGTAAAGAAAACCGTCAGCGGCAAGATTCACACGGATGCGATTTCCTTCCGCATCAACTTGGCAGAAAGCTATTGTGCGGACTGCATCGGTAATCTTTGAACCGGATGCCATAAAGGAGGTGAAATCCTGCCTTCCCTCAAGAAATACGGCGGCGCGGCGCATCCGATCGATTCCGTCCGTGCCAATCGGAGCGGGAAAACGGTATTCCCTGCCGACCGTAAACGGATCGGGAATCGGTGAATTGTAAATTCGGTACTCATATTCTTTTTCGAGAACAGAATAGCGCGCATGAAAATCGTCGGGGACCTCTTCGGCGCGGAGAACCGCAACATCCGGCGGAAGAACCGAAGCAAAAGCAAGAGGAAGTCGGTCACAAGGAATCGAAATCTTCTGATCCGGTTCAACGGTACAGCAAAATCCGAGCGCATGCACGCCGCTGTCAGTCCTGCTGCATCCGGTCACGGAGCAAGGACAGCGGAAAACCGTCCGGCAGGCGTCGGTAAGCGTTCCCTGAACGGTTCGCGCCCCGGGCTGATACTGCCAGCCGCAAAAGCCGGTACCGTCAAAGGAAAGGGTGAGCAAATACTTCATGCATCCTCCTTAGAGGGAGAATCCGGTAGGAATACGGTTAAAAAGCAGAATCCCGACAAGCAGAAGCGCGCCGAACGCACACCACAGCAGATCAACGCGGGTAAAATGAAGCGAATTCATCCTTGTCCGGCCAACACCCCCGCGATAGCACCGGCATTCCATTGCAACAGACAGATCGTCCGCATGCTTGAAAGCACAGACAAAAAGCGGAATCAAAATCGGGATCAGCGCTTTTGCTTTCTGAATCAGCCCGCCCGAGCCGAAGGAGGCACCGCGGGCACGCTGTGCATCCATAATGCGGTCAGTGTCTTCTATCAAAGTGGGAATAAATCGGAGCGCGGTCGACATCATCATGGCAAATTCATGAACCCGGACATGAAAAAACTTCAGCGGCGACAAAAGCGATTCCAAGGCGTTTGTGAGCATAATCGGGGTCGTCGTATATGTGAGAAAAAGACTTGTGCCGATAATCAGAAAGACAATACGCACGGCCATAAAAAGAGCGGTAAGAAGACCTTCAAGATATATATGAATGAATTTCCATTCCCAAAGCAGATTCTCACCTTTTGTCCAGAAAATGTTAATCAGAGACGTGAAAACAATGATATACAGAATCGGACGCACTCCGCGCAGCACCGTGCGGAGCGGGATACGGGAAATGACCACGCAGGTAAGAAGAAGCGCGGCACAGAAAAGAAAACCGTATCCGTTTTTTACAAGAAAAAGAGCAACGATATAAAGCAGTGTCAGCAAAACCTTCGTTCTCGGATCCGCCCTGTGTAAAAGCGAAGTACCGGGATAATACTGACCGAGTGTGATATCCTTGAGCATATAAAACCATATTCCACATTTCTGCGGGTTTCCCCGCCGTGATCAAGAGAGAGAAAGCAAAGAGGCAACAGACGCAGTTAAAGCGGGGATCGTGCAGACATCTCCGGGAATCGGAACACCGCGCGCCCGTATGGCATCCGCCAATTTTACGGCATCAGGAACGTCAAGACCGTTCTCCTCCAGCTCCTTCCGGCGCGCAAATACCTCCTGTGGAGTTCCGGAAAAAGCCGTCTCGGAATTGCGGAGTACTACGATTTTGTCACAATAACTTGCCATGTCTTCCATATTGTGACTGACAATTACAATGGCAACGCCGGTCGCATCCCGATAGGAAACAAGGCCGCCGAGAATCTCTTTTCTTCCCTTCGGATCAAGACCCGCTGCCGGTTCGTCAAGCACGATGACCTCGGGACGCATGGCAAGAACACCGGCAATGGCAACGCGGCGCTTCTGCCCACCCGACAGTTCGAACGGAGAGCGGGAAAGCAGCTCCTGCGGAATGCCCGTAAAACGTGCCGCCTCAGAAACGCGGTCGGATATTTCCGCATCAGAGAGCCCCATATTCCTCGGTCCGAAGGAAATATCCCGCGCCACCGTCTCATCAAAAAGCTGATATTCCGGATACTGCATAACAAGTCCGACTCGCCGCATTACGGAGGAAAGTGCTTTTTTGTCAGCATGAATATCCGTGCCGTCCAGCAGAACCGTTCCGCTTGTGGGCGGCAGCAGACCGTTCATAACCCGCACCAAAGTGGATTTTCCGGATCCGGTATGCCCGATAATTCCGGTAATCTCTCCCTCTCCGATCGACAGACTGATATTCCGAAGAGCTTTTTTTTCAAAAGGAGTATTCGGAGAATAGCTGTAATAAACGTTTTTAAGCTCGATTTTTGCCATGGTAACCGTTGTTATCCGTTCTTTTCATGATATTTTTCCGCAATCAGCTCGGCGCAGTCATCAAATCCGAGCGTGGGCAGAGGGAAATGGGCACCGCGGCGGTTCAGATCGTATAGAAGCTCGGTACTTGCAGGGGCTTCCAGCGAACAGGATCGCAAGGCGTCCACGTCGGCAAATACCTCCTCCGGTGTTCCGGAAAGCGTGATTCTGCCGTCATCCATAATGAAAATCCTGTCGGCCCGTACCGCCTCATCCATGTGATGGGTAACGCTCAGGACCGTAATTCCCCGCTCTCTGCGGAGCCGATCGATGATCTCGCAGACGTCCTTGCGCCCACCGGGATCCAGCATGGCAGTCGATTCGTCAAACAGGATACAGCGCGGCATCATGGCAAGCACACCGGCGATGGCAACACGCTGCTTCTGTCCGCCCGAAAGCATATGGGGAGCGGCTTTGGCATACTCCGACATTCCGACAAGCGCCAACGCTTCATCGACACGGCGGCGAATCTCCTTTGGGTCGATACCGAGGTTCTCGGGGCCGAACGCCACATCCTCTTCGACGACGGTGGCAACAAGCTGATCATCGGGATTCTGGAAAACCATGCCCACCGTTCGCCGTATTTCAAACAGTTCATCCTCTGTCATCGTGTCGGGATCCACACGCTTCCCGTCGATCAGGATATCTCCGCTGTCAGGGGTAAGCACAAGATTGAAAAGTTTGGCAAGCGTCGACTTGCCCGATCCGTTGTGCCCGAGCAGGCAAACATGCTCCCCCTCGCAGACGCTGAGGGAAACATCGTTAACCGCAGGAAGCGACTCGGTACTGTCCGTATCCGGATAGGAATAGCAGACATTCCTCGCTTCAAGGATTGTCCTGCGTTCCGTGGGATTCTGCATAGCTGATCCTTTCGTCAGAAGGTTATCCGAACCGAGCCGCCGCACGGCAGCAGCATGCCGTCGCGGGAACGAAGGGCAAGCTCTCCCTCCTCGGCGGTACGCGGTGTCTTTCCTGCGCGCCGGAGCGCCAGAAGAAGTGCATGCTGCATTGCAAGCGGTGAAAGTCCGGTTGAATAGGAATTCAGGAGGAAAAAGAGAGGCTCTTCTGTCAGTACTTCGCAGGAAAGGTTGAGGAGCTCCTCAAGCGAGTTTTCCAGCTTCCATACTTCCCCTCCGGGTCCCCTTCCGTAGGAAGGCGGATCCATAATAACGGCGTCATAGAAGTTCTCTCTGCGCTTTTCCCGTAGGAGGAACTTGCGGACATCATCCACAAGATAACGGATCGGGGCAGAGGAAAGCCCTGAGAGGGCCGCATTCTCCTTTGCCCTCTGGACCATTCCCTTGGAAGCGTCTACATGACAAACGGATGCGCCCGCAGCTGCTGCGGCAACCGTAGCTCCACCGGTATAGGCAAAAAGATTGAGCACGCGGACAGGGCGTCCGACAGAGCGAATCAGCCCGGAAAACCAATCCCAGTTCGCTGCCTGCTCCGGAAAAAGTCCGGTATGCTTGAAGCCGCCCGGCGCAATGGTAAAGGTAAGCGTACCGTAGGAGATACACCATTCGGCGGGCAGACGGTTTTCACGCCATGCACCGCCGCCTCCGCGCCGTTCATATTCCGCGTCGGCGTTGTTCCACTCTTCAAAACGCTTCTCCGAGGTCCAGATCACCTGCGGATCCGGACGAAGGAGAATATATTTTCCCCAACGTTCCAGGCGGGTTCCGTCCGAACTATCGATCAGCTCATAATCCTTCCAATTGTCGGCTACCCACATAACGTGTCCTTTCTATTGTCCGAGTCGTGCAAGAGGGGAGGCGGCGCTGTTCGCATGGCAAATTGCCAGCGCAAGCGCATCGGCGGTATCGTCCGGTTTCGGAGGGGCTTTCAGAGAAAGAAGAGAGGTTACCATGGAAATAACCTGTCGCTTTTCCGCGTTTCCGTATCCGACTACCGCCTGTTTGACCTGCGGCGGAGAATACTCAAACACGGGGACGCAGTGCTGTTGTGCGGAAAGCAGCAACACACCGCGCGCCTCGGCAACACGGATCCCGGTTGTGATATTTTTCGAAAAGAAAAGTTCCTCTACCGATACGGCATCCGGGCGAAAACGCATGAACAGCTCATTCATGTCTGAATAAATCGTTGCCAGCCGCTCCTCAGTCGGTGTATTCGCGGGAGTAGTAACAGAGCCGTATCCGAGGACGCGGAAACCGCGTCGCGCACTTTCAAGCACACCCCAACCGACAATGGCGAGTCCGGGGTCAAGCCCGAGGATGATCATCGGTCAACCTTTCCGGATCCTGCAGCGCAGATCCCCTGATGTTCAATATTTTGTTTATTATAGCACATGCCTTCGGTATAGTCAAATACATTTACGGAATATTTTTTATTATTTTTCCCGGTGTCTGCTTTACTTTTTTTCATGATTATGATAGAATAATTTAAATTATTTTCATGGAGGAGCTTCATGATAATACCGCAGCTTTCCGTCGGAGACACCGTAGAAATGAAAAAGCAGCATCCCTGCGGCACGGACCGTTTCCGGATTCTGCGCGTTGGAAGCGATATCCGCCTTGTCTGCACCGGATGCGGCAGGGATCTGACGCTTCCCCGTGAACGGCTGGAAAAAAGCATCAAAAAAATAATCCCCGCAAAGGAGAACAATCATGAATAATACCCCGCAGCAGTTTCCGGACGCCTCTCCGCGCCGCTCCTTTCTGCGACGCGCCTGGGCTCGTTTTGTAACGGAGAATCCAGCGTCCTATCTTTTCTGGGCTTTTTTCCTTCCTGCCGCTCTGATGTTTGTTCTGTATGCGGCTCTCGGAACCTTTCCGTTCGGAAAAAGCTCGGTACTTGTGCTGGATCTGAACGGTCAGTACGTTCATTTCTTTGAGGGATTGCGGGACCTTGTCTACGGGGAAGGCTCTTTTCTTTACAGCTTTGAGCGTGCAATGGGCGGAGAATTTCTCGGAATCTATGCCTACTATCTTGCAAGCCCCCTTTCCTATATCGTCTGCCTCTTTCCGAAGCATGCAATTCTCGAAGCACTCTACACCATGTTTGTCATCAAGGTCGGGCTTTGCGGTCTGACCTTCGGGTACTATCTGCACCGAGCCGCAAAGGTGAAGGGGCATGCCGCAACCGTCATGTTCTCCGTAATGTACGCGCTGTGCGGCTACTGCGTGATCTATCAGCATAACACCATGTGGATCGATTGCGTTATTCTGCTTCCGCTCGTCACACTCGGACTTGAGGAGCTGATCTCCCACCGGAAGTATCTGCTTTTCACAGTAACTCTTGCGCTTTCCATTCTCTCGAATTTCTACATCGGGTACATGGTCTGCATTTATGTCTTTGCCTATTCGGTTTATTATTACTTCTCCCGCACCAAAGAAGAATGCAATCCGTTCGGCGAGCGCGGACATTTTCCCCGAGCGGTCGCCCGGGTGCTTCTTTTCTCGGCTATCGCAATCGCAATCGCCGCGATCATTATCCTTCCGGCGGTTTATGCTCTGACCTTTGGAAAAAACGACTTTCAAAGCCCGAACTTTTCGCCCACGCAGCGTTTCGATTTTCTTGATTTTCTGAGTAAATTTTTTGTCGGAAGCTACGACACCGTTCGCCCCGAAGGGCTTCCGATCGTCTACTCCGGAATGCTTGCGCTGATTCTGCTTCCGCTATACTTTCTTTCTTCCCGGAGATCCCGCAGGGAACGGATCGGAACCGCGCTGTTTGCTGCATTTTTCATTCTCTGCTTCAACTTCAATCCGGCGGATCGCGTATGGCACGGTTTTGCACTTCCGAACTGGCTCAACTACCGTTACAGTTTTATGTTCTGCTTTGTGATTCTTGTCGCCGGAAGAAAAGCATACGATGCTCTGCGGGATAATGCCCCCCGTACGATTCTCTCGGTCTGCGGAATTCTCGGGTTGGTTCTTCTGATTCTGCAGAAACTCGAGCTGAAAAACATGCCGGATTTCGGCGCGGTCTGGCTCTCCCTTGCTTTTCTGGTCATTTACTGCATTGGTCTTTCTCTTGCGACCCGCACCAAAGCCCGGGAAACCACCGCGATGATTCTCTGCGTTGTCGTCTGTCTGGAAATGTTCTGCGCCGGGCTGCTGAATCTCGTCTCTCTTGATGAAGACGTTGTGATTTCCGGCTACAACTCCTACCATGATTTCTATGATCCCATTCAACCCCTTATCGACGAAGTGAAGGCGGAGGACAGTTCTTTTTACCGAATGGAAAAGAACATTCACCGCAATGTCAACGATCCCTTTGCTCTCGGGATCCGCGGCCTTTCCGGATCCACCTCAACCCTGAATGCGGAAACAATTCTCTTCCTTCAGAGAATGGGGTATTCCTCCCATTCCCACTGGTCAAAATATCTCGGAGGCACACCTTTGTCAGACTCCTTACTCGGTGTCCGCTATCTTCTTGCCAAAAGCGATGATCAGACCGTCGATCCTCTGTGGGGAGAGTTTTACAAAAGCGACGTTGACAGTAAGTATTCCATCTATAAAAACCCTTACGCCATGTCCATTGCCTACGCTGTGAACAGTGATATCAAAGACCTTTATTTTTCCGACCCGAATCCGGCAGAGGCCTATGACAATATAGATGAGGAAGGCAATCCCATAGAGCTGATTGACTACAAGGAGATTTACAGCCCGTTCGAGCGGATGAATGAAATGGTCACGAAAATGCTCGGCGAGAAAAAAACGGTTGAGGTCTTTAAAAAGATTGACCGCGTGGAAATCACCACCGACAACATCAATCTATCCTTTGCGGGCGGTCACAAAAAATACACCCCCGTCAATTCCAAAGCCGACGCTTCTATCGATTACAACGGAGCAGCACAGGCGACCGGTACTCTGTACGCTTATTTCCCTTCCAAATATCCGCGAGAGGTCTCCGTCTCTCTGAACGGCGCTTCCTACGGAACCTTTTTCGGAAACGAAACCAATCGCATACTCAATCTCGGCACTTTTGATCAGGGAGAGGAATTCCGCGTCAAACTGACTCTGAAGTCGGACGATCTTTATCTGAAAAGCGGAGAGGACTACTTCTATTATCTTGACGAAGAGGTTTATCGGGATGTTATGACCCGCTTAGCTCAGGGGAATCTTCAGATCACATCCTATACAGAGCGTCATTTTGAAGGGACGGTAACAACAACAGAGGAAACCGGGACGGTCTTTACCACGATCGCCTATGACGAAGGATGGCACGTAACCGTCGACGGACAACCCGTTGAGATTTACAAGACACTGGATGCTTTGATTGCCTTTGACATTCCCGACAACACTCCGGGAGAACACACGATTATCATCGACTATATGCCGGATTCCTTTGTTTACGGATGCATCATTACCGGTGTGGGAATTCTGTGCCTTGTTCTGATTCTTATATTCGACAAAAAGCTGCGCAGACTTCTTGTCCGTGTTTTCCCTGCTGACACAAATCCTTCCGGGATAATTCAGGAAAGCATTTCTTCCGATAATGGAAATGAAACGCCGTCCCAGACAGAAGGAGAGGAAGCGAAAGACACGGATATACCGCGACCTGCCATCATTCCTGACGAAGAAGTTACCGCAGAAAGAATTGTTTCGCCGCCCGATCCGATAGATCACTGCGAAAATGACAGTCCGACCTCTCCGGAGAACAAGGAATAATAAAGAAGCTTCGGCAAAACCTTTCGTTTTGCCGAAGCTTCCTTTATTCCTCCAACTGCTTACCAAGGAACCCCGCCGCGGTCTGGATCAGTTTATGCTCCACTTCCCTGCTGACAGGCTTCTGCAGTTCGCTGTCCGCCCGCAGTGATGCCACACAGCCGACGATATCCCCGCCGCTCTGGATCGGCATCGCACAGGAAACATAGTGTCCCGCTCCGTCCGGAACGACAGAAAAGCGATCACTGCCCGCTTCAAAGAAGGCGCGCTGCTCCATAATCTTCTCAATCCCCTGGGAAAGCTTGCGTTCCAAAAATTCCTTTTTCGGGACACCTGCGCACGCGATTACGGTATCCCGGTCACAGATTACTGCAGCAATTCCCGCAACCTTCGAAAGTGTTTCTGCATATTGGGAAGCAAAAGCAGTAAGTTCCCCGATCGGGGAGTATTTCTTGAAAATCACCTCACCGTCCCGATCCGTGTATATCTCCAGCGGGTCGCCTTCTCGGATCCGCATGGTCCTGCGGATCTCCTTCGGAATCACGACTCTTCCGAGATCGTCAATACGGCGGACAATTCCGGTTGCTTTCATTTATATAAATCTCCTTGTGATTTTTTGGTGTACGGAGTTAGTATGTGCAAAGCAAGGAGATTTATACTGCGTGATTTACTTTTTAGGTTGAGTGTGGTATAATTAAGACAAACTGTCGGAGGTTTAATTTATGTTAGATAATTTATATGAAAACATAGGCGGTAAAATTAAAAATTTGGCAAAGTGGATATTTATTATTGAGGCAATCGGTAGTATTATAGCTGGATTAGTTTTGCTTTTTACTGATGAAGATTTAATTTTATACGGACTTCTCACTTTGGTTTGTGGTCCAATTTTTGCTTGGGTAGGTTCGTGGATTTTATATGCATTCGGAGAACTAGTTGAAGACACACACGCTATAAGAAATGAGTATTATCCTATCATCAATGACATCAAGAAGAATGTACGGTTAATGGCAGACCCTATCATTCGTGAAGCTGAAGAAAAAGCTCGGCGTGAAGCTGAAGAAAAGGCTCGGTGTGAAGCTGAAGAAAAGGCTCGGCGTGAGACCCCTGCAAAAGTGCAGCAAACAATTCAAAAGAAGGAAAAGACCTTATCGGAAAAATTGGCATATGCCCTTATGTTCCAATCTGATGACGGTATGGTACGCTACTTAAAAGGTTTACAGGACGAAACTGTACAAAATATTTTGAAGTCTCCTCAACATTCAATTCGTGAACAGATTAAGAATCTGTTGGAACATATGTGAGTTTGTACAGCGCAGTGGAATTTCTACTGCGCTGTTATTCTTTTTGCCAAACTATGTATCGCCACGCAAAACTTGTCGAAAAGTGTCAATGTTGTCAGCAAAGGGTCACCCTCTCGGATACGCATGGTGCGGCGTATCTCTTTTGGGATGACAACTCTGCCAAGGTCGTCGATTCGCCGGACTATTCCTGTTGCTTTCATATAATTCTCCCTTTGTGGTTGACATTGTGTATGTAGTGTTTGCGGAAAAAGGAAGATTATGCAGAAAGCCAATCAAATGCGGAACAGTTCCTTGCAATTAAAGACTTCCCTGGAAAAACATATGCAAATTTCCTGATATCGGAGATTTGATTTTTTCATAACCTCTTCAGCTGATTATCCCAAGGGGTTCTGCAAGCGCAACAGGAATGCCTGGCTTCGCTTTCTAATCTTTCCCGCCGCGCTTAAACCGCTTCAACCGCTTCAACCGTTGACGGCTTACTACGATCGGGAAAGAAATTCCCTTTCGTTATTCCTCTTCCCTGAAATCCCCATGTTAGCTTCTATTATTTTTTCGCTGTTTCAGCGGAACGACTGAACTTATTTCTATGCAATGACTGTTCATTGAAGGCAGCCAATACTCCGACACTTTATTCCG
>JAXFQY010000057.1:0-2598 GCA_034178705.1 Eubacteriales bacterium | reverse complement strand
GCCGCGTATTCCTTCCTGGTGTTCAATCTGCTTTGCGCCCCCTGCTTTGCGGCAATCGGCGCCATCAAGCGTGAAATGAACTCTGCAAAGTGGACCTGGTTCGCCATCGGCTATCAGTGCATGTTTGCCTATGCCGTCTCCCTGATGATCTATCAGTTCGGTTCGATATTCACCGGAAAGCTGAACGGAATCGGACTGCTTGCGGCAATTGCCGTTCTTGCGATTCTTGTGTATATGCTGTTTTTCAAGCGCTATTCAGAAGCGACAAAGCTGACAAAGAATGTCAAGGTTGCAAAATAAGCAAACGAACAGGAGGTGATTTAAATGTTTGCATGGCTTTCGGAAAATATTGCAACGGTTATCATCTGTGTGGTCTTGATTGCTGTTGTTGCGGCGATTATCGTCAGTATGGTGAGAAATAAGAAAAAAGGAAAATCCTCCTGTGGATGCGGTTGTGCGGACTGCCCGGCGAGCGGTTCCTGCCATCCCAAGAAATAGTGTTATAAAAGCACCGGTGGCAAAAACGTGTTCACGCTTTCCATACTGTTCGCTTGAATCCTTTTCCGTGGATACGGAGTTCAATGGTTAGCAGTCAAGAATAAAGAAAGAAGACAGGGGTATCGTAAAATGACGCCCCTGCCTTTTCTCATATGTATTTCTGCATGTATATCTCACTGAAGTATCTGCCGTCTTTAACCCTGACATATTCGGTCTTTCAAAGGCAAAGCGGAATCCGGATTTTTCATACAAAGGCCGCGCCCGATCATGGGCCTTCAATAAAATTAAGCTCCATGATTACGTTCCCCGGTTTTGTGCTGATGAAACAAGTTCTTGGAACACAGCAAAACCAATACCAAGGTTCCGGTAATCCTTGAGTATTCCTTCATTCACTTGGACAAAAAGAGGTCAAATGCACACCTAAAATCTTCTCTTTTACAGAATATCCTTGAAAATCCTTTTATTTTCTTATAAAATAAAAAAGCCGCCGGTTTTCGCTGTTTGCAGCAAAACCGGCGGGAAGAAATACGCATGATTATGATGGATATCGAAACTCAAGAATAGACAAATCGGAATTGGAAAGGGGTATTCGATGTATTTATTGCTGTTATCCGTGATCTACCTTGCTTTTATAAGTCTTGGATTGCCTGATTCTTTGTTGGGTTCATCATGGCCTGCAATTCGTACCGAATTTGATGTTCCGTTATCTTATATGGGATTCATCTCTATGATTATTTCGGCAGGCACCATCCTTTCAAGTCTGATGTCAGAACGGCTTACAAAGAAATTCAAAACAAGCACCGTTACCGTCATAAGCGTTGCTCTGACCGCAATGGCTTTGATGGGGTTTTCAACATCGACCGAATTTTATCATATGTGTTTATGGGCAATACCTTACGGTCTTGGAGCAGGCGCAATTGATGCAGCATTAAATAATTATGTTGCACTGCACTATAACGCCGGACATATGAGCTGGCTGCACTGTTTTTGGGGTGTAGGAACAATCGTCAGTCCTTATATTATGAGCTATGCATTAACGCACACCTCCTGGGGAAACGGGTACCGAACGGTTTCGTGTTTACAATTCGGCATTGTGGCGGTGCTGCTGCTTACTCTTCCGTTATGGGAAGTCAATAAGTCGGCGGTTTCAGAAAATAACATTATTGCGATTCTTGGTATAAGAGGCGCTTTCAAAATAAAAGGCGTACTGTATTTGCTGATTGGATTTTTATCATATTGTGCAGCAGAAGCCACAACGATGCTTTGGGCCAGCAGTTATCTTGAAGGCGTAAGAGGAGTGGAAAAGGAAGAAGCGGCTGCTTTGGGCTCGTTATTCTTTATTGGAATTACGGCAGGAAGATTTCTCTCAGGCTTTATTACAGATAAACTGGGTGATAATAAAATGATTCGCATGGGTACAGGTGTTGCGCTGTTCGGTGTTTTCTGCATTTCACTACCGTTTAAGATTACATCTGTTATAGGCTTTATCGTAATTGGCCTTGGCTGTGCGCCTGTTTATCCGTGTATTATTCATTCCACGCCGAAAAACTTCGGAGCAGAAAATTCACAGGGAATCATCGGGATCCAGATGGCAAGTGCCTATGTCGGTTCTACCTTTATGCCGCCGATTTTCGGACTGATTGCCAATCATATCAGTTTAAAGCTTATGCCTCTGTATCTTGCCTTCTTTTTGATTATGCTGCTTTTTATGATTGCAATAACCGAAAAGAAGTGTAAAGCTTTAGACTGAATTCTTTTCAAATCCCGATTTGTCTGACGCAATCTGAATAAGCAAAGACCGCTTACCTCATGTAGGCGGTCTCTTTTTCGTACGGATATATTTGATTCTGAGCATTTTTGTCTGAAAGACCTTTTCAAAGAACACCTTCCCCTCGGGGATGCCTCAATCAGAACTTTATCTTTCTTGGGGTACAAAAAGATTAGTTACACTATCTATAATAAAACGCTGCAATACCAGTATCGATAGAAAAACTCGGGATATTGTATATTCTTTACTCTTTTCCGCATCACTCAGATACTGTCCAGGCTACCGGTTCTGCGGACGATAGGGGGGTCATATTTCATTCTATTGCTCCATCT
>JAXFQY010000013.1:0-2951 GCA_034178705.1 Eubacteriales bacterium | reverse complement strand
GACAAATCTGGATATGATTCATCACAACGGTACCAAAGACTGCGCGCTCACAGCAAAAGAGCGAAAAGCTTTACATGACACCGATATAAAGATTCTCTCCAAAGAAATCGATATATTACAGCCTACCCATGTGATCTATTTCGGATGGTACTTTATCTCCGTTAGGGCAGAACTCCATAATGACCATTCTGATGTGTTTAAGCACCTGTACACATCAGAAAAACGGGGAGACAATTCTCAATGGGGAAAAGATAAAATGACAAAATATCAGGAATGTCAGGAGAACGGAAACAGGATTTGGCATATTTTCACCTATCATCCCGGTTGGAGAAGAAAACCTAAAGACTACGAAGACAAAGTACTGAACCAGATATCGGATACGCTAACGCAAGGGTAATCCGGTGTAAAATGAGAACCCTCGCATGAAAACACAATCAACAAGATGCGGACAACATGATTGAAATTAAGGGAACCTACGCAAACGCCGTTGTGTTTGCCGATTCCTTGGAAGCATCGGCGGCAGGCCAGATAAAGGCTTTTTGCGATCAACCGGTAGCAGCGGGCAGCAAAATACGGATCATGCCCGATGTTCATGCCGGAAAAGGCTGTACCATCGGCACGACAATGACCATAACGGATAAAGTGATTCCAAATATCGTCGGCGTGGACATCGGTTGCGGAATGCTCACGGTAAAGTTGAAAGAAAAGCGCATTGACCTTCCGAAATTGGACAGCTTCATCCGAAATAATATTCCCTATGGCCGCGATGTCCGGGAAAGAAGCCATCGAAGCCACGGCCGCTTGGATATCTATGATCTGCTTTGTGTGAAAAAAATCGATATTCGCAGAGCGAAAGAAAGCCTTGGAACCCTGGGCGGCGGGAATCACTTTATTGAGATTGATTCAGACGGGGATAGTTTGTATTTGGTGATTCATACCGGCAGCCGGAATCTTGGGCTTCGGGTAGCGGAGCATTATCAAAAAATCGCCTACAAAGAATGCGGAGGAAGAGCGCAGACCGACATACCGTATGAACTGGCCTATTTAACCGGAACAGCCATGCAGGAATACCTTCATGACATGAAATTTATGCAGCACTTTGCCGAATTGAACAGGACAATTATCAAAGAAGTGATTCTTGACGGAATGAAGTTGACCGAAGAAGATCGTTTTTCAACCATTCATAACTATATTGATACCGAGTCTATGATCCTTCGCAAAGGAGCTGTATCGGCTAAAAAAGGCGAACGTCTTCTGATCCCGATGAACATGCGGGACGGCAGCCTTATGTGTACGGGTATCGGTAACGAAGAATGGAATTTCAGCGCCCCTCACGGAGCAGGAAGACTGATGAGCAGGAAGGACGCTTTGCATTCTTTTTCGCTTAGCGAGTTCAAAGAGTCCATGATCGGCATTTATACAACATCGGTTGCAAAAGACACCATTGATGAATGTCCGATGATATATAAGCCAATGGATGAAATCATTTCTCATGTGAAAGAAACCGTTACGATCGATAAGATCATCAAGCCGATTTATAATTTTAAAGCCAGTGAAAAAGCGTCCGAAAAAGGGCAATAAAGCAAGAAGAAAGCTTCACATTATGAGTCTCTATAAAGGTGTTTTCTGGGCAGTCGAAGATAAGCTGATATGCAAAAAAATCAAATGTGCCGCAAACGGCAATGTTTTAGATGAATCTACGGTTCTTACTGCCAAAAACGGTAAAAACGATAACCACAAAAAAGTCTGGAATACTCTGTGCCGCGTCGATACAAACGGCAAGCTATACAATTATTATCCTCGGGGACGAGTGGAGATTTGTCATGAAAAGGCACTGGTATTTTTGAATCCTCTGCTTTGTATACAAGAATTTGAAAGTAAAGTAATCCATGAATTTGGTCTGACTGACGAAAACGGAATAAAATGTGTTGTCTTTAAAGCGGATGGCAGCAAGCATTACCAATCACATTTTGATGTATGATTTTTTGTGTTGGAATAACGACAGCATATATGAAAGGTTTCAAGAGCGGCTTGCAAAGGCAGAATGATGTGGTAGACTCCAAGATTGTCCCCTTCATAAGAATCAACCCACGGTCGGTCAGAGGTTTTACTACGAGAGCAAAGAGTTTTTTATAAATGTGGTTGTTGATGATCAGCTTGGCAATCTGCCGATGGTGTCACCGTCCGAAATATGATTGCTGGGTTCCATGCCGCAAAAAATCCGAAAAGCCCGACTGCTGATGACCGCAGTTCTGGTTTGAGAAGAAACGCCAACGCCCTTTTCTACGATAAAACACACAGCAAAAAATCAAAAATTCCTTATAACTCTTTACATTGTTCACGAGTAATCGTTTTATATTCGCGAACTCTGATTATTTCAATGGTTGCCATATATCATCCATGCTATTGCATAATAATATCCGACAGTTCGATAAACTCTTCAAGTTTTCCTTTGAAGAGATGATCAGCATCGGGAATTCTGATTATTTCCAAGTTCATAAGTTTATTACATTCCAAAAACGGTATATATGTGTAAGACGGATCTTTTTCTCCGTAAACTGTAATCTTCTTGGTTTTCCATACTTTTCCCTCTTTCGTTTTCGTGTCCATATAATACTATATCTACTGTTTGCTGTCCTCTTTTTTAGTATCGATCCAATCTCAAAAGTTAGTTACAATCCTGCGGAAATAAAATAAGAAAAACTCTGCTTTAACCCGTTTTTCCGTCTTTCCTCGTTCTTTTCTTCTTTTCTTTACAAAATGCAAAAAAACGGCTATGCTTTCTTAATCGCATAGCCGTTTTATCTTCATCCGAAGGACCCGCTGAAGCGGGTCCTTTTGGGGTTGTTCGCCAGAGCGTTGTGCTTATTTCGCAATCTTTTCGCAGAAGCGATAAACCATTGTCGCGGCCTCGGCGCGGGTAGCAGTGCCCAGCGGGTCGAGCACGGCGT
>JAXFQY010000062.1:0-48499 GCA_034178705.1 Eubacteriales bacterium | reverse complement strand
AGGTTGCTCACGTGTTACTCACCCGTCCGCCACTAAGTCATATCAGAATTCATTCCGAAGAAATCATTCCTCAAGCTTCGTTCGACTTGCATGTGTTAGGCACGCCGCCAGCGTTCATCCTGAGCCAGGATCAAACTCTCTGAAAATTTCTATCTTAACCCCGCCTTCCGGCCGGCTTAAAATCTTTCCAGAGCTTTCTTCTGCTCTTTACTTTTTTGAGTTGTAGTTACTCTAAAGAATTGTCGAGTTCCGTCACTTATCTTTGTAAGTGCTTTCCTCTTTCTGTTATTCCGTTTTTCAAGGACCGAGCCGCGCTTTTTCGCGACAGCTTTGTTAGTATATCACGTCCCTCCACTCTTGTCAAGATGTTTTTTTCATTTTTTCAAAAAAACTTTTCTTTTCACAAATCACAAAAAACTTCCTTTTTAATTATATATAATCTTTTCTTTTGTGTTTTCAAACGGATGTTACAGAAAATTCACAACTTCGCGGTTGACTATCCGCTCGATTTGTTTTATGATATTGATTAGATATTTTTTCAGACATTTTCCCGTGATTTTTTCGCGTTGAAAGGAGCATTATGAAGAAAGAAACTGCACAGGAATGCCCGAATCCCCGTCTCGGCCGTGTCGGCGGACAGGCTGTTATGGAGGGCGTTATGATGCGATGCGGTGATGCCTACAGTGTTGCCGTTCTGCAGAGCGACGGAAGCGTGACAGTGGTAAACGATCGCACAACCTCCGTCCGAAAGAAAAACAAATTGTTGAATCTCCCGATTCTTCGCGGAATCATCAATTTCGTCGAAACCATGATTCTGAGTTTCAAAACCCTTTCCGTCAGCGCCGATGCCTTTATCGGCGAAGAAGAGGAAAGCAAATTTGAAAAATGGATGAAAGAGCATCTCGGGGCCCGCCTTCTGGACGTTGTGATGTCGATTGCCATGGTTCTCGGAGTCCTGCTCGGTGTTTCCCTTTTTATTTGGCTTCCGGATCTCGTGCTCGACCTCATCGAGCGTATCGGCGGTTTTGAATTCGGCCTGTGGCGCGCGCTGCTCTCCGGCTTAATCAAAATCGGCATTTTCATCCTCTATATTTTTCTGGTATCCCGGATGGCCTATATCCGCCGCACCTTTGAATTTCACGGTGCGGAGCATAAAAGCATTGCCTGCTTTGAAGCGGGGGAGCAGCTTACTCCGGAAAATGCGAAAAAATACACCCGCTTTCACCCCCGCTGCGGCACAAGCTTTATTTTTGTCCTGATGCTGCTCGGAATCCTCATTTTCACGCTTGTATTTATGATCCCCGGTGCAAACAGTGTCTGGTATATCCGGCTTCCTCTCCGGATCCTGCTTCTTCCTTTGATCGTCGGAGTGGGATATGAATATATTATGTATGCGGGAAAGCACTGCAACAAAATAACAAGATTTTTCTCCGCGCCCGGGCTGTGGATGCAGCGTCTGACCACCCGAGAACCGGATCTTACACAGTTGAAGGTGGCTATTTTCGCACTGAAATCCGCAATGCCCGACACCTTCAGCCCGGAGGAAGTCCGTGCCGAGATTGAGGAAACAAAGCCGAAGCCTGCCGGCTCCGCCGACAGCGAAGCAGGTCATGAAGAGGCATGAAATTGCCGCGGCGTGCCGCGCAGCAGGAAGCGACGCCCCGGAGCAGGAAGCAAGCCTGCTTCTTTCCGAGCTTTTCGGTGTCTCTCCCACTGCCGCACTGCTTGACCGGGAGCGGGATTATTCTTCCGCGGCGCTTGACGCCGCGCTGGCGCGGCGTGCACAGCATGAGCCGATTCAATACATCCTCGGCAGAGCTTATTTCTGCGGAGAAACCTATCTGCTGAACCGTGACTGCCTGATTCCCCGACCGGATTCCGAACTGCTGGTCACGGAGTCGGCACACCGCCTTCCTCCCCACGGTCGCTTCGCCGACCTTTTCTGCGGATCCGGCTGTGTCGGTATCTCCCTTGCCGCCATGCGCAAAGATGCAAGCGGAATCGGAATCGATCTTTCTCCCGGGGCTGTTACCATGGCAGTCCAGAATGCCGCGCTCAATCGCGTTGCCGATCGGATCCGCTTCCTATGTGCCGATATTTCAGACGCTCCGCTCGGTACGGAGCGCTTTGACCTGATCACGGCAAATCCGCCCTACATTACAGATGACGAAATGACCGCCCTTTCTCCCGAAGTGCTCCGCGAGCCGGAACTTGCCCTGCGCGGCGGAAAAGACGGGTTGGATTTATTCCGCATGATGCTTTCCCGGTGCGGCGGGAATCTTACCGACAACGGCACAATTCTCTGTGAAATCGGCTGGAAGCAGGGAAAATCAGCCGCAAGCGCCGCCGAACACGCAGGGTTTTCCTGTACGATTCTGCCCGATCTGGAGGGGCGCGATCGCATCGCAGTCCTCAGAAAAGAGGCATCACTGCCGCACAGGCAGCATATCCTATGACTAAAAAGAAAAGGGACCATCTTATGAAAATCGTTGTGCTTGCGGGCGGTCTCAGCCCTGAAAGAAATGTTTCGCTTGTTTCCGGAGCGCTGATTGCGAACACCTTGGCAAAAGCCGGACATCGGGTTGCGCTGGTTGATCTGTACTTCGGTGTTGAACTGCCGGATGGCACCACGGAAGCACTCTTTACCGATCGATGCAATTATACCGCCACAATCGAAGAAGAAGCGCCGGACCTTGAAGCGGTCAAGCGGCAAAACAACGGTCGTGAAGAACTGATCGGGGAAAATGTTCTTGCCGTCTGCCGTGCAGCGGATGTTGTTTTTTTGGCGCTTCACGGCGCCGCCGGAGAAAACGGTCAGCTCCAGGCAACCCTTGACAGCTTCGGGATCCGTTGCTACACCGGTTCCGGCTATGCCGGCAGCCTGCTGGCAATGGATAAAGAAATTTCCAAGCAGCTTTTCCGGTCTGCGGGCGTTCCGACGGCAGATTGGATTCTTCTCCGGGCAGACAGCGAGAACGCCAAGAACAGCATTCTTGCTTCGATCGGACTTCCCTGTGTCATCAAGCCGCTTTCCTGCGGTTCAAGTGTAGGTGTTTCCATTGTGGAAACCGAAGGGGCGCTTGATGCCGCCCTTACCGCCGCATTTGCCTATGGCCCCCGCATTCTTGCGGAAAAGAAAATCGTTGGACGGGAGCTGTCTGTCGGCTATCTCGGCGGGCAGGTACTCCCCCCGATTGAAATTATTCCCTTAACCGGCTTCTATGATTATAAAAACAAGTATCAGCCGGGCATGACCGAGGAAATCTGCCCCGCTGCCCTTACCGATGAGCAAGTACGGCGGGTATCCGGCTATACAGCAAGCGCCTTCGATGCCCTTCATCTGTCCGGCTATGCCCGATTCGACTTCATTCTGTCGGAAACGGACGGAGAATTTTACTGTCTGGAAGCCAATACGCTCCCGGGGATGACACCCGCGTCTCTCCTGCCGCAGGAGGCAGCGGCTGTGGGGATAGATTATACTGCACTGTGCGAAAAGCTTGTTGCTCTCGCAAAAGAGCCAAAGGACGTCTGATATGATCGGAGTATTTGACAGCGGACTCGGCGGCTTGACCGCGCTTGCCGAGCTGCGGCGCCTTCTGCCGGACGCGGATCTTCTCTACTTTGGGGACACCGCACGCGTCCCGTACGGGTCCCGTTCCAACGCGATCATAACCCGCTACGCGCAGGATATCATTAACTATCTGCTCGGGCGCGGCTGCGACAGGATTCTTGCCGCATGCGGCACAGTCAGCACCGTCGCGCTTCCCGCGCTGCGAAAAAACTGCCCGGTGCCGCTTTCGGGCATTGTAGAGGCCGCGTGCGACGCCGCTTGCCGCGCAACAAAAAGCGGCCGAATCGGTGTGGTTGCCACAGCGGCTTCCATCCGTTCCGGCGTGTATCCGCGCGAACTCGGCGCACGGCTTTCCGGCGCCGAAGTAACCCAGAATGCCTGTCCCCTTCTCGTTCCGCTTGTTGAAGGCGGATTCGTGGCACGGAACTGTGAAATTACACGTCTTGCCGTCCGGGAATATCTCACCCCGATCCGTGAAGCAGGCTGCGACACGTTGCTGCTCGGCTGTACGCATTATCCGTTACTTACCGATATTTTCAGAGACGAGCTGCCCGGCGCCGTTCTGATCAATGCCGGGCGGGAAGCCGCACGTGCCGTGGCAGAAAAAACCCACGGGCACGGCGAAGGCCGCACCGAGCTGGTCGTCAGTGACCGCACACAGGATATGGAAAAGGTCTGCGCTATTCTCGGGGGGGATTTGTCGCATGCCGAAATCCGCACCGTAAGCCTGTCAGACTACGCAGACCGTGAATAGAATGTTGCAATTCTGTTAAATACTTCCCCGGATACTTGAAAAGCAAGCCCCGGGGAAGTATAATTCTATAAAGGATAAAAAGGGGGTGTCTTATGGCTAAGGAATCGGGAATTAAAATCATTGCCGAAAACCGCGCCGCAAGGCATGAGTATTTTGTCCTTGAAACCTACGAAGCGGGAATTGAGCTTTTCGGCACAGAAGTGAAAAGCATTCGCGGAGGGAAGGTCAATCTGAAGGACAGTTATGCACACGTTGACCGCGGGGAGCTCTTTGTTTACGGAATGCACATCAGTCCCTATGAGCAGGGGAACATTTTCAACCGCGATCCTCTGCGCCCGAAAAAGCTGTTGATGCATAAGCGGGAAATTCTGAAGCTGTTCGGGCAGACCGGAAAGGACGGGCTGACGCTCATTCCGCTGTCGCTTTATTTTTCCGGATCGCGTGTTAAAGTATCTCTCGGCGTTTGCAAAGGCAAAAAGCTGTATGACAAGCGGGATGACGCGGCAAAGCGACAGGCAGGCCGCGACATGGATCGCGCCATGAAGGGTTCCTTCTGATCGGTGCTCGGGGCATTGCCCCTCAACCATCCGAAGTGCTCTCTTTCTGCGAATTCAGGTCGCTTTATCGAAAAGCGCGCGGATTAGAAGCGCTTAAAACAAAAAGACACGGAATCCTTTGGAATGCGGATACGCTCCTGTGTGCGAGGCAGGTGTCGTTCGGCCGCACGGATTTTCCTCATGGGGGCGCAATGGTCTCGACGGGGAGTTTGAGGCAGGATAAGCGGGTAGGAGCGTGGGACTCCTGAACACCCACACTTAAAATTAAACGCTAATCGTAATAATCTCGCAGTAGCAGCGTAAGCTGCTGACGCGGCTTTTCAGCCGCCCGTCCACCGGGAGAGGACCACGGCTTCCGGTCGGGCGTCATGCAGTGGTAAATGTGCACCGCCGGTTCGCACTTGAAGCGGTCATAAAGAAAAGTGATGCCCGCAGCGCCGCCCCGTTCGCCGGACGGCTCCGCGGAAAGACTTAAAGGCGTCCTGCACCCGGAGAAGGTCCTGTCAAAGGCTTTTCGGACAGGGGTTCGATTCCCCTCGCCTCCACCATAATTAGAGGACGAAAAAGATATCCTCTCGAAAAACCCCGATTTTGTCGGGGTTTTTTGCTACCCAAAAGCCGTTTATTAATTTTCAGAAATGAAGATGTAAAAACGGCTTTTTCCCTTTGCGGAAGGTTTTGAACCCACGAAAACAGAAAAGCGAATCAATCAGGCAGATAGAACGAAAGAACTATCTGCCTTTTTCTTTTTCCCAAATTTCAGAAAGGAGTATTTACAGCATGAAAGAAAAGACCGACCTTGCCTCTGTCAAATCAGTTGCCGTCTCTCTGCTCATGACGGACTACCACAAAACGAAAATGTCCCCTGTCGTTATTCAGCATCCGTTCACGAACACCGGTTTCGTGCAGGCGGAAAAAGACGGCATCGTGCAGCTTGTGGATATTACGAAAAGCAATGCGGATTTCAGAAGCTGGCAGCTGTCGGGCGTTTCTTCGTTGAGAATTACGATGAATACCAAGTGAGCATGGCGCTCGAAGACTATATCAATTACGATGGATTCGGCGAACAGATGGCAGAAGAACATGAGGGCGAATTCATATCAAGCGGATTCGTCTACTATTTCCGACAATTACACCAGCATAATTTGCATTGCCTTCAACCTTGCAGTTATTGAAAGTAACATTATCAAAGTGACCGTCTCTCGTAACTGCACCTGCTGAACCGAAAATGCCCGAATCACTGCCGCTACCGTTAATTACGATACCCTCAAAAGTGATGTTTTTAACAGTGCCGAGCATACCTTCGTTGTAACCGGTAAACAAGCAGTTGTCAGCTTTTGCGTTTTTAATAGAATATCCCTTTCCATCAAGGGAGGTTAGTGTCAAAGTATTGATTTTTGCACCGCCGAAATCAATATCACCGCCGAGTTCAACAGCATATCCAGCTTTTCCGCCGTTTACATACGACTGATAACCATCAGCAGAATTGATTGTAGCTATGTGATTTGCATCATCATAGCTCATCCTCTTTGGCTCCGCGGAAGAGATCGGGAATGAATACAAGACCTAAAAGTGCGATACCCACGGCAATGGCAATGTATAATCCGGGAGGCGACTGCACCCATTTGGAAAGATAACCGAGATAAGGGATGCGAAGCACGGGTTTTCCGATTAAATTTTTGAAATGAACAGGGTTTATATCGGCGATTTGGTTGTTATCACCTTTGGTATAAAACCGCTGATTCTCATAATCAATTTCGGTTACACGGTGGGTTGCAACGACCAGATCCTCATTGAGAATGAAGGTAACGGGTTCGCCGACCTTAATTTCTTCCGCTGCAACTTTTTTAACATATATCAGATCGCCGGCATAATAGGTCGGTTCCATTGAGCCGGACACGATAGTGTAAACCTGCAGACCGACGACTCTTGCACCCATCAGCAGAACAGCCGCTATAACGATCAGTGCCACAAGCACGGTCGTTACGATACTCAGTATTCTTTCGCCTACGCTTTTCTTTGTCTTTTCCATAAAACTATTCTCCTTCAATATTTACGGCTCGGTCGGTTCTGTTTGAGCAGAGGGTTCTGTCGGTTCGGGCTGTGCGGTTACGGGTGGTTCTGTTGCATTCGTTTCGGGAGTACCCGTTGTTTCGGGAGTGCCGGTCGTTTCCGGCGAATTAGTGGTTTCGGGGGTTTTGGTTGTTTCGGCACCTGTTGTGCTTTCGGGTGTTGTCGGCTCGGTCGAAGGTGCCGTGGATTCGGGCTGCTTCTTTTCGGTAGTTGACGGAGTAGTGGTTTGGGGAGGAGCAGTCGTTTCCTCCGCTTTTGTTTCTTCGTTTTGCTTGGTAGCCGGAGGTGTCATGCTGACCGCACCGAGAGAAAGTGTGCCGTTATACTGCACCACTTTATCTTTCTGATCCTCCGGACACTGTCCCCACATCGCCGTAAACTTGATTTTGGAAACACCCGAAAGGGTGAAAACAAACGGTTCGGTTTCTTCTTTGGATAGGGGCGTATTCGCCGGATGCAGTGCATTAAAAGTTGTTGATATGTCTAAAATGACGGTTAATTCTCTCATTTGCAAAAACGGCACTTCTAACCAAACCTTCTTCAAAGCTACTAATGGTTCAGTTGATTTAACTACCATTTATATGCCGTCTGGAATCACCGCAGTAGATAATCCTTTCACTGGTTGTGGAGTGGATAATATTTATTTTGCGGCAGGAATTACATCTATAAATAATATTTCTGATGAGTTTATTAAAAATATATATCTCAACACCGACACATTAGATGGAATTACCTTTGGCATTTCCTCAATCGGTGAGGGTTGTACGATCCATGTTCTTTCTGCATATAGCGGAAATAACACGATATCAATAGCTACTTGCGACAGTGGAGCACCGGCTCAGTTCCAGACACCGCCTACTGTGGTAACCGTTGCAAATGACTACAATCCTACGAAATAAGCAGAATAAACTCAGCACAAACTTTAGTATTATTCATATTAAAGTATCTCCTTTCAAAATAATCAGTAACAACTGATTGGCACGCCTCCGAGAAATCGGGGGCGTGTTTTTTTGCCTATTGCAGTCGATATTCAAATAGCAAAACTATCTCTCAAAGTTTCAGCAAACCGTAGTGAGCAATCACTGCGGTTTTTTTATTGTACCTTATCCTTTCAAAAAAACGCCATTCTGACTTTTGAATTTTTTGAAATTTTCGTAAAATCATATCAATCCATATTGCTATTTTGCCGGATTTGTGCTATAATTACTATAGAAAAAGTGTAGAGTTTTAATGCTTTAGAATCGGTGCGATTTTGGAGGTGCGATTATGAAAAGATCTGCGAGATTTATGGTTTTGGGAATCGGTATTATCCTTGCGGGTATACTCGGATTCATACTCATGGAGGATCAAACATCAAACGGATCGATTTTCTTATGGTACATCGGGCAGGGATTGCCACTTTTGGGTGCATTAGCAGGACCGATTTTATTAGTTATCGGCTTTTTTATCAAAGATGATAAAAAATAATTGAAGATTGCTTATATTTTAATTGATGGAGGTGAGTCCAATGTGCAGTTATGCTTTGTAAAAACCGTTAGTTATTACTTGAAATTTTCAGTTAAAAATGGAGGATGTATTATGAAGAAAATACTTTTGGTTTTATTGTCTATTTCACTTTGTATTTCCTTGGGCACCTCTCCTGCTTTTGCACTTGATAATTCGGATTCATCTGCGGAAGCTGTAGTTAGCGAAGATACGATGATAAACTACCTCATAACAGCGGGCTATCCGCTTTCTGTGATACAGAGCTTAAACGAGGTGGCTATATCCGAAATATATTATGGTCAGTATGAATATCAAACCTCAAGTGTGATATACGGTATTTTTACTGAGGACTACAACATCACATATGAACTTGACAATAGTGGCAATGTCATAATTGATACGGATAATCTTCTGCAATTCAATGAATTACTTAATGATGAGGATGCTATCAATAAAATTAGTGCCGATAAAGATCATGCTTTTGAATGTCGTAAAGCGATGAATCGCAGTCAAGATTATTACATAAACGATAGCGGTTTACAAAGTAATATATCGTCTCGTGATGCAGCAATTCGGTCTCTTTCCAACTGGTATGCCACGCTTACAATTAATAAAATTTCTCAATCTAATACGAAACTTGAAAAATCTATTATATATGCGTGGAACTGGTTTTATTCTCCGGTATGGAATTTAACAGACAAACCCGCCGTTGCGTGGAGTAAAGACTTTACGCTTGATCCAAATTCGACGACATGGGCATATAAAGCATGGGGAGATTTGGGCTATGATGTAACTGGCGGTTCCCGCCGCACAACAAGAACATGGTCTGGAACAGGGTGTACAGAATATCAGCCCGACTGCGGATTTGGTCAATCTATCGACATACGATTCGAATTTGACAGTAACGGATGGACTTATCGCACATACGAACACGGAGGTTCAATATCAGGTAGACTCACAAAATACTTGGTTGGCTCCGAACAAGGTGCGCAAAACATTGCAAGTGCTGTTGGAAGATACTATCACAAGCAAGTCGGCATTACAGGAACTTTAGGTTTCAGCAAATCCGGTCCCTCCATCTCAATTAGTTGGGCTTCTTCTTATGATCCTTCTCCCGACACAGGTGCGCAGTTTAACTTTTATCAATAAAAACACAAGCCATAAGATATGTTGTGAAAAATTGAAACAAGAACAACGAATTAATCATTAACAACTGATTGGCACGCCTCCGAGAAATCGGGGGCGTGTTTTTTCGCCTATTGCAGTCGATATTCAAATGGCAAAACTATCTCTCAAAGTTTCAGCAAACCGTAGTGAGCAATCACTGCGGCTTTTTTATTTTCCCACCGTTTTATAAAATCGCCAGTCATACTTGTTTAATTTCGGCATAAACGCCGTTTTCGCTAAAAATATCGCCATTCCCAATTGCCTGCCGGAAAGCGAATTCTTGATAAAATATAATCGGACGGTTAAAAAGAAAGCCCGATAACTTTTTACGATATTTTACGACAAAAAAACAATTCTTCTCTCGCCCTATAATGACAAAATTTTTGCATTCGATTTGTTATGATATTTATAGATAAAAACGGCAGTATTTTCCTTTATAAACCGATTGTAATTGATTTATCGACCGATGATGCCATTCATATTCCGACTGAAATTTACAGCAAAATAAAATAACAAATATAATTTGGATATTTTGTGCGTTTTCGGTCAGTTCGGCACGAAAATCACAAATCTTATTTAACTACCCTGTCATAAGAATATTTTATAATATTTACAGAAGTCCAAAAAGAAGGAGTTGACGAAATGAAAGAAGGTAAACCTCAGCACACAGCCGACAATTAAAGATTCTTGTGGCTGTTGGCGTGACAGCATAAACCGGCAACTTATCACAGCATATTTTATGCTGTCGTGCGGTTGGGAGTATGTATGTTATACGCAAGTGTTGTAGGTGTACCTTTATCAAAAATCCTTAACTGCCGAAGGTATCGAAACCCCGATGGGCAAAACGGTATGGTCAAAGAGTGTAATCGCATCTATGCTCACGAATGAAAAATACAAAGGCGATGTACTAACCAATAAGACCTATGTAACCGATCCCATTAGCAAGGTGACGAAGATAAACAACGGTGAACGCCCGCAACACTACATTGAGAATCACCATCCTGCCATCATAGACTCGGCGACCTTCGGCAGAGTCCAAGAGGAAATGGCAAGACGGAACGGAAAACGGAAAGTGAAGCAGATCGGAACCAAAACCGAGCAAGGAAAATACTCAAGCAAATATGCTCTGACCGAACTGCTCGTCTGCGGCGAATGCAAAACACCGTACCGAAGATGCACATGGACGGTCGGCGGCAAAAAGAAAATCGTATGGCGATGCATCAACCGGCTTGATTACGGCAAGAAGCTCTGCCACACCTCGCCGACCATAGAAGAAAGCGTATTACAAGATGCTATCATGAGTGCCATTATGAAAACGGCGAAACAGAACATTGAAGTCCTCACCACACTGAAAACGCATATCGCTATGGGACTGGAAATCAGCGACACCGAAGATGAAGCAATGGAAATGCAAATCCGCATCGCCGAAATCGATGCCGAATTCAAGACAATGCTTCAAGGAGTGGCGGCCGATACCATAGAGAGCTTCGATGAGGAAAAAGCAACCCGGCTGATGAGCGAAAAGACAGAACTGCAAAATCGGCTCAATCAGATAACCGAGTCAAAGCAAAAGCGAGAGAACGCTAAATCCCGGCTTGATGAGATATTCACGATACTTGACGGACTCGAAAATCACCCGATGACTTACGATGACCAAATTGTCCGGCAACTGCTCGAATGCATAGTGGTTGAATCCAAGACACAAATCAAGATCATCTTCATCGGAGGATTGGAGATAAATCAAACCCTCGGATAAAACACCGAGGGTTCAACACCATCCACCGATTTGTCGTGAAAACACCATTGAAATCTGAACCCTTCAGTTCGGAAACAATGGTGTTTTTGTTATATAAACCCTTTATTTATGTGGGGTTCCAAGGTTGAATCCGATTTTTCAGATTCGGACAAAAAACAGAAAAAGTTGAAAACGCATGAACGAATACCGCAAAACAGTGATTTATGAACCCCTCAGTCTGTATGCACACGCTTTATAAATCCACTATTTTAAGGCATGTTCGTTTTCTTCTTGTTCGGGAGTCTTGTGCTAATTGAAAAGACTCCGAGGGTTCAACACCATCCACCGATTTGTCGAAAATATCTTTTCCGTAGTCCAATCACAGAACAAACGAAGCCGAACGGTAACGTTACAACGGAACCGTTCGGCTTCGTTTGTTCTTTCGAATATCCATATTGAAAGGGACTGACGAGGATTCAATTCCCTTGACGTTTATTCATAAAAACGTTGTTTTTTTGTGCTTTTTTGAACTTCTAACACATTAGAGTAGTAAGGTCAATAGCCTTCACGAAATGTTTACAGAGAAAATGCCTTCCCCATTCCCTGTTTTGGGGTCTATCTCGCACATTCGAAAACGAAATTTTCTTACTGCAACACAGACAAAGAAGGATAGAAAAAGACACACATATATGCTATAATTATAAAAAATCTTCCCGGTGCGGTTATAGCAGCATCCGCCCGTCCGATAACGGAGCGCGGACGACGAGGAAAGCCTGTAACCTTGCCAAAAGTTATGGGCTTTTCGTTTCTGTATAAGGAACCCGCATCTGTTCAGTCGTATAATTAGTGAAGGGGTCAGACGTGATCCCCAAAGTACAGGAGGAATCACATGGATAACGGCGCAAGTAGCTACCGCCGTTTCCTTGACGGGGAGGAGAGTGCCTTTGACGATATCATGAAGGAGCTGTTTCGCAGCCTTGTCTTCTTCATTGACCGTTATGTGCATGACGTCCACGCGGCCGAAGATATTGCGATAGATGCCTTTTCGGATCTTGTCGTACATAAGCATCGGTATAATTTCAAGGTTACGCTGAAAACCTATCTCTTTATGATCGGCAGAAGCCGTGCGCTCGATTACAGCAAGCACCGCAAGGTTCTCGACTTTGCTGAGCTTTCCGAGGCGGAAAATCTGCCCGATGAGGAAAAAGCTTTAGAGGAGATCGTCCTTGCAGACGAGCGGAAGCGTGTGGTCAATGCCGCGATCGCAAAACTGCCGAAGGATATGCGTGTGGTCATCCACCTCATTTTCTTTGAGGAGATGACCTATGACGAAGCTGCCAAAGTTATGAAGAAGAACAGAAAACAGGTGGATAACCTGCTCTATCGTGCGAAAAAGGAACTGCGCATCCTTCTTGGAGAGGACGGTGAGCTGTTATGATGAGAGAATTAAATGAATGCAAAGCGGAAGTATTCCGCCGAAGCGAAAACAGAATCCAAGAGCGCAAAAAAATCCGTAACCGCGTGCTCGCTTGGTGTATTCCGCTCTGCCTGATCGGAACCATATGGTCAGTGACCATCCTTCCGGCAATGCCTTCTCAGGAACGAAAAGACGAGGCCGCACCCGAACAAGACGCGGTAAACGAAAAAAGCGATGCCTCTATTTTCTGCTCTTATGTGAAAGTGGAGGTGCAGAACGCTTCTGCTTTTCCCACCTTTTACCGCGAGGAGACAGATACGGTGAAGGTTTCTCAGATTTATACTGCCATATTCCCGAATGTCTGCAACACGCCCGAAGAGCTCTCCCCTACGCAGGACGGCGGAGAAACAGACGTTGAAGAAGCCCCCGTGTACGACGTTCTCCCGCGATATATCATAACCTTTTCCACCGAAGAAGGCACACAAACGGTCTATTACCTGCAGGGGAATGTGCTGACGGAAAAAGAGAGCGGCGCCACAGCGGTTTTGAACGATTCTGTTATGGAAGAACTGATGACAAGATTGGAACTGCCGGAAAAGGGAGACTGATATGCGAGAAAAGCGATACGCGATCTTTATGATCTTTATGGTGTTTTCCGTTATTTTGCTTTGCTCCTGCTCTGAAAGTGGCGCAAGGGTTCCCGAAAGGAACCCCAACGGCGACACAACTCTGGAATTCCGGATCACCGAAGAGGTAAAGGATGTTGACTGGTCTGCTTATGAGGAAATAACCGGTTGGTTCGGTGCGAGAGAGTATCTCGGAAAAGGCTATGAAAAAACAACGGATACCGAGGGGACAGTCAGAAAGCCGATCCATTATGTCAGCTATCTCATTACTGCCTATCCCGACTATGCTGACGGCGGAGCCTTTGTAACGGCAATAACCGTAACGGACCCGACCGTGAGAGTATACGGACTGACTGTGAACTCCACATTTGAGGAGTTTGATGCTGTTTTTGGAGAGCTCGGGTTCGAGCTTTCCGACGGCGACGGCGCAATCCCCACCCGTATTGCCGAGAAGGACGGTATTTCGGTCCGACTGCAACAGCCAACAGAGGAGAAGGCAGACGGTGTACCAACGCTGCATATTCGTGCGGAGGTAACAAACCGAGAAGGAATACAGTATTGAGAAGAAGGAGATCCCACATGAAGAAAGTCTTTGCCTTGGTGATGTGTATCACTCTTTGGATAGTCTTTGCCGCTTGTCAAAATGCTTCTCCCGAAGACACAACAGGCTTGGGTCCACGCGACAATTTTTCCTTTTCTCTTACCTGGGGCTGCTACGGCATCAGTTCCTACAACAGCGAAACCGGCAGACTGGTCAAAACCACGGATGCAACGCATCCGGAAGACTATGTAACCGAATATCAATTGCCCCGGGAGGATTTGGAACGCATCTACGACTATATTTGTGCGCTGGACATTGCGTCATATCCGGATGAATATAACCCGCACAAAAACGGTCTTGTCTCCTCTCCGCCGATGTCTCTTATTCTGACAGTACGCACTGACGGGTTTGAAAAAACAATTCGGGCAGAAAACATTGCTATCACATACGAATCGAAAGACAAAAAAGGTCAGGCATTTCTGACAACATGTAAAGCAATCAGAGATATCCTGATCAAAACCGAAGAATGGAAGGCGCTCCCCGAATATGAAGTCTTCTATGATTAAGAAGAGGATGGCTATGAAAAAGAAACAAATTTGTTTGGCTTTCGCGAGCTTGCTGCTTGTATGCGCCATGACCGTGAACATGACCGGATGCTCCGTGCAGGTACAGGCCAAGGATCTCATGGAGGGCATCATCCCCCATGCGGCGAGCGTCTTGGATGATCTGGATCCGCAAAACGCCGCTGTTACCGACTTTGCCGTTCGCTTGTTCCAAGCGAGTGAAGAAGGAGGAAAAAACACCTTAATCTCTCCCTTGTCGGTTCTATGCGCCCTGGCAATGACGGCAAACGGAGCAAAAGGTCAAACGTTGGTGCAGACGGAATCCGTCCTTGGCATGACTGTCGAAGAGCTGAATCGGTATCTGTACAGCTATAGGAAGAACCTTCCGACGGGAGAGAAATATAAGCTGAGTCTTGCGAATTCCGTTTGGTTTACCAAGGATACGCGTTTTACGGTCAATCAGGATTTTCTGCAGACCAATGCGGACTATTACGGCGCGGATATCTACAAAGCGCCGTTTGACGATCAGACCTGCCGGGATATCAATAACTGGATCAAGGCTAAAACCGACGGCAGGATTCCGGAAATCCTGGATGAAATCCCCGATTCAGCAGTGATGTACCTTGTCAACGCACTTGCTTTTGAAGCAGAGTGGTCAAAGATCTACAAGGAGAATCAGGTAAGAGACGGACAATTTACCAAGGAAGACGGAACCAAACAGGATGCAGAATTTATGTACGGCACCGAGGGCACCTACCTTGAAGACGAACAGGCAACCGGTTTTATAAAGTATTATAAGGGAGGAAAATACGCCTTCGTGGCATTGCTTCCCAACAAGGGCGTACGGGTATCCGACTATATTGCCTCCCTTGACGGCAAATCCCTGAACGCTTTGCTTTCTGACCCGCAACATGCAACCGTTAATACGGCAATTCCGAAGTTTGAGACAGAATTTGCCGTGGAGATGTCCGAGGCTCTTGCGAAAATGGGTATGCCTGACGCCTTTGATGCATACAAAGCCGATTTCTCCGGACTCGGAACTTCTTCCGCAGGAAATATCTTTATTAATCGTGTCCTTCATAAAACCTTTATCTCTGTCGGAGAAAAGGGCACAAAAGCCGGTGCCGCTACAGTTGTGGAAGCAAACGACGAGGGAGCAGCAGTAATTCTTGATCCCAAGGAAGTATATCTTGACAGACCGTTTGTATATCTGCTGGTCGATTGTGAGAACAATATCCCGTTTTTTATCGGAACGATGATGGATATCGAAAAATAAAAGACGAAGCTGCATCATGAAAAAGAAGATGCTTTCTGCAGCCGTTGTTTTTTGCAATTCTCTTCGCGCCAATGTTTAACAGAAGACAGCACCTATGCAGACAAGAGTATTCTTCTTCCCGAATCACTTCAAATCCGAAGAAAGTCTGTGGTCTCCGGAAAAAGAAAAGGTTGAGCATTCCTTTGCAATGCTTTCGCAGCGGAACGGACCGTCCCCCTTTCCCCCGGCTTTCCCGCGGTGAAAGGGGGCGGTACGGAAACCCGATCATGCTTACAGGCTCTTCGTTACCACAAGGACGGACCTGTACGGTTTCGTGTCTTGCCTTTTAACGGAAGGCCTGCCGCTTTTTGATTTCATCGCACCGGATGTCGGCGTTGTCGGCATCCCCTTTCTTTTTGTCCAGGATATGATTTGGGAGATTTGTGGCAAACTCTTGACAAGCGGCTCTGCGCAGCATATAATGTCACATAGATAGATATCTATGTGAGAGGTTTGGGCAGGTGGACGAAAGAAAAACGGCATTCATTTTCAAAGCCTTGAGCGATGAAAACCGTATCCGCATATTGGAACTGCTCCGAAACGGAGAAATGTGTGCTTGCAAACTGCTGGAAGAACTCAAGGTAACGCAGCCTACTCTCTCCCATCACATGAAGATTCTCTGTGATTCCGGAATTGTGGTCAGCCGCAGGGAGGGAAAATGGATTCACTACTCTGTTTCCCCCGAAGGGGTGCTTTGTGCAGAACGCTTCTTACAGGGACTGACAACCGCCAAGCGCCAACAGGAAAACATGTCGCGCGATGATTCCTAAAGGAAAGGCTGTCTATTCAGCTTTTTTACCGGTTGTTCAAGAGAATGATTACAAGAAAACGATAGGAAAGGAACTCTTCCATGGAAGCAATCCGGTCTGTTTGGAATTTCTTTCAAAATGAGATCCTCGGCATGGGATGGCTGAGCCGAGGGATAAACACAATTTTAACTTCCTGCGGATTGGATACCACAAGCAGAATTGGCGGAAGTGTTCAGTTCTTCCTCTATGACACGATCAAAATCATGGTTCTCTTGGGCGTTTTGATTCTGATGATCTCTTATATTCAAAGTTACTTCCCGCCGGAGAGGACAAAGAAAATACTCTCGAGATTTCACGGGATATGGGCAAATCTTCTTGCCGCTCTGCTCGGTACGGTAACGCCGTTCTGCTCCTGTTCCTCCATTCCGCTGTTTATCGGATTTACAGGTGCAGGCTTACCCTTGGGCGTAACCTTCTCCTTTTTGATTTCTTCTCCGATGGTGGATCTCGGAAGCCTTATTCTGCTGATGAGCATTTTCGGCTGGAAGGTTGCGGCGGTATATGTGCTTCTCGGTTTGGCTGTGGCCGTAGTCGGAGGTACGCTGATCGGGAAACTCCATCTTGAAACGGAAGTCGAAGATTATATCCGCAAGGGACATTCCATTGATCTTCCGCAGGAAGAGCTTCATTGCAAAGACCGTATAAAATATGCTTGGGAACAGGTTGTCTCAACGGTTAAAAAGGTTGCGCCGTATGTCCTTATCGGCGTAGGTATCGGAGCAATTATTCATAACTGGATACCGCAGGATTTCATTGTCAGAATTCTGGGTGATAACAATCTGTTCGGAGTAATTCTTGCAACGATTGCAGGCATTCCGATGTATGCCGATATCTTCGGCACAATCCCGATTGCGGAGGCTTTGCTCGCAAAAGGGGCCTTGCTCGGTGTTGTTCTGTCCTTTATGATGGCCGTTACCACACTTTCTCTGCCGTCCATGATTATGCTTCGCAAAGCCGTTAAACCGAAACTGCTCGGTATTTTTGTTGCTGTTTGTACGGTCGGGATTATAATTGTCGGATATGTCTTCAATACGATACAAAATATCATTATATGATTTTGGAGGAACCATGATGGCACTGTTTAACCTTGGAAAGAAAAAGGAAGAGGGAAAAAAGGCTCCCGTTTGTGCTTGCAGCAGCGGCTGTCCCACGAACAACCCCACCGAAAGCATAAACAATTGCTGCGGAGAAAACGCAAACGGAATCTGCTGTATTAAGGTATTAGGCGCAGGGTGCAAGTCCTGCCGCGAGCAGTATGAGAACACGAAACAAGCGGTAAAGAACAAAGGGCTTTCGGTTGAAGTGGAATATATCACCGATATGCAGAAAGTAATGGAATACGGGGTCATGAGAATGCCCGCCCTTGTCGTGAATGAAAAAGTGGTATCTATGGGCAAGGTCCTGAAACCCGCGGAAATTGCGACGCTGCTCGGTCAATTGGGCTTCTAACCTTATTTTCGCTGCACGGTTACCGTTGTCCTTTTTGACACCGGCTCTGCGCCTTTGGATACAGCATTCTTTCCGCAGTAAGATGCAGGAAACCGCTTTACGAAAAGAAAATCACAGCAGGGGCTCTCTCCGCAAAACGGAGAGAGCCCCTGCTGTGTGAGACAGCTCTTCGCTATTCCTCTTCTTCCGAAAATTCAAGGCCGTATTTTTTTGCAATGTCATACGCGTGGCTATGCTCATCCGTTTTGTTGAACAGAACATGAAAAGTTCGAACGCCCTCCTTCGTATCCACGCACATCGGCGCAACGCTGCGTTTTTTTCGGTTGAGATCATCGATAAACAAAACAACCTCATGAATATGCGTGGAGTAGATACAGAAGCAACCCTTACGGAGAAGGTGCTTGAGTACCTGTGCAGCAACAGCGGCACCCTCCGTAGCGGCAGTTCCGGAAAAAGACTCATCCATCAGAACGAGGGAATCCGGCGTAAGCCTTTCAAGAATGCTTTTCATCTGCCTGCACTCAGCGGCAAAACGACTGTCACCGGACGCGTCGTCCGCACTGCAGTCAGACGCAAAATGCGTATAAACACCGTGCAGCGGGCGCAGACGCGCCTGAAGGGCAGGGATACAAAGCCCCAACTGAAACAGGATCTGCGTGATTCCGACGGTCTGCAGATAAACGCTTTTCCCCCCGCTGTTTGCTCCGGTTAAAATATGAACGGAAATCCCTTCTCTGTCAAAGCGAATATCGTTCGGAACAATCTCCGTGTAGCGGATATGTTTGAGAAGAATCGGAGAATAAGCGCTCTGCACACAGCATGAATCCGCGTCGGGAACGGCAAAACAGAACGGCGCCTTGTTCTCCTTCAGCCCATCGATGAAAGCACACGCCCGGCAGAGGAAGCGCAGCTCCTTCTCTGCACTCAGCATGGAAAGTGTGATCTCATCCATGCTTTTGAGAATATCGCGGAAGGCTCGGCTGACCGATTTACAGAGATAGTTATTCATCGTAAGATACAAAGAGCGTTGTAAAAGCTCGTTTTTGCCGGAAAAACGAATCATCGGGGTCACAAATTGTTGTGTACGTCCCGAGGGGGTGAAAAGATCGGTAAAAAAGTTGGAGGTGACAAACTCCTCCTCGTTCATCGACAAAATGCCGATTTCCACAGGCTCAAGCTTGGCATTCAGATTAATCCCGACCGTAAAGCTTTTTACGGTCTGAACATTTTCCAGGCATTGGCGCACATAGTCACCGATCTGCTTGAAACGCTCACTGATAAACACCGCGTGAAATCCGAACAAAAAGCTTTTTAAGCGCTCAGAGTTCAGTTTTTCTCCGGTTGACACATACAGCTTTTCTGCAAGCGCAATCGCGTCCAGATAAAACTCAATGGCACGCACGGAATACAGTGTGCGTTCCATGCCCTGCGCATAGGTCTGCTCCTTTTTGATAATCTCCTTGATGTCGGTAATATACCCAAGCAGTTTTTCAAAGCCTTGTACCAAATCCGGGTTCTCAATACAATCGGCAAAAATACACTGCCGGGCGCGGATCTCCTCCGGATCTTCGGTAATAAACGGAGCCACCGCATCCGCAGTCATGCCAAGAACGGAATCGACTTTCAGGGACTCAATCGCAGTATACCAGTCCCCGCTGCTTTCGGTGTTTTTTTGTAAAAACAATGCTGACAAAACGATCACCAGCCTTTTTCTTGTAAGAAAGATAGAATACACGTTCTAAGCAAGACGCCGAGCCAGCAAACTCCGGATCCCGTCAGAAGGAAAAACAAGTGAAATTTCCATCGCGACAGCCCAAGCAGCTTCCAAAGCTGCATAAACAGGTAGTAGGAAAACAGAAAGAAGAACAGCGCTGTCAGCGCACCGATAATCAAAATGCGATACATCAGAAAGGCGGAGAGAAATAAGGAAAAATAGAGCGTGAACAGGCACCTGGTCATATAAGCGGTCGGAAAGGGCACGCGCGGACAGCGATCCTTTTCCCACTCCCGATACTGGCGGATCATATTGCGGGGATTCACTAGGATCACGTTTTTCACACTCCTTTTTGCAGGCATGCAGCATAAGATGCTACATTTTTTATGTTCTCACTTGATAAGATTATGGAAAAATCACTAACAGTCAACCAAACCGATCATCAATGGCAGCTCTCTTCGAACAGATAGCATCCATCAAAAAGGAGCATGCATTTTCCTCCGCTGAGTTCGTCTTGGTACAAAGAGCAATTTGCGTTTTCCGTGCGTTCCGGCTTCTTCAGCCCCTTGATATTCTTCTCCTGCATGAACGTGTCACCTCCTTTCGTCTGTAGCATCTTATGCTGCATACCTGCATCTCGTCAGATCCGATCTTCCATATCCGAAGGACTTTTCCGATAAGTCAGGATATGAAGATACTTTTTCACTTCCTTCAGCAGGGGGGCACACCAGATTCTGTCTACATTCTCGGGAAGGTTGGTTTTTGCCGGGCAGCCGGTACTCCGGCAAAGGGGAAACAGCACACACCGCAGGCAGTCGGTTCCGTCAGGAAGAACCGGCTTCTGCTTGACCCAACGGCTCAGATGATCATTAAAAGCAATTTCTCCGTTTTCTTTCAGGATTCCTACCTTGTTTTCGGGAGAGTCCAAAGCAACCTGGCATTTATAGGCCGTTCCGTCCGGTCCCAGCACGATGGAATTCCGACATCCGGCGGGGCAAATTTGGTCGCCCTTGACCAAAGACCGGAGGTGTTGCTCGGCAAAGGCAAAGCCGCTGCCGTCGGAAAGAAGCCCTTCGAGTTTCCGATGTGCCTCCGGCGTCACTTCCGCGGGGATCTCATGCAACAGGTTGATATTGTCGTTCAGCTCGAACGGAATATATTGATCGTCTGCATATTGGCTGTTTCTGTTATTCCAGGCAAATCTCGGAACATATTGAAACCGTTTATCAAACAGAAGATTCCTGTTCAGATACTCCTCCCATGCGGCCTTTCCTTTGATGCTTTCCGCTGTATAATTGGTTCGGATAGCAAATCGGACCAGATGGGATTTTTCAAGCTGCTGAATCTGCTTCAGATTGGAGAAGATTGTTTCAAAGCTTGGATCTCCGTTCGCCAGCGGGCGGGTTTTATTATGATACTCCGGCAGTCCGTCCAGCGTAACCGCATAGGAAAGCACATTTCCCGCCTTCAGCTTCAGATAATTCTCGTAGGTCAATAAGTAGCCGTTTGTTGTAATGCTTGCCAGGAAGGTTTTTCTTTTCTCCTTACAGAGCGCTTTGATCCCGGATGACAATCGGACAATGCTGTCGATCTCCAAAAGAGGTTCCCCACCGTACCAGTTAAGGGAGAGAACGTTGGTTTCCGAAAGAATCCGTTCTACAAACGCAAGGATATTTTTTTCGATTTTTTTATTTATTTTACCACATTGATGGCTCTCAAAGCAATAGGGGCATCGAAAATTACAGCCTTCAGTTGGCATAATGGTTAAAATATATTGCCGGTTGCTGTCAATAAATGACTCAAACAGCTGTCTTGCCTTCTCTGTTTCCTCGGTCGGGTCCCGGACAAGAAAGCCGCGCTGCTTAAGATACTGCAACAGTTCTCTGTTCCGGCAGGCGTCCGGTTGATTGACTGCGGGAAGGACGCGGTCAGTCCGGTCTGCCGGTATTCTCAGCAGGTTTCCGCTAAGGGTATTGAAAAGTACGGCATCATGATTATAGTTTTCAAAATAGATATTGTAAATCGATTGTGAATACATAAGCGGCTCCTTTCTGTCCTTGACTGCCCCGTTTCCCGTCCCACGGAAAGCCGGAAGGGGCAGGCGAGATCGGTCCTTCTTTAGCTGAAAAAGTCGATCACTGTCTGCGGCAATTCTTCGATATTGTATTGGAACAGATACACCGGTATTTTGAATGCTGTCCGGAAACGGGCAAGGAGCTCGGGGCACTCCGATGCCGCAAGGGGCTCCCTTCTTGCCCTCAGAATGCCTTCCGACGATATCTTCAGCGGAGACACCACGAGCGCAATCACCTTGGCATGTGTGCCGCTTTCAATAAACTGTATGGTTTTCCGTATATATCCGATCTCATCAAAGCTGTTAACCGTCAGAATCACCGCGTCCGGATCGCAAGCCTGCAGAAGCTCGTACTGCCGGAATAACAGGAATTGCAAATTGTTTCGATAGGCCGGAACCGTTCCGGACTGTGAACCCACGATCAGAAGATCCGGCATTTCTTCCTCTGCTTCATGAACGGCACTGTTCAAAAGGTTTACAAACTCATAGGAAGTGAGCCGGAGACCCGAACCGTATCCCATCGGTAATACCGAATCAAAGCCGAAGAGATAGCCGGTCGGCTCAGTTCCGATATTGGAAACCTTATACCCTGCCGCCGTCAGCTGTCTTCTTAAATACAATTGAACGCTGAATTTCCCCTGCACGGAGCTGGTTCCCATCACAGCGACAACCGGTTTTCCAAATTCATAAAGCTTATTAAAATGCTCGCGCCGCACCATATCGGCAGAGAGATCCGGACAAAAATAATCGTCCAGGTGTTCCTTTTCTGCTGCGGAGGAAAAATCGTCAAAGGAATACAGCCGTTTGCCGTTTTTCTTACAGAGCCGGATCAGCTCCTGATGAAAGGGCTTTCCGGTTATTTCTTCATACTCCCTGCAATGTCCGCAGATAACGGTATCAAATCCCTCATCCCATCGGATCTCACTGAATGCGGTAACAACTTTACTGTTGTCGCTGTATGGCAGAAGCTCCCGGATCCTTTTATTCTTGTTCAGACTGATGCCGAAATCATAGTAGGCATCTACCGAAAAGCTCAGGAGGTCCTCATTTGCTGCAATCGGATAGATTTCCTTATTAAAGGGCAAAAGAATCGCATGCCCTGTTTCCTGTACGAAGCGTTTTCCCTGATTGTGCGGTATTACCGGGAAGGTGTAAGTATATCTGGCGTTTGCCTTGAGATAGGCACGTGCCATAGATAAGCGGTCCTCTGCCGCCGGGTTCTCACGGAAAAAGGACACAAGCAGACCGGAGATTTTTGCCGCCACAAAGCTGGAGCCTTTTTTCAATACGCCGTGACCTTCCCCGTCGACCATTCGGATATAACTGTTTGTCCCGACAAGATCAATCCCGCTGTTTTCGTTAAACAGATACTCATCCGCATGCTTGATCTTCTCGCTGACATCCACACCGATGACCTCCTCAAAGGCAGCGGGAAAAGAGATACTGAACGGATGAAAAGCCGAAACCGTAACGGCATTTCTCTCCTTTAAAGCATGCAGCAGTCCCTTCAGGCGGGCGTAATCCCGCAGTTTCTGAATGCCTAAGCTGATATTGATCACACCGCAGAAAAGATTTTCCCGGAGAATATGCTCCAGCGCCGAACACAGATCTTCTTCCGTAAAATCATCATAAGTATTGCAGAGCTTGATCACATACACCTTGGCTTCCGGGTTCTGATGCAGAATCAGATCCACGACAGCCGTTCCGTGATCAATCGGATCCCGCAGGTCATCCCGGCAGGAGGAGGTCAGATTCCTTCCGTCAATCCCCTTCCGGTTTCCGGAATATCCGCTGTCAATAATTATGGCATCATAATAGCTCATTTATTCTCTTCCTTTGTCAAACTGTCAATTAAATCGATCAAAACGTCGAGGGAATTCAACACTTCAATGGTTAAGTACTGCTCAGGAATCTGTATTTTGAATTCGTTTTCCAGTTCGACAAAAAAGGCTATAAAGACCATTGAGGACTTATCTACTATTTTCTGCTGACTATCCATCATTCCGACTTCCTGCATGCATTTGATTAATCTGCCGTAAGTATCCACACTTTGCTCCTCCTGTTTTCTCTTTGTCGGATATTCTTCTTTTTCTTATGCCCGCAACATGGATCCCCGTGCTGCGCGTTCCGGATTTGCCCTTTTTCCCTTGCGAGAAAGCTTGTACGGCTTATCCGGAACGAAGTGCGTTTTCGTCATCTTTGCCGGATATTTGCTGCTCTTTTCATAGACATTATATGAGGGCCCTACGGCAAATATCATTTAATCGGATGGTTTTTTATTGAGGGGAGAAAAAAGAAACACGGAAGGAAAAGAGAGACCCCTCCGGCGGTTGACAAGCCGTAGGTCCTGCGGTATAATGAAGTTATCTGAATCGGATATCCGAAAGGACAAGCTATGCTGGAACTGAAAAACGTCTCCTTCCAGGTTCCGGAAGAAGACGGAAAAAAAGAAATTATCAAAAACGCGAGTCTTACCGTCGGGGACGGTAAGTTCGTTGTTGTCACCGGACCGAACGGCGGGGGAAAATCGACCCTGGCCAAGTTGATTATGGGAATTGAACGGCCGACAGGCGGCAGCATCTATCTGGACGGTACAGATATCACCGAAAAAAGCATCACAGAACGAGCCAATATGGGTATCAGCTTTGCCCTGCAGCAGCCTGTGCGCTTCAAAGGCATCCGTGTCCTCGACCTTCTCCGCCTTGCGGCAAAACGCGAACTGACTGCGGCGGAAGCGTGTGACTTTCTTTCTGCTGTCGGGCTTTGCGCGCGCGATTACGTCGCGCGCGAGGTCAACGCCAGCCTCTCCGGAGGGGAGCTGAAGCGCATTGAAATCGCCACGGTTCTGGCGCGCTCCACCCGGCTTTCCGTTTTTGACGAACCGGAGGCCGGCATCGACCTTTGGAGCTTTCAGAGTCTGATCCGTGTCTTTGAGAACATGCGTGAACAAACGCACGGATCGATCCTGATCATCTCCCATCAGGAGCGCATTCTGAACATTGCCGACGAGATTATTCTGATCGCACAGGGCGAAGTTGTGCGGCAGGGCAGCCGAGAGGAAATCCTGCCGGAGCTTCTGCGTACCACTTCCCCTTCTGTCTGCGACCGTCTTGTAAAGTAAAGGGGGAACGGAAACCGTGCTGAATGAAATTCAAAAACACATTCTCGAGGAGGTCGCCGATCTTCATACCGTCCCGACCGGAGCCTACAATATTCGCGCCAACAGTGCAATGGCAGGGAGAAACACGACAGCGAACATTGAAATCACCACAAAAACGGACAAACCCGGTATTGATATCCGGATCAAACCCGGAACAAAACAGGAAAGTGTGCACATCCCCGTTGTGATCAGCGAAAGCGGGCTGAAGGAAGTCGTTTACAATGATTTCTATATCGGCGAGGACAGCGATGTTGTCATCGTTGCCGGCTGCGGCATTCATAACTGTGGGAACCAGGATTCGCAGCATGACGGCGTCCATCGCTTTTTTGTCGGGAAGAATGCCCACATCCGGTATGTCGAAAAGCATTACGGCGAGGGAGACGGAAACGGGAAACGGATCCTGAACCCCCGCACCGAAGTCTACTGCGGGGAAAACAGCTTTGTTGAAATGGAAATGGTCCAGATCCGCGGTGTGGATTCCACCATTCGGACAACGGAAGCAAAGCTGGAAGCGGGAGCGAAGCTTGTCGTGCGGGAGCGTCTGATGACACACGGCTCCCAGCACGCGGAAAGCAGCTACGTTACCGAACTGAACGGGCACGGCAGCAGCGCCGATATCATTTCGCGCTCGGTTGCCAAGGAAAACTCTTACCAGGTATTCAACTCCCGTCTGACCGGGAACTGCGCCTGTGTCGGCCATACCGAATGCGATGCGATCATCATGGATCGGGCGCGCGTACTGGCCATCCCGCAGCTTGACGCGAATCATGTGGACGCCTCGCTGATCCACGAAGCGGCAATCGGGAAAATCGCCGGCGAACAGATCATCAAGCTGATGACCCTGGGTCTGACCGAAGCGGAAGCAGAGGAGCAGATTATCAACGGGTTTCTTGCCTGAAAGCAAGACAAAAGCAGCGGCTTCCGAAAGGCGCCTGTGCATTTCGGAAGCCGCTTTTTTCCTGCCTTTTGATCAGTTTGCGCGCTTCAGACGGGAAGAATGAACGCTCCACCAGTATCCGGAGGTGAAATTGAAATAGGAAGTATCCGAGTACAGATAAACGAAAAGTCCGCTCGGCGAACCTTCAAAAAGGTTTGGCCCCGCCTCCAACTCGTCACAGGTTTCGCGACGCATATGAATCCGCACAAGCTGCGGTGCACCGGCAAGGCAGCCGTCCTCAAGAAGCGTGATGTTCTCCCGGATGGTCAGATCGGTCAGCTTGTCACAGCCGGACAGCGCATTTTTCACAAGGATGCGGACCGGAAGGCCCTCCGATGTTTTCGGAAGCTCGAGAGCAGAAAGCGTCTTTCCCTCCTCCGTGACACCGACAATGCCACGCGCCTTTCCGTAGGTTTCGTACAGGAAGTATTTTTCCCACGGATCCTCCTCCGACGGAAGCGGCCCCACCGGGGTATCCGGATCCTCCTCCGAACCGGGAACCGCCGGCAAACTGATGCTGTGGACATCTGTTCTGCCCTGATAGCGGTAAAGATCGTCAATCAGCGCAGCCGTATGGACAATCGCACCGGCATCGTTCAGATGAAAGTTCGTATCATAGAAATATCCCGCATCCATGATTGCTGTGTCAAGCCCGGTGATCACGGGGCATTTCACATTCTCACAGACAAAACGGTAGAATGCGGAAAGGGATTCCTCTGTCGTTCCTTCTGCCAGTGCATCACGGTTGATCGGGCAGAAAGAGAACAAAACCGTCGCGCCTTTCGCCTCCGCGCGGGCGATATAAGCATTGAGATAGGAAAGAAAGTCTTTGTCAAACAGCTCCGGAGTGAGCGAAATGGGGCGATTGGCGTCATATCCGAGTGTCATAATGTTCTTTTCACGTATCGCCGAAAGATCTCCGTATTCGTTAAAGCTGTCCCGGCAGTAAATTCCGGTCGGACGGGGCTTGGTTCCGGAAAGCGTGTAGTTCAGCTTGCTTTTCACATAGCCGAAAATCCCCCCGGCAAGGTCGCCGTAGTTATCGGAGCCGATAAAGCGCAGCATCGAAAAATCACTCTCGATTGCCTGCCACGCCGCTTCCGCATTGAAATACAGGGAAAGTGTCTGCTCATCCATCTCAGGGGCCAGAAGGATCAGATCCCCCGCATTGATGTTTGCTTCCGAAAGGTCAAGCATAATCTTTGTTCCGAGCGTAGCATACAGACCGAAGTTCACAACCTCCATCCCGGTATACTGAGAAAGCAGCCCGGAGTCAAAACCAAAGGCAACAGAGCTTCCGCCGACAAGCACCAGCTTCGGCTCGTCGGTCTCACACAGGCGCTCAAACTTCGGTGCCAGTTCACCGAGAAAGGTTTCCTCATAAACCGGCGGAACCGCGAACACAACATCCGCAACGATCCCGAACGGCAGAAGCACCGCGAGCAGCAGCGCAGCGGCGCATAGAATCGGTTTCAGGATTTTTTTTGCCTTTTTCATGGCATTCTCCTCAAAAGAGTTTACCGGCTCCGGGTGTTTTCCTCAGAACTGGAAATAGATAAAGGAGCTTGCGCCGTCCCCGGCAAGCAGCAGGAGCCACGCAAGTGCAACCGCCCAGACAGCATACGCAAAACGCGCCGGCTCCGCAGTACGGACGGGAAGCCCGGAAGGTTCCGGAGAGGAAAGGTTCATCCCGGTCGCGTCAAGCCGCTGAAGCACAAGAAGCGAAAGCACTGTGGTAAGAATCGCGGGAAGCGTCAGTCCGCAAATCTCCAGGGCGGCTCCGAAGGACCCTGCCCCCCAGTCGGTAAAGAGCTTTGTCAGCAGAATTTTCACCGCGGCAAAACTGCGCATATTCGGCACGCTGGCGGCACGGAAGAAAATCCACCCGAAGCAAACAAGCAGAAAGGTGTTGAAGCGACGCAGTGTGCGCACAAACCGTCCGCGGGGATCGATATGAAGCGCCTGCCACATCCGCTGCCGCGGTTTTTCCGTAAAGCCGCCGATCACCTGGTACAGTCCGTGCAACGCTCCCCAGAAAACAAATGCCATATCGGCTCCGTGCCAAAGTCCGGAAACCAGGAAAACGATGCAGACATTGAGGTTTTTCCGGAAGGTTCCGCAGCGGCTGCCACCGAGCGGGAAATAGATGTAATCCCGGAACCAGGAGGAAAGAGAAATATGCCAGCGGCGCCAGAACTCTTTGATGGATTCCGCCGTATAAGGGCGGTCAAAGTTCTGCATCAGCCTGATTCCCATCAGCTGTGCACAGCCGATCGCAATATCGGTGTAACCGGAAAAATCGCAGTAAATCTGAAAGGCAAACAGTACAGTAGCAATCAGAACAGCCGGACCGTTCGCTGTCTCCGGATCATTATAGACGGCGGCGACATAGGTAGCAAGCAGATCGGCAACAACCACCTTTTTGAAAAAGCCGATCAGCATTTTTTTCAGTCCGCCTTCCGCATTCTCCCGCGTGAGCTTCTTCCGGACACGAAGCTGCGGCAGAAGATTCTCCGGGCGTTCAATCGGTCCCGCGACAAGCTGCGGGAAGAAGGAAACGTAGAGAGCATAATAGCCGAAATGGCGCTCCGCAGGAAGGGATCCGCGGTAAACATCGATAACGTAGGAAAGCGTCTGAAAGGTGTAAAAGGAAATTCCGACGGGAAGGATGAGATCCAGCACGACAGGATCGGAGGGCTTCAAGGTAAACAAGGAGATCACATCGGCTACCGTGCGGGAAAAGAAATTGAAGTATTTGAAAAAGAAGAGAACTCCAAGCGAGACAACAAGCGTCAGAATCAGCCAGAATTTTGCCGAAGCGCTCTTCGGTTTATCCGGATGCTTCTTCCTTTCCTTTTCAATCAGAATCGCACTGACATAGGATACAGCGGTCGTAAAAAGAATCAGGAAGATCAGATCCGCATTCCAGGACATATAGAAATAGTAACTTGCGGCCAGAAGCATGATCCATCGCGGGCGTTCCGGCAAAAGATAATACAAGACCAGAACGATCGGGAAAAAGATCAGAAACTCAAAGGAATTGAAAACCATAACGGATACCTGCTTTGATCAGATTCTTCAAAGAAGCGCGACAAGAAGAAGAGCCAATACGGCGGGAAGGAGAATCTCTATCCCAAGCGGCAAAAGAAGATAAAAAAGCAATGCAGCGGAAAGCACCTCAAACAGAACGCAGAAGCCGGTAAAGACCCGATATCCGCGCTTACGGAAGAAAGCGCCGCAGATAAGGAAAACGAGGAAAAACACGGCAACTATAAGCTGCTGCGCATAAGTTTGCAGAAAATCGAGCATATTTCCTCCTATTTCGACAGATAAGCGATCAGATCGTCTGCCAGGCGATTGGTACGGATCGACTTTCCGGAAATGTTCAAATGCCACTGTGAGTTATAGAACAAAGAACGGTCGAAAATATAGTCGGAGACGTTGGAAATCCGGGTTGAATGCAGATAGGTATCCACCGCCTTTTCATAAACCTTCTGCTGAACGCCGCCCGTCTCTCGGGATTCCGGTTTCAGATAACAGCTTACGACTGACGCAAAGGAGGAAAGCACAGTACCGCCGTTATCCGCAATCAAATCAAGAGCATAGTTCAGCTTGTCACAATAAGAAACAATGCTGTCCCGTCCCTGAGAAAACTGAATGACCCCGTCTGTCGCTTCATATTTATCAAAGGAGGTATTGCAGCCCCCTGTCGTTCCGGTGTACTTCCATGCACAGTCTCCGTAGAGATTGACCGGCTCGGTCGTGCAGTAAACCTCATAGGTACTGCTCTTTCCGCTCGAAGCGCGGGTGGTCAGGAAAGAGGAAAGCGAGGAGTAAATCCCGTTATAGCGGCGAACATCCACATAACTGAAAGCATCATATGCCCCTTCAAAGAAATCAATCAGCGTTGTGTTGATCCAGTTCCAGCCGTAGCCCTGCGAACTGCATTCCGGCTGATGAAGAACAAGATCGCCCTCCTTGACGAAATGAGAAATCACCTCAAGATAGAAGAGCGCGGAGGTTCCGGCAGAACAGCCGTAGTTTACGATACTGAAATCATAGCCCGCGTCAAGAAGAAGTTTTTCCAGAGCCGGGGAATCCACACCCCACGCGCCGTTCGAACCGGAAACCATGACAAGTTTTCTTCCTTTTGCGGTGATCAGTCGCTCAAACTTGATCGCATAGGTACCGACACGGCTCGCAGAGCGGTACGGATAGCGCGTCGCCTGAAGATAGAGAGTCTGGTAGCTCGGACAGTTGGTATAGAAATCATCCGGACAGGAAAGAATGCTGTCGGGGTAGTGGATCGACTGGAGCTTACTGCAATTCACAATTGCGCCGGGCTCAATGGTGGTTACGTTTTTCGAAATGACAAGCTTCCGAATCCTGCTGTTGTTCTTCAAAAAACCGGCGGCAAGCTGCGTCACACTGTAGCCTCCGATTTTTTCAGGGATAACAACCGTTTCCTCGGTTCCCCGATATCCGGTGAGGATGATGCTGCTGCCGGCACGATAGTAAGTAAACGAAGTCGCCGGGCTTTCCTTCTCCCACATACAGTAAAGAGAAATCGCATCCCGGTCCTCCGGCATGACGACGTTCCAACCAAGACCGTAATAGGTTCCGGTCCCGTCCTCACGGGTATTGTAACCGACGAGAACATATCCCTTGCGGGTGAAATAGTTACAATCCGGAAGGGTATTGGGGCAGAGATAGTATTCGTTGGAGAACTGCTCCCTGCGATAGGCCGTGTTGTTTGTCGCGGTGCTGATGCCTCCGTTCGGGTGATAGAAGAGAAGCCATTTGCCTGCCGGCGCAGTCGCAGTCAAAGCGGGGTCATAGGGGGCTGCCTCAAAGTTTGCGTACAGCACAAGGTCTGCCGTCATACGGAAGGTATAACTTTCGGAGGAGGAAACAAGCGTTCCGCCGGAGGCAAGCGGTGCCCCGACGGAGAAGCCGCGGAACCGACCGGTTTCTGTTTCCCGTGCCGAAGCAGTCACCGTTGCATTTTCCTCAAAAACGCCGGCAGCGGAAGATAGGGTAACCGTTCCATAGGAAGGATTGCTGCTCTCTGCGCGAAGAGTATAATAAGGCACAACATGCGTGCGAAGAACGACCGTGCAGTCATCCGATACGCCGGTAACGGTCAGCGTATTTCCGTTCAGCACGCCTCCCGAAACGGAGTCGACAACCGTTCCAAGCGAAAAACTGAGATCGAAGACGGCGGTCGCCCCCAATGCGGTTTCAACAGTGAGGGGCGTATGGCAGGTTACCCCCGGAGCCGCGGAGAGGTCAAGCGTAACCCGGAGATTTCCGAGAATGAAATTGGCATAAAGCAGAATGTCTCCGTCCGGAACAAAGGTATAAACCGAATCCTGAGAAACAACCGTTCCCCCCTGTGACGCAGGTTTGTCCTTCGTGTAGGAAACAAAAACATAATGCGGCGCGCCGGTAGCGGTCACAGTAATGCTCTCCCCCTGCCAGACAGAAGCAGACTCGGAGGTGACGGCGGCACTGCCGTGCGCCGGGTCTGAGGAAGCAAGCGTACAGGTATAGCGGTCAAGCTGTCTGGTAACCACGCGCACGGTCGTGTCATCCTGAACACTGCGCACAACCACACGGTTTCCGACGAGTTTGCCGCCGGAGACAGAATCGATTACATACCCCTCATCCAAAGAGAAGGAAAAATCTATATCCCCACCGACCGGAACGGTAACAAGCGTTTCCCCGGAAGGGGTCAGTCCTTCCGTCTTTTCCAGGGTAACAAAAGCAGCTATGCGGGTAAAGTTGGCATAAATCTTCGTATCGGCGGAAAGGGTCACAGAATATGGAGCAGACTCGGAAAGCAGCGTGCCGTTCTCCGAGAGCGGGGCATCCGCGCTGAAGCCCGCGAAAACAAAATTATCCGCAGGCGCGGCAGAAAGCGTGATTACGGTTCCGTCCCAGTAGGTTCCTCCGGGGCGATCGCTTGTCACGGAGCCTCCCTTTTGATCGGCATTCTCAAGAGAAAAGGAAAAGGTGTCAAGATAATGTATCTGCGCACGGAGTGTGGTGGGATAATTCACTCCGGACAGAACGATTCTTCCGTCCTCCGTGATCTCCGCCCCCGGAACGCCGTCCAGCACAACGCCGTCCTCCAGCTCATAGTAAAAGACCGCATCCCCACCCGGAACAACCTCAATCGGGTTCTGCGAGGTGATGCGGATTCCGTCTCCGCTGCCAAAAGAGACGCGAATAGTACCCGGATCGGTATAATCCGGGTATCGCGGATCCATATTGAAAAAGTCACGCACGGAAGCCTCGGGGTTGCAGCCGGCAAGCAGCAACAGCGAACAGCAAACACACGCAACCAATAAGAAATACCAAAAGGACTTTTTCATAAATTCACCGTTTTGAACGACCGAAGGCCGTCCGGGGACAGAAATTCATATATTTGTATTATACCGCAGCGCAAAAGAAGTTGTCAATTGTACAAAACGCCCTATTTCTTCTCCTTTTTTATTACAAAACGCCGAACAAAGCAGTACCCGACACGACTTCCCTCCGAAAACAAGTCTGTCCGGAAATCAAGGAGTCGGTGCCGCAGTCCTTCTCCCGCCGGACCGACAAGCATCCATCCTCGCCAGGACGGTCCTTGCCTTGCAGGAGCGCGGACCTTCGGAATCCGGTGTGCGGGCGGTCGCTGTTCTGAGAAGAATCGGTTTGACCTTATGTACCGCCCTTCCCCGTCGGATTTGCTTCGTCTCGGTTTGCCGCTCTGCCCGTTTCGCCGTGTTTCTTCCGGAATTCTCGGGCTGCAGAAGCTGCAACCTGACAACAACCGGTTGATTTCTCTGCCCGGGAGTGATATACTGTGATAAAATGCAAAAAATATTTTTGAAAATGCAACCGTCCCTGCAGAAAAGTTGTCTATATGGGTGAGGACGGATTTTGCAGGAGAGGAGGGCAGATGGATGACGAAAAAATTGTTGATCTGTACTGGCTCCGAAAAGAGCAGGCAATCAGCGAAACCGCCTCAAAATACGGTTCCTACTGTATGAAGATTTCCATGAACATCCTGAACGATCTGCATGACAGCGAGGAAAACGTCAACGATACCTGGCTTCAGACCTGGAACGCGATTCCCCCAAGCCGCCCCGTATGTCTTTCCGCCTTTCTCGGCAAGATTGCCAGAAACCTTGCACTGAACCGCTGCAAGGCTCGACACGCCGAAAAACGCGGTGCGGGAGAGTTTGCGCTGTCTCTTGACGAGCTGGACGACTGCACCCCGGATCGTTCCTCGGTCGGAGAAGCGCTGGACGCGGAAGATCTCTCCCGGAGAATCAGTGCTTTTCTGTGGGAGCAGAAGGAGGAAGGGCGCCGTATTTTTGTCCGGAGATACTTTTACTGCGAGTCGGTGGAAGAGCTTGCCGAACACTTCGGTCTCAGCCAAAGCAAGGTAAAATCCATTCTGTTCCGACTTCGGAATAAGCTGCGGATCCGTCTGGAAAGCGAGGGCTATCTTTATGAAAAATGAAATTATGGCGCGCGCTCTGACTCAGATTGATGACGCGCTGCTGGAGGATGCTCAGAAAAAAACACCGAAACGCGGTCAGAATTTCCTGCGGGGACTTTATGCCGCTGCCGCCTGCCTTGCGGTCCTGTTTTGTTCTGTGTTGTTTCTCCGGCTGACAGCCGTTCCGGGCATTACGGTAAACGGCACGGAACTCGGCACCGAACCGATTCCGGTTGCCGCTTCGGCAGAACCTTATGTCGTTCGTTTCTTTGACGGGTCGGAAAGGGTAACCCTACAGATCTCCGTCAGAAGAGAAACAGAAATCCGGGTTTCCTCCGGCACGTTTGACGTTTTCTGCGGTACCGAAAGAATCGGATCGGGAACTTCCTTTACCGGTCAGGGAGAACTGTCTGTCCGTTGGGTGATTCCGGACGCGGACAGCAGACAATGCTATGAAATGACCGTCGGCAGCACAACGCTGCTCCTCACCTATGATTCCTCCCTGAACGGATGGATCATTTGCAAAAAATAATTCTATTAATATGAAAAACCAAAACAAAAAGGAGATTGATAAGATGAAGAAGTTAACCTGTTTTGCACTCGCGCTGCTGATGGCACTTTCCCTTACTGCCTGCGGAGGAAACAAGGACCAGAATGACAATGTCACAACGCCTGCCGCAACCACCGACACAACAACGGAAACGCCCGCAACCACAGAGGATCCTTCCGCCTCTCTCCCCACTGACACGCTTGACCTTCTGAACACCGTCTGGGGAAGCTATGCGGATGACGAAAAATTTGCCGTTTCCGGAGGCGATTCCGAGAACATGGTCATGGATGCTCCCGGCAAAATCGTTCTGGAAAACATTGAGAAGGGCACCCTCGACTGGCTTTTCTGCTTCCCGGAGGATTATACTGATAAAATCGACGGTGCCGCCTCTCTGATGCACATGATGAACGCCAACACCTTTACCTGCGGTGCCTTCCACGTTAAAAAGGCAGAGGATATTACAGGGCTTGCCGCGGCTCTCCGCGACAATATGCAGGCACGGCAGTGGATGTGCGGGTTCCCGGACAAGCTGGTTGTGATCCAGCTTGATCAGTATGTGATCTCTATGTTCGGCAAGACTCCGGTGGATACCTTCCGCGACAAACTTCTCTCCGCTTATCCGGATGCCGTTATCCTCCACGAAGAAGCAATCCAGTAAATTCTTCACAAGAATTCTTAGCATAATAACAAACAGGAGTAAACAGTATGCTTTTTTCCAGCATTCCGTTTCTGTATTACTTTCTTCCCTGCGTCCTTGTGCTGTATTTTCTTGCCCCGAAAAAATTAAAGAATACCGTTTTGCTTCTGTCCAGCCTCTTCTTCTATGCATGGGGAGAACCGCGCTTCGTCGTATTCATGGTGCTCTCCATTGTACAGGGCTACCTTTTCGGACTGTTGGTTGAAAAGAATCTGACAGCGAACAAAAAACGCGCAAAGGTCTATCTGACCGTTTCCGTACTCTTCAGCCTCGGACTGCTCGGATACTGTAAATATGCAGATTTCTTTATTGCAAACTTCAACGCGGTAACCGGGCTGTCCGTTCCCCTGCTGAAGGTGGCGCTTCCGATCGGAATCAGTTTCTATACCTTCCAGATTCTCAGCTATGTTGTGGATGTCTACCGTGGGGATAAGAAGGCGCAGCGGAATTTCATCAACCTGGCTGCCTATATCGCCATGTTTCCCCAGCTCATCGCAGGTCCGATCGTCCGTTACTCGGATGTAGCCGACGAGCTGGAAAACCGAACCCACAGCATCGCCGACGCGGCAGCGGGAGCGCGCCGGTTTATCATCGGTCTGTCCAAAAAAATACTGATCGCCGACGTTCTCGGTGTTCTTGTCAAGGATTTCAAGGAAACGGACGAAAAAACGCTCCTGTTCTACTGGCTCTATGCGATCGCTTTCATGCTGCAGCTTTATTTCGATTTTTCCGGATACAGCGACATGGCAATCGGTCTCGGCAGAATTTTCGGATTCCATTTTGCCGAAAACTTCAACTACCCCTATATTTCCGGAACAGTCACCGAGTTTTGGCGCCGGTGGCACATGAGCCTCGGCTCCTGGTTCCGGGACTATGTTTACATTCCCCTCGGCGGCAACCGCGTTCCGCGGTGGCGGCATTTCCTGAACATTCTGATTGTCTGGATGCTTACCGGTTTTTGGCACGGTGCAGCCTGGAATTTTGTGCTTTGGGGATTGTTCTTCGCCTTTTTCCTCATTCTCGAAAAGCTATGGCTCAAACGGCCGCTTGAAAAAACCCATGTGCTGAAGCATGTTTACGTCCTGCTTCTTGCCGCTGTCAGCTTCGTGATCTTCGACGCAGCCGGCGCACGGGATGCCCTTACCTCAGTCGGCGCAATGTTCGGTGCCGGCTCCCTGCCGCTTACAGACAGCGTCAGCGTTTATTATCTGCGCAGCTTTGCTGTCATGCTGATCGTCGCCATGATCGGTGCAACACCCCTTCCCTCTCTTGCCGCACGCAAGCTTTCGGCATCCCGCGCAGGAGAAAAAATACTCGCAGTGGCAGAACCGATCTGCCTCGTCGCTTTGCTCGCGGTCTGCACCGCGTTCCTTGTCGACGGCTCCTTTAACGCATTTCTGTACTTCCGCTTCTGAGGAGGCAAACATGTCAGCCAAAACGATTAAAAATTATACCGTTATAGCGCTTCTTGCCGTTTTTCTGTTCGGCTTTGCCGTCTGGGCAATGCTGAAGCCGGCAGATGCCTACTCCCTTTCCGAGCGGCGTCCGCTCGCACAGGCACCTGACCTCTCCGTGCAGAATATCCTTTCGGGAAAATTCAAGGACGGAGCCGAAAAATACGCCGTCGAGCAGTTTCCCCTGCGGGAGCAGTTCCGCACGCTGAAATCGGTTACCTCCTTTTATGTCATGCATCAGAAAGCCAACAACGATGTCTACATCCGGGACGGCTATGCCGCGCAGCTGGATTACCCTCTGAATCCGGACATGATTGATCATGCGGCAGAGCGTTTCCGGAACCTGTATGAGACACTGATGAAGGACACCGATGTCAGGATCTATCTGTCAATCGTTCCCGATAAAAACTTCTTTCTCGCAGAGGAGGGGGGATATCCCACCTATGACTACGAAGAACTCGTCCGCACGCTGACCGAGAAAACCGATTTTGCGGAGTATATTGATCTTTTCGACACACTCGAAATCTCCGACTACTACCGCACGGATTCCCACTGGCGTCAGGAAAAGATTCAGAAGGTCGCGCAGCGCCTCGCAGAGGCTATGGGTGTCTCTGTTTCCGATACCTACACAGAGACCGAGCTTGACCGCGACTACTACGGTGTCTACTACGGCTATGCCGCGCTCCCTATGCCCGCAGAACGGATTCACTACCTGGAAAGCGAAACCCTGAAAAACTGTACGGTAACAAATTATGAAACCGGCAGCCAAACATCCGTCTACGATCTGGAAAAAGGAAACGGGAAGGATCCCTATGAATTGTTCCTCTCCGGCTCCGTCTCCCTGCTTACCATTGAAAATCCGGACGCGGAAACCGACCGTGAGCTTGTCATTTTCCGCGATTCCTACGGCAGCAGTCTCGCGCCTCTTCTGGTCAAGGGATATTCCAAAATAACTCTTGTGGACATCCGCTATCTTGCCTCTCCCTTTGTCGGGCAGTATGTCCGCTTCGACAGCCAGGATGTGCTCTTTCTTTACAGCACCTCCGTGCTGAACAACAGCATAACCCTGAAATGATTCCTCCGTTTCTCTAAAACAACAGAAAAATCCGGTCGAAATGACCGGATTTTTCTGTTCGGGGCAGAAAGAAGACTTCTCTTAATAGAGCTGTTTCAGAGAAAACTTCTGAGGATGGGATTTCAAACGATTCAAGGGTCCGGAGCAAAAAAAAGAGACTTTTTATACAAAAGGCATCCCTTCTTCGGTTTTCGGGTTGCTTTTTCGCGTGCGGGGCATGTATAATGAAAACAATGACAAGGGGGTATCTGCCGATGCCCCGGAAAACGGAGAAGAAAAAGATGAAACAGTTTCTTTCCCTGGTGCTTGGTGCCCTCCTGATCACGCCCGTCCTTTCCTCCTGCGGAGGAAATACGCCGCAGACCGCGACAACCCCGCCGGTAACCGATACGCCCAATATCGACCCCGCCCCGAAAGAATACACCGAGATCGAGCGCGGCTATACCGAGTATGGCTATGACTATATCCGCAATACCGCAAAGATCGTCCGGGGAGCAGACCCCACGGTTCTCTATCATGACGGATTGTACTATATGTATGCGACCTCCATCGGCACCGGATTCAAGGTCTGGACCTCCAAGGATCTGTCCAGCTGGTCAGAGCGAGGAATTGCCTTACAGGCGGACGGAAAATGGAATAAAACCATGCACTGGGCACCCTGTGTTGTGGAACGGAACGGTGTGTTCTATATGTTTTTCACGGCATGCCATGATGAGTCCGTCTACGGAAAATCCTCCGCCCTTTGGATGGGTGTTGCAACGGCAACCGATCCGCTCGGCCCCTTCAAGCTTGTCGGGGATGAGCCGTTTCTGAAGTGTGAACAGGATCTGGTCGACCCGTTTGTCTTCTTTGACGACGACGGATCCGTCTACCTTTATTTTAACTATGACCGCAGAGGAATCGGCGGGAGTCTTGATATTGTCGCGGCACGGCTCACACCGGATTTGAAACTGGCATCAACCGAGTTCACAACGGTGCTCTCCCCGTCCGAGCCGTGGGAGCTTCAGCAAGGCCGAATTGTTGAAGGCGCGGTCATGCTGAAGCACAACGGGCTGTATTATCTCATGTACAGCTGTAACTCCTATACCCGTCCGGAATACGCAGTCGGATATGCAACCGCCGAAAGCCCGCTGGGGCCCTTCACAAAGTATGAAAACAATCCGGTATTGACAAGCGACGGAAGCAGAATGGTCGGAACCGGGCACCACGATGTTGTGGCTTCCCCGGACGGCACCGAGCTTTTCTGCGTTTATCACAGTCTGACCGATCCGACAGACTACAAAATTGCCGGCAGAATGATCAACTGCGACCGGCTCTCCTTCTCGGAGGACGGCGTACTCCGGATTAACGGACCGACAACAGTCGGACAGCCTCAGCCCTCCGGCGTGCGCGGAACAACCGTGCTGTACAGCGGTTATACGCTGGGCGGAGTCGACACAGAAGCAGCAGCGCTTCTCTCGGATAAGCTATGGTATCACGCTCCGGCAGCATCCCTGAAAGCAACCGACGGCATCGCCGTTCTGACTGCGGAGTTTGACGGCTGTGCACCGTACCAGATCTATCTGTACCCCGCCGAGGACGGAGCCAACGCCCCGGTAAGCGTGGACGCGATCATCAACAATCAATACCGGATCAAAGACATTCCCTTCCTCTCAAAGACCTCCCCCTTGATTTTTACTCTCGAAGGACTCCCCGAAGGGGTCGAAGCCAAAACAGTCCGTTTGGAGTTCCACACCGACGGAACAGACACCCTCTCTCTCCGCGAGGTCATCTTTGTCTCAAAGGATCAGACAAAATAACAAAACCGCCGGATCGGTTGATCCGGCGGTTTCCGTTTTTACGGAAGCTTTCCGTTCGCCGTGTACCAAACGGAAAGCTCCCCGCCCGCGGCGTGTGCGGCATAAAGAAGCTCCCGGCAGCGCGCGGTCACCGCGGCACAGGACAGGGAAAGCCGTTCGGTAAGCAGAACGGTATAAATCTGTTTCCCGTCCGGCGCCGTATTCTCAGCCAGCTCGGCTGTTTTGCCTCCGCCCTGCATCCCCGCTGCAAACCGATTGGCGGCATCGCGGTCGGAAAAGGAGAGATCGAAAACAAGCTCGGCCGTCCGGGCTTCCGTGTTGTTTTCAAGCAAAAGCCTGTTGTAGTTTTCAAAAAGCTCTTCCTGCGTCGGCAAAAGGTCAAGATAGCGTGCACGGCAATCCTCCGCAGGGAAAGAAACCGAAAGCGATTCCCGCCGGAAGTCATGGAACATCAGCTCCACACGCCCTGCATCGGTGTCTTGCGGCATAAGAAAATAATAGGTAACCTCGGGGCTATACCGTTCGGCAACAAAACCAAGCAGCGCACCGCCCAAGGCAGCGGCACGCGTCCGCAGACAATTCGGTGCGTCAAGAAAATAATGCTGTTCCCAGTGCCCGGACTGCGCAATATCCAGCTCCACGGCGACAAGGCGTACAGAAGACGGAAACAAAAGGGAAAACGGAACACTGATCAGGCAGTCGCCGCGCAGAAACCCGGTTGTGGCAAAATAATAGGTTCTGTGTGCCGCGCGCAGATAATCGCGGGAAAGCAAAAGAAGCAAAAAGGTCCCGGCCGCCGCGACAAGCAAAGCTGCCCCTTGGTTTTCCGCGCGAAGACGAGCCAGAAGCGACAGTGCCACTCCCGCCGCTACTGCGCCGGTCGCGGCGAAAACAGCACCGCGCAGAAATCCGAAGTAGACAACAAAAACGGACAAAAAAAGCAAAAACGCCGCGGTGCAGTACACCAGAAGATCCCGCTCCGGAGAGCCTGTGCCGAGTGCGGTCAACACAGAAAAAACGAAAAAAAGACCTGACGCAGCAAAACGGGAAACAAATGCGCGCGGCGTACAGCGCAAAACGCTGTATATCGGAGAGGCGATGATGCGGCTGACAGAGGCATAAATCTCCGCCATCCTGCTTGTCAGGCCAAGCGTCTGACCGGAGTCCGGACCGTCCCCTCCTGTTCTGCGGCGGGATTCCGAAAGGAACTCCGGAATTCCGCTGACACCGATCAGAAGCGGCAGCGCGGCAAGATACAGAATGACAACGAAAAAGGTCACTGAGCTCCTCCTTTCTCCCTTCAAAGAATGATCCATTCTAACACGCCGGACCGGAAAAGTAAAGAAGATTGTGAAGAATCCGTGAATTCCTTTCTGCCGCTGTTGCAAACAAGCGAAAAACGGTGTAAAATATTTTATACGCTCTGTGCGAAATCCAATCAACAGAAAGAAGAAAAAATGAAACCAATCAAAATTGCCTGTACTGCCCTCGCGCTGCTGCTTCTCACCTCCTGCGGAGCAAAGAAGCCGGAAGAAACCACCTCCTCCGCAACGACCGGTTCCGTTGTAACGGATTTACCGGGAGGAGATACAGAAAGCGTCGACACAGTAAAAATATACAGCGGAGCCCTTCAGGAAGACGGGGGCATGAGCGAAAACGCGCTCCAGTATGTCCGTTTCGGGAACACCGATCTGATCGGACATGTGATTCCGAACGAGGTTTGGAACATTGGCGATAAAGATGTAGAAAAGCAGCTGGCAACAATTGCGGCACAGTTTGCTGACACTACTCTGAAGCAGGATCGGGAGATCCGGATGTACGATACCGTAAATATCGATTATGTCGGAAGCATTGACGGAGTAGAGTTTTCCGGAGGATCAACCGGGGGACAGGGTACAGACGTTACCATCGGTATCACCTCCTATATTGACGACTTTTTGGAACAGCTGATCGGGCATAAACCCGGAGAGACGGTCAATGTTTCTGTTACCTTCCCCGAAGATTACGGCAAGGAAGAACTGAACGGCAAAGACGCACTGTTTGTCACCACGATCAATTATATTGCCTTTACCCCGGAGCTCACCGACGAGCTGGTCGCCGAAAAACTGACTTATGCCGACTGCAAAACCGTTGCAGAGCTGGAAGCGTATGTTCGTGAAACGCTATCAGCCGAAAGCATCGAGGAATATGTTCTGGAGCACCTTACAAGCATTCCCGTAAGTGAGCTGCCGCAGGCCTATGTGGATTATCAGCTTTCCCTGATGCTTGAGTATTACCGCGGGTATGCGGAAAGCTACGGCCTGGACATCGACACGTTTCTCTCCTATGCCTTCGGCACAACCGCCGAAGCCCTGAAAGAGGAAATGCGGCCGTATTGCGAGGAGCAAGCGCACCTTGCGTTGGTTGTAGAGGCAGCATATGAATCGCTCGGGAAGTCCGTAGGAGAAGAGGAGCTGAAAGAATATTTCTCCGACGCGGTGGAGAACGGAGAGTATGAAGAGTATCTTTCCTACTATGGGGCCCCGTACCTCAAGCAAATAGCAGCTGTTGATCTGCTGAAGCAGTATATAATTGAAAACTCTGTTCGCGGCTGATACTTGACAAAACAAAAGCGCGATGCTATAATAAAGCGTACTTGAAATTTCAGATGCGCAGCGCATCAACGTTGCGGATTTTGCGGTACAAAATCGGATCAAGGAGGATGCCATGCAGAAGCTCCTGCGGATCATCATCGGCGCTTTGCTGCTTCCGGTCTTGCTGTTCTCTTTTCCGGGGTCCGCGACAGCGGCACAGCCGGCAGATCCGCTCGTAACAGCTGCTCCGCTTGCAAACGAAACGGTGCTCTCCCCGTTCACCGGAGATAACACGCCGGTTCTTATCATTCTGCTGGCTGTTTGTGCAGTTGCCATCGTTGTAATTCTTCTTCTGAAGAAAAAAGGGAAATAGAACAGCTTCCCCGGTTCAAAAAATCAATATTGCCGCCGAACGGCGGCTTTCATCTGCCCGTGGCTCAGTTGGATAGCGCGCGAGACTCCGACTCTCGAGGTCGCAGGTTCGAATCCTGTCGGGCAGGCCAACACAAAAAGAACCCTTTCATGGGTTCTTTTTGTGTTTGGCTTGGATGAAATGAACGGGTTCGAACAACGCCGCGCCGGACCGAGCCCGCAGGCGAGAATCGAATCCTGTCGGGCAGACCAAAGGGAAGCTTTCCCGCCCCAGGAAGCCCCTCTCCGTCTTGTATTTCTCGCAGCAGTATGATATAATGATAAAAAACAGGATTCTGTGTACAGAGATACCGCACTCCGGGAAAAAACCAGTATGTGCTCCGAGCGCAAAGGAAAAGAAAATGAATCAAACAGAAACAAAAACAATCGTAAAGATTACGGCAGCTGCTTTTTTTCTTTATTTAGGCATCCATTATTGGCCAGCGGCGTCCGGCTTCCTCGGGAAGCTTTTCTCGGCTGCAACGCCTCTTCTGATCGGATGTGTGATCGCATACCCGCTGAATATTCTGATGAGCTTCTATGAACGGCACTTTTTCCCACGCTCACGGAAAAAGATTATTCTGAAAGCAAGAACCCCGCTTTGTATGCTGCTTGCCTTTGTTACTCTGGCAGCCATTCTTGCCCTGATCCTGGCTCTGATTGTCCCGCAGCTGGTTTCCTGCGTGAAGCTGCTGATTGCCGAAGTGCCGGGGGCAATCGAAACGCTTCTTCTAAAACTCAAGGAACTGAATATTCTCTCCTCTGAGCTTGTCGACAAGCTCTCTGCAATTGACTGGCAATCGCGGATACGGGAGATCGCCGAGGCAATTTTTTCCGGGCTCGGCGGTCTTGTAAATCTTGTGGTTACCACGGTTACTTCTCTGATCTCCGGAATAGCAACCGCATTTGTCGCCGTTATTTTTTCTATCTATCTTCTTTGCGGGAAACACCGGCTCGGGGCACAGGTCAAACGGCTGATACTGCGCTATATTCCGGAAGCAAAATGCAAAAAGGTCAATCATGTGCTTTCCGTTGTCAATGACAGCTTTCACCGCTTCATTGTCGGACAGTGCACGGAGGCGGTCATCCTGGGGGTGCTTTGTACCGCCGGCATGCTTCTCTTTCGCCTTCCGTATGCACCCATGATCGGCGCTGTCATCGCGTTCACTGCATTGATTCCGATTGTGGGAGCTTTTCTCGGTGGAGCAATCGGCACCTTCCTGATTCTGATGGAATCTCCGATGCAGGCAGTTTTCTTTCTGATTTATCTGATTGTTCTGCAGCAGCTTGAAGGGAATCTGATTTATCCGAGAGTAGTTGGGTCTTCCATCGGGCTTCCCGCAATCTGGGTACTCGCCGCTGTCACGATCGGCGGAGGAGTGTTCGGCATCTTCGGGATGCTGCTCAGCGTCCCGCTTGCAGCCGCTTTTTACCGGCTGCTGAAGGAAGATGTCGAGCAAACACCCCCGACCGCAGTCTCCCCCAAGAAAAAGAAAAATACGGTTTGACTTCCCGCACCGGATTTCCCGCTTTTCCGATTCCGGCTCCCGTTTTCGTTTTTCTTCGCTGTTTTTTAACAAACAGAGCCTCTTTCTCTTGAGAAAAGGAAGGAAAAGCACCGGAAAACTCTTGACAAAGCCCATTCAGTTGTGAGATAATACCTTAGTCGGTTAAACAGCGAGAAGAATCCATATTGCTTTCGATCTCGTGTAAGGAGGTGCAAGAAAATGCTTAGAACGTATCAGCCGAAAAAGCGTCAGCGCAAAAAGGAGCACGGCTTCCGTAAAAGAATGATGACTGCCGACGGCAGAAAAGTCCTGAAGAGAAGACGGGCAAAGGGCAGAGCAAGACTCACCTATTGACGTGGACGAGGCGGCAGCGCAGATCACAGTCTGTTGCCGCCTTTCTCATATTTCAACCAATCAACGCAGAACCGACGGAAGCAGAAGATGAAGCTGTACCCGATTACAGAAAATCATTTATATGTTAAAACTTTTTCCAAAGGAAAGAGGACCGGCACGCGCCTTTTAACCGTTTGTATCCTTCGGGACTACAAAGCGGATAAACTGCGCCGCGCGAACCCACAGAAAACAACCTTGAACCGTGTGGGGCTCTCGGTCGGGAAAAAGACAGGTCACGCCGTTGTGCGAAACCGGATCAAACGCATGATTCGTGAGGCATATCGGCAGATTGACCGCGAAAACGGAATCCGGCGCGGATACCTTGTCGTGATTGCGGCAAAGGAAGCAGCCGGCACTGTCAAAACCGGTGACATAAAGCGGGATCTGCTTTATGCCCTCGGAAAGCTTGATATGCTCAAATGAAGTATTTGTGCATCGCTCTGATCCAATTCTACCGCAGATTTATCTCCCCGCTGAAGCCCCCGTGCTGCCGCTTCACCCCAACCTGTTCGGAATATGCTCTGGAAGCGTTTCGGACACGCGGCTTTTTCGCGGGGCTCTTTCTCTCCGTCCGCAGAGTCCTCCGCTGCAATCCCTTCTGCCGCGCCGGCTACGATCCGGTGCCGCCGAAGCCGGAACGCCGCAAACGGCAGCGCTGACTGAGAAGCCAACATGAAAGGAGTCCCCAACCGGGACAAGCTATGTCGAGTATTTTTGATATCATCAATATTCCCTTCGGATTTTTGATGCGCTGGTTTAATGAGATAACCGGCAACTATCTTCTCGCCCTGTTGCTGTTCGCGATTGTCGTTAAGCTTGTTCTTTCCCCGATTGCAATCAAGCAGCAGAAAAACCAAATCAAACAGGCGAAGCTCCGCCCGCTTGAAATGGCAATCCGCAAACGCTACGCCGGACGAAACGATAAGGTTACGCAGCAGAAGATGCAGCAGGATGTGCTGGAGCTGTATCAGCAGCAGGGATATTCCCCCCTTTCCGGCTGTCTTCCGCTTCTGATTCAGTTTCCGATCATCATCTCGCTTTACAATATCATCCGGAAGCCTCTCACCTATATCTGCGACATCAGCAAGGAAGGAATCAGCACCATCCTGGAAAAGCTTCAGGAATGGGGCATTGCTTCCGCCAGCGGCGCTGCTTACACAGCGGATGAGCAGATCAGCCTTCTGAAAGCGCTGAACGAGCTCCCGGCCGATCGGTTTGCGGAGCTTTCCGGCATTGAAAACATTTCAAAGATTTCGGAAGTCAATCTTTCCGTTCTCGGCGGACTGGATCTCAGTCAGGCCCCGAAATTTTCGGAGCTGAGTTGGCTGTGGCTGATTCCGATCCTGACCTTTGTCACCTCCTTTATCGGAACAAAGATTTCCCGTCGCTTCATGCCTCAGCCGGGTGCTGCGGCAGGCGGACAGGATGCCGCTACGTCCATGAAGATCATGGATTTCACCATGCCGCTGATGAGCGTCTTTTTTACCTTCCTGTTTCCCGGCGCAATCGGTGTTTACTGGATCTATCAGAATGTGCTCAATGTAGCCCAGACGGTCCTCCTTGCCAAGCTGATGCCTCTGCCGACCTTTACCGAGGAGGATTATAAGGCGGCGGAACGCCAGCTGAACGGAAAATCGCCGAAGAAAGCCGGCACACAGCGGGATCCGAACAGCCCGCGCCCGCGTTCCCTTCATCACATTGACGATGATGATGAACCGATCCCGCCGTCCGCTCCGGAGCCCGAAGAAAAAGAACCGAATCCCGACGCTCCGAAGCTGAAGGATGACGAAAAAGAAAAGTACCGGAATAAGTAAATCGAAAGGTGCGCACAGCGCAGATTTGCCATGAAAATCGATATGACCGCAACCGGGAAAACGGTTGCCGAAGCATTGGAAAATGCCAAGAAAGAGCTTGGTGTTGAAATCCTGGACGGGCTGGAATTCGAAATTCTCGAGCAGCCGAAGAAGAGCGGTTTTCTGGGTCTTCGTTCCCAGCCCGCTAAGGTCCGGGTTTACTCCCCGGAGAATGATCCTGAGCCGGTAGCTGCACCGGCAAAGAAGGACCCCGCCGTGCCGCAGCGCCGCGAAACGGTAAAGGACCGTCCTTCGTCCGGAGAGGCTGCTACCGCAGCCCCTGCCGCACCGAAAAAAGATGCGGCGAACCGTGAGGGAATGTCCCGTTCCGCGCGCAATTCGCAAGGCACACAGAGCGCACAGAACCGCCGCCCGGACGCTTCCCGTTCGAAAAAGCAGAAGCGCCCCATGCCCGAAGCAAAGCCGATGCCCGTTCTGGAAAGCACCGCCGAGGAGCTGCAGAACGACCCCGCGCTTGTCTTTGTGCGCAAGCTGCTTTCCGATCTGGAACTGAACGCCCGCGCCGAAATGTATCTTGATGAGGAAAACATGCGCCGCGTTCTCATTTACGGGGAGGAGGCCTGCTCCCTGATCGGTCACCACGGAGAAACGCTTGATGCCTTCCAGTATCTTGCCAACCTTGCCGTAATGCGCCGCCGGAAGGAAGCCGCGCGCGAAGGCCTGTCCGAGAATAAAGCACGTGTTACCGTTGATATTGAAAACTATCGCGCAAAGAGAGAGGAAACGCTCCGTGCGCTGGCACGCAGAATGGCGGCAAAGGCACTGAAGTACAAGCGCAGCGTAATGCTGGAGCCGATGAATCCCTATGAACGCCGTATTATCCATTCGGAAATTCAGAATATCGACGGTGTTTCCACCAATTCGGTCGGTACCGAGAACAACCGCAAAATTGTCATTTATCTGACCGATGAAAAAAAGCCCACGGCAGCGGAACCCACCGCGGACGAGGGGGAAACCGAAGAGTAAAAATGATCCGTAACGATACGATTGCAGCGATTTCCACACCCGCCGGACGCGGGGGCGTGGCAATGATCCGTATATCCGGGCGCGACGCCGCGGATATTGCTTCCCGCTGCTTTCTGCCCAAAAACGGTCAGAATTTCGCCGACCTGCCCGCCCGCCGGGCAGTGTTCGGCGATATTTTGTGCAGGAGCACAGAAGGAGCGGAACCGCTCCGCGACAGCGGAATCGCGGTTTTTTATAAAGGCCCCGCCTCCTTTACCGGGGAAGACACCGCGGAGCTTTGCTGTCACGGAGGAACACTTGTCCAGCGGCGTGCGCTTGAATGGGCGCTGCGCTGCGGCGCGCGGCTTGCAGAGCCGGGTGAGTTTTCCCGCCGCGCGCTGATGAACGGGAAGCTGTCCCTATGCGAAGCGGAGGCGCTTTCCGATCTTCTGTCCGCAAAGACCGATGCACAGCTCCGCATTGCTGAGGGCGGAGCAGACGGGCGTCTCGACCGGGAGCTTTCGGATATTTACTCCGCGCTCGCCGATACGCTCGCCTCTCTTTACGCAAAAATTGATTTCCCGGACGAAGACCTGGCCGATCTCGATGCCGAGGCGCTCCTTGCGGCAGCCCAAAAAGCGCAGGAACGTGTTACCCGGCTTGCGGCGGGCTATGAAAACACCGCCGCCATCCGGGAGGGCATTCCGGCCGTAATCTGCGGACTTCCGAACACGGGGAAAAGCTCGCTCTACAATGCTCTTGCAGGAGAGGAGCTTGCCATCGTCACCGGAGAAGCAGGAACCACACGCGATATTCTTTCTTCGGAGTTGAGCTGCGGAAAGGTGCTTCTCCGCCTTTCGGATACGGCCGGCGTCCGGGAGACGGCAGCAGAAGCGGAAAGCATCGGGGTGTGCCGGGCGCTCGGCGCAATGGAACGCGCCTCGCTCATTCTGCTGGTCTTTGACGGCTCCCGCCCACTGTGCGCAGAGGATGAAGCGCTTGCGCGCCGGGCTTCGGCTGCACCCGGGGTGCTTATTCCGGTTCTGAACAAGTCGGATCTTCCGGCTTTGCTTTCCGCAGCTGACCTTGCCGCTCTCTGCGGAACCGAACCTTCCGTCCTATCCGCCGCTACCGGAGCAGGGGTTGCGGACCTGCGGGCACGGATCGAAAACCTCTTTCTCTCAGGACAAGAAAGTATTGACGCCGAGCCCCTCCTTTGCAGCGGCCGGCAGTACTCCGCCGCGCTCCGCGCCGCAGAGCATCTCTCCGCCGCGGTATCGGCGCTGGAGACGGGACTTCCCCCTGACTGCGCAGCATCGGATCTTGAACTTGCCCTCGGAGATCTCGGAGAGCTTGACGGCCGAGCAGTCGATGAGGAAATCGTCGCGCGAATTTTTGCAAACTTCTGCGTCGGAAAATAAGGAGACGGAATGGAAGAAAAACGGTTTCGCAAAAACGACAGCGGGTTTATCTGTGCCGCCTGCGGCAGAACGGTTTCCCCGCTTGGATATTCCTCGCGCAATCACTGTCCCTTTTGCCTTTGTTCCCTGCATCTTGATATCAATCCCGGCGACCGCGCCGCAGACTGCGGTGGGGTTCTCCGTCCGCTCCGTGCCGATCCGGATCCCAAAAAAGGGTTTGTCATCACCTTTCGCTGTGAAAAGTGCGGAGAAATCCGGCGCAACAAGGCGGCCGACGACGATGATCGTGCGCTTCTTATCCGTCTGACCGCAGGGCAGACATAAGAGCGCCGGAGAATGGCCTGATCAGGCAAGAAGGGC
>JAXFQY010000061.1:0-3150 GCA_034178705.1 Eubacteriales bacterium | reverse complement strand
CGGACTGTCATAGCGGATATTCTTACTGCGATAAATGAATTTGTAACTGCCGTCCGGATTCAGAACGCTGACCGACGCGCAGATCGTGTCCCGGTATGCAACGGTAAAATAGCGGTCGGCAAATTCTTTGGCGCTGATGGTTCCCGATTCATACAAGCCGACAAGACGAAGTTCGAATAGATCATAAGCGCTCCTCTGCGAGAAAACAATTTCATATTCATTTACAACATAGGAAAGCGAGATTGTTCCGAGGGGCAACGCGCCATCAGCCAGATATGCGGCATATTCTGCCGATTCCGTGTTGTCCGGATAGAAAAGAAACCTGATCTCAACCGTTCCGAACGCATTCTCTTTCGGGGGGATGAGGGGTATAGGAAGTTTGTTCGCTTCTCTTCCGGCATGCGCCGGATAGGTGAAGTCCTTCACCGTTATTTCCGTGGGTACGGTCGTTGCGAAGTCACCGGGGCTGATATGGATCTTCAATGTCCCACTGCCGAGAACATCACCGGACAGACCGTATCCGAGTTCCATGACCGGTTGCTCCGACGGCGAATAACTGCTTTTTTCGATTCTGAGTTGATAGGCAAGAACATGGGCCCACGGAAGCGAGGGGGCTCCGTTTTGCGGTTCGGATTCTGTTATCCGGATGCCACTGTCCTGAAAATCCGGTTCCGTGTCTCCTTTCTTGTTCTGCGTTGCCATTTTCATCAACGGCACGCACAGCCCGAGCACAAGACAAAGACACGCCGCGATACTTCCATACCTGAGCCAGAGATTCCGTTTTCTCCGGATGAAATGGTTTCTTACCTTGCTGTCGTTCGCATCGGCAATCAGGTCGTCTCCGATCTGCCCGATGCCGTTCCATATCTCCCGGTTCATAGCGTAAAGCCCTCCTTTTCCAGGTACACCTTCAGCTTTTTGCGTATGCGCATCAACCGCATGGCCACCCCGTTTTCGCTTATACCGGTAAGCTTTGACAGAGCGGACAAGGAATCGGCGTAGAAATACCGGCGAATGAACAGATACCGCGCGTCCCGGTTTTGTTTGCGCAAAAATCGGTCAATCGTTTCTCCGAGTCTGTTTTCGTCCGGGCAGGACGGGCCGGTATCCGAAATCAGCTCACACAGTTCCTCCTCCAAAGATACCGTATTTGCGTTTCTTTTCTGCGCCGTGTTCTTATGGAATACGTTATAGGAGATGTTGCGGACAACACGGCACAGCCACGCAAAGCAGTTGCCCGGACGTGTCGGCGGGATCTGATTCCACGCGGCAAGGTACGTATCGTTCACGCACTCCTCGGCGTCCGGTTTGCTGTCGGTTATGCTTTGGGATATGCCGGTAAGTTGCTTTCCGTATTTGCTGTCTGTTTCCCGGATTGCGTTTTCGTCCCGTTCAAAGAACAGGTCAAGTATCAGAGAATCCTCCATGATGCCTCCTTTCCCGGGTTCCCCATCGTATTGAAAGGCCTTCACTTTATCAGTAAAGATTTCGTGTGCTCACATCACGCGCTTTTTTCAAAATCCGCTGAGAATTTTTCTGCTTTTCTTTCTTCATCCCGCTTTTCACCCCCACATCCATTGCAGGGCGTTTGCGCTCCCGGAACCGATGATAGTATACAATGCGGCTCTTTGCTTGTCAAGTTCTGTCTGTTTTGGTATGATAAGGACACCTCCCGCCGCAACGGAAATTTTTTCAAAAAGGGGCTTCTCAAAATCGGTCAACAGATGTATACTGGGATTGACCGGATCGGTTAACGGAGGCAGCGGTATGAACGAAAGATTCTTTTCTTTGCCCACGGAGAGGCAACAGGCCATCCTCAACGCGGGTTATCGGGTATTTTCGCAGAATTCCTATAAAAACAGCCCCATGAGTGAGATTGCGGATGCGGCAGGCATCAGCAAATCCCTGCTCTTTCATTACTTTCACAACAAAAAAGAGCTTTATTTGTTTTTGTGGGACAAATGCGCGGAAATCACCGTCGATTATCTGAAAAAGTACAACTGCTACGAACAGAAAAACCTGTTTGAGAGCATGGAACGGGGGATGCGGGCAAAGATGGAGATCATCCGCCGCTATCCGGATATGGCGAATTTTACGATCAAAGCATTTTACGAAAAGGAGCCTGAGATCTCCGCCGCCGTTCAGGAAAGTTATCGTAAATACTTCCAACGGAAAGCGGATAAAACGCTCCTTCATTTAGACCCAGAGCAGTTTATTCCCGGGTTGGATATTCCGATGATGTACCGCGATATGTATTGGGCATCCGAAGGGTATCTGTGGGAAATGGTTCAGCGGGGCAATGTGGATATGGAACAAATGGAAGAGGACTTTTCAAAGCTGATGAATTTTTGGAAGAGTGTCTATCTTCGAAAGGAGTAACGGAATATGGAATTGATCAAAACGACCGATCTGACGAAATCCTACGGCAAGGCACGGGGTATCGTTTCCCTTGACCTGACTGTGGCAGAGGGTGAGTTCTTTGGTTTTATCGGTCCCAACGGTGCCGGAAAATCCACAACGATCCGCACCTTGCTTGGGTTGATCGCTCCTTCTTCGGGGCGTGCTGAAATTTTCGGAAAAGATATCACAAAAGAGAAAGAAGCGATCTTAAGTCATATCGGCTACCTACCGTCGGAAGCGAACTTTTACCCGGGCATGAAAGTGAAAGATATCCTGAAACTGTCTGCCGATCTGCGGAAAAAGGACTGTACAAAAGAGGCAGGCCTGCTCTGTGACCGCCTGCAACTGGATCCCGGCCGCAAAGTGGACGACCTGTCCTTTGGCAATCGGAAAAAGGTTGCCATCGTCTGCGCCCTGCAAAGCCGCCCTGATTTGCTGATCCTGGATGAACCGACCGGGGGGCTTGACCCTCTGATGCAAAGAGAATTCTTTGAAATTCTGAGGGAACGGAATCAGCAGGGCACGACCGTCTTTCTTTCCAGCCATGTGCTGTCCGAGGTACAGCGCAACTGCACCCGTGCGGCGATCATCCGTGACGGGAAGATCATTGCCTGCGACCGGGTGGAGGTGCTTGCCAGAACGAGCGCGAAACGCGTCACCGTCCACGGCTCCGTCGATCTGGAAGGCCTTTCCGGCGTCCGCGACAGAAAAAACACAGGAGATTCGGTCAGTTTTCTTTTCAGCGGAGAC
>JAXFQY010000109.1:0-3358 GCA_034178705.1 Eubacteriales bacterium | reverse complement strand
AATATCATAATTCATGCGGTCTGGCACATCGACTTCGCCAAGCAGAAAATCCGTAGAGACATTAAACATACGGGCAATGCGGATGATGTTTCATTGCCCAATTTATCCGTATCACCTCGGAGAAACCTGCTCAGTGTTCTTTCGGCCGTTCCGATATGTACAGCCAGTTCAGCCTGTGTCATTTTCGTGGATTTCATCAAATCCTTTATGCGATCACGGATGGTACCGGGTAAGAAAACCTGATCCATCGCAGCACCTCCCTGAATTGTAATTATTCCTCGTCTTCGTTGGTTTCGCTCGGTTCTTCTGCAACAATATTGAAAGAGAACTGATCTTTCTCAAAACCAAACTCCGACAAAAGATTCTCAATAAATCGGATACAAGACCACGCTGACAGATTGGCTTCCAAATAAATACCATCTGCTACTTTCCAAGGCCAACGCATACCGGAACCATCGATGTTCAAGTGTACATGTTTGCGTTTTGTGGAGTTGAAGGAATAGTTGTTTTCCGCTAATGTCTGTAACTTTCCTGGACTTTTCTTGTCCAACAGTTTGATAACGTCCAGCAGCATCAGCGCATACTTGTTTTGGCGATACGTTTCACCGAACAATTTGAAGGAGACAAGCTTCTTTCCTGTAACTTCATCATAGTTATCAAGTGTCAGCGTTTCTATGTATTCAAATTCTATGGAATCGTCAACAATACGGTCGATTTTATATCTTGTCATAACGATCCCCGCAAGGCGTTTTGCTCTGGCTTGGATAGTGGTAATATTCCAGCTTTCCTTATCCAAAACATCACTGTTCAGAATGACAGCCTTGGAGTTTTCTCGGATAATGTCCTGTTTTTCCGCAAAGCTTTTGTTTGACAGTTCTGAATTATAACCTGTAACAGACAGATTTCCAAGCGTGTGGAGATATTCTTCGTGTTCTTCGGGGCGAATGTGGCTCCAGTCTGCACTCAGTGTCTGAGGCATAATATGCTCGATGGTAAGATTCTCAGCTTGCAGGATTTCTTTGCCGTCACCGTTTTCAATATCGAGAAGCAGGAAACGGCACAATGCATTGTTACCATAGATGTTTGCCTTCTGCAGCGCTCGTTCAAATTCCCCCGCAGAAGGAATTACATCTTTCGAGGAAACTGTAAACAGGAACTTATTGAGCGTTTCATAGTATTTCTGTTTATTGGAAGCTACCTTAAAAATACGGTTATACAGATACGTGAACAATCCACGCAGAGTGTTAGAGGGGACGCCGCAAACCATTCTGCGAAGCAGGTACGCAAGGATGAATTGCAGAATTTTCTCTACTGTTTCTTCGTCAATAACGCCCTGATGGTAGTCATCGAATACATGCAGCAGGAAGGGATAGCAAGTGGTCTGGTTCAGTACACGAAGTCTGTAAAGAAGACGATTGATGCGCTCAGAATATTTGGCGCTGCCGTAAACAAAGGCCCCGAAAATCTCAGCGTAATACCGAAGTTCTTTCAAAATGCTTTCCTGCGAATAGCCGCTATCCTTGAACAGTTTCACGAAGCTGTTATAAAGCTGACGGCTGTTTACCGGCTTGCTTGTTTTATAAACGATGTACTGCATAAAGAACGCATCCAAATTGGAGTAATCCATTTTGTTGCGGAGCGTTTTTTCGATGTACAGCCAATAGTTTTCGTACAACTTCTCCTGATCGTCTGCGTTCATCAGCAGATAATTTCGAATGAGGTCAGCGTTGGACAACTCCAGACCGGTAGAATTGATGCTTTCAAAAATAACCTGCGGATCATCCTCTCCCTTGGTGAGAACAATTTCAACGATCTCCAGTTTTGTCAGGGCATCAAGCACCTGAGACGGATTGATGCCTTTTTCCGCCCAGCGTTCAAAGCGCTCTTTACAAAGCATGAAGTTATGATAGATATGAGTATCCTCATCCATTTCATCAATCTTGTCTTCCAACAGGAGAAGGAATTGATTGTTATCTGATTTGATGGGCTTCAGCTTAACCTTGAATTCCTCGTCGCAGTATTTGTTGTGCAGATACTGTTCTTCGATTTCGTGGTAGCAATCATCGCCAACACTTTCTGCGACAACGGAAAGCGCTTTCAAAATAAGCATCAAAGTTGTCAGTCTCTGCTGACCGTCTATGATGATGTATTCCTGCAATGCAAAGCCTCCGCTTTTGGCAGCCATGAAGACGATCGTGCCAAGAAAATGCTTGTCGCCGCTTTGCATGATGCCGTAAATATCATCCAACAGGCGGTTACAGTTCGATTCAGACCAGTCATAATTACGTTGATATACAGGAATACGGAACAAAACCTTATTTGTTCCTATAAAATCTCTGAGCATCCAAAGTTTATGTGCATCCATTTTTTACCCTCACTTCAGCTTATATTTCTTAGCCGCACCTCTGCCGATAATGTCAATCAACCCATTTTCGTTCATTTGACGGGCAAGCAGATAGGCTCTCGTCTTTTTAATATTCAGCAGCTCCTGCAGATCTTCATCAGTCATTTCTCCATACTCTGCCAGATAATCCATGACAGTTTTCATCTGCGGCGTGATGGTCACAGGCGTTTTTTCAGTTGCCTCCGGTGCGGCCTCGGCAACGGTACCGCTGGCGTTCATGTTCGGCAGCACGATTTTGAAAGCATTGGCCGTTGCCTCGATGCTGGGCTGAGCGGGGCAATTTTCATACAGCTTGAAAATACGGCGAATGCCGGTGCCATAGCTCTCAATCAGGCGCAGGCGGTGGAATACTTCCGCCAGCTTTTTATTTCTCGGCTGGGAAACGCCGATGCGAATATCCGCGGTAGAAAGGCCGGGCAAGAGTCCGCCGAGAGAAATGAACTCCATCTTGCTGTCATTCACATTGATAATAATGCTGCCGCTGAAACCGTAGTCCCGATGAACCAGAGCGTTGAGCAGTGCCTCACGAATTGCCTCCTCAGGATAGTCCTGCTTATCCGTGCGAACAACGCCCTTGATCGTGGAAACGGTTTTGTTGCACAAAGCAAGATAGTTTACCGCATCTTCAAACTGCTTGAACACCGAGCCGCCGAACTCCTTGCTGTCACGGAACTCTGTGCAGAACTCATCTTTGAATACGGCAATTTTGGTCGTGTGATGACACTGGTCGGAAAGTAACAGAGCGAGGTTGGTGTAAATATCGTTCTGCGTGATGCCCAGAGCACGATATTTCTGGGTGGAAAACTCAACTCCGTACCGTTTAAATGCGGTCTCTGAGGCGTGGAAACTCAAATCCTGTTCAAGACTGCGGGCATCTTCATAAGTATCTCCGTCCGATTCTTTGATCATTTGACGAATCTGTTCGGGAGATGCCTGAACGCTGGATGTGCCTTG
>JAXFQY010000054.1:0-4906 GCA_034178705.1 Eubacteriales bacterium | reverse complement strand
TGCTGGATGGAGGGATGTGAATTCTGGAGATTGGCTCTCTAGTGATGAGGATTATCGCTCTCCATCATTGTCTTACATAATGACAGACTCTGATATGGAGATAAAGGCTGTGTTTGAACCGGTTGAATATGATGATGCGATAGTTGCTTATGTTGACGGTAATGAAATCACCTCTAATGCCACGGACAACAATTTTGTTGCAGAAGGTACGACAATTCTTCTGCTTGAAATGGATTCAATCTCTATTCCTAAAGCATCGGTATCGGGGCTTCCGGCAGGCATGAAGTATACAGACAAGGCGCTTACCGTTAAGGCGACCAAGACGGAAGAAGCGTACGATGTTCCTGCTAACGCTATTTATGGTACGCCCACAAAGCCAGGGCTTTATACCGTAACGGTCAAGCTCACGAATACGACTGTAAAGAAGGCTATTGAAAAGAAGTTTACGATCGAGGTCCCGAATTTTACTGCGGCGGATCATCTTTTCCGTGAAGATGGCGAATACTATATCGCCAATGATGTTGGCGAGAAGTATTCCATGTATGTTGGTGTAACCGAGTTTGAACTTCCGAAGATCAGGTTGAATGGATCTGGAACAGTTAAGGTTAGCGGGCTTCCTTCAGGGCTTAAGTATAATGTGGGTATGGGAGCGATTGAAGGTATTGCAACAAAGGAAGGGAATTATACTGTATCTCTAACGGTAGGTGGTCTTGTTTCGACCTTTACAATTGAGGTGAAGCCGCTTCCTGATTGGGTGGTGGGTACTTTCGAGGGATGGGGATTTGATAATCCAGATTTTGACGGAAGCAGGGATGTTTGGACTATTTCAGAGTTGGGGAAGGTTTCGGATAAGAGTTATTGTTCTGATGGTAATGCGATATATCAAGAACTTACTTTTAGTGGACAACTAACAAGATTTGAGGATGGTCGCTTTGAGATATATAATTATTATCAGGGTTCGGATAGATGGGGCTCATATCGCAGCGGGAAAACTCACTATATATCTCGTTCCGAGGTCAATGGAGTTGTGTTTGGTGTCATTGAAGGCGATTATTGGGGCGAGGGAGAGGAATCAAATGGTGACTATTGGGAATGTACGGGTAAGGTTTATGCTGTTCAAAACTTTTGGAGTAAAGATAAAGAATTCAATTTTCTTCCTGAGATTTATAACGGTGCTGAAAAGGAAATTGATTTGACAGATTGGCATGAGAAGACATTCGATAGGTCTAATTATTGGAGCGAGCCTCTATATAGATGTTCTCTTCGCCTCAAGTTCGGCAAGAACGGTGCTGTCACGGCGGCGTTCTATGAGCCTGGCGCTTCAAAGGCGACGGGAACGGTTTCTGCTACATTGATGCCGTATAACCGTTACGGCGATACTGTTGAAGCGCTTTTGACGATCGCTATTGCGCCTAAAGGTCGCCATTCAATAACACTTGCGCTTTATCTTAAGATTGATACTTCGCGCGGGATTGTCTACGGCGATGACATTGAGGTTGTTAAATATCTGATGGAGGCTGAGTAAGTTACGATAGTTTCGTAGCGAAAATATCGTAACGGGGGATTTGATTGTTGCGCATAAGGCGGCGTGTATGATATAATTTGCCGCAAAAGAAACGGCAGTTTCAGAAATAATGGTTTCTTTTGTTGGGGAGCGGCGATAAATGAAATTTTTTGATAGAACAAATGAACTTCAAATGCTTGCCGATATAGAGCGGCGTAGCCGCAATAACGCGCAGTTTACGGTGCTTACCGGGCGGCGCCGCGTCGGCAAGACATCGCTTTTAATGCGCGCGTTCCCGAAGAGTGATTTTGCCTATCTTTTCGTTGAGCGAAAGAGCGAGAAAGATCTTTGTCAGACATTCAAGGACGAACTTGAATCGCAGCTCGGGCTTACGATCTACGGAGAGCCGGAGCGCTTTACGCAGATTTTTGAAGCGATTATGCGTTTTGCGGTGGAGAGACCGATAACTGTGGTAATTGATGAGTTTCAGGAATTTATCAAAGTCAATCCATCGGTTTTCAGCGGCATTCAAAAAATATGGGATTTGTATAAAGAAAGGGCAAAAATAAATCTTATCGTTTCAGGTTCTGTTTATACGCTTATACAAAAAATATTCAAGAGCAAAAAGGCCGCGCTCTATGGTCGTGAAACCGCTTTTATCAAGATTGATCCATTTAGAATTTCCGTATTGAAGGAAATTCTCGGCGAGTATTCGCCAGGGTATTCTAATGAGGATTTGCTGGCTCTCTGGTCATTTACCGGCGGTGTTGCGAAATATGTCGAGATGTTGATCGATGCCGGGGCGTTTACCAAGGATGCGATGATTGATTTTATCATCCGGGAAGATTCGCCGTTCGTCGATGAAGGTCGCGCCGTATTGGTTGATGAGTTCGGCAAGGAATATGGAACGTATTTTTCTATTCTTTCGGCAATCGCTACAGGGCGTACGTCACGCAATGAGATATCTCAGGCAATTGGGCGAGATGCTGGCGGTTATTTGACGCGCCTTGAGAACGACTATGCCGTCATCGCTAAAAAGCAGCCGCTCTTCGCCGCCACTTCAGCGAAGAGTGCGCGTTATTGTCTATCGGATAATTTCTTTGTCTTTTGGTTTCGTTTTGTTTTCAAGTATGGTTATCTGCTTGAAATAAAAGGGCATGATAGATTGCGTGAGATTGTTCGTCGTGATTATGAGACTTTCAGCGGCTTTGCATTGGAGAGGTATTTCCGGGAATCGTTCATCGAATCCGGTAAGTGGACGCGACTTGGTTCGTGGTGGGATAGAAAGGGCGAAAATGAAATTGATCTTCTTGCAGAAAACGAGCTCGACGGCACGTATGCGGTTTGCGAGGTGAAGCGCGATAAGTCACGCATCGATTTGGAGCGTGTAAAAGCGAAGTACGGTGCGTTCGTAAAGGCGTCTGGAAAATGGAAGCGTGTGAAACCGCAGTTCCTCGCATTGTCGATAGAGGATATGTGAGGAAGGTTTAGACAGGATTAACAAGATTAACAGGATTTGAAAGGAACACGAAAATGATGAAGAAACTGGTGATGATGTTTGTCGCAACAATGGCGGCGATAGGCGCTATGGCTGTAGTGGAAAAATCTGCAGTTTTGGGTGATTGGTATGAAGCCCATTTAGATAATAAAGCAACTACGTGTGCGCGATGGGATGATTTTTGGATGGGGGCGAATGTAGCTATTCCTGTGACAGGACTTACTTCGCCAATCCTCGCTTCGGATATTGTTGTTACCGCAGGAACGTATTCTGAGTTTGGTACTCCCTATGTGCTTACCGAGGCGGAGATGTGGAATCGGTATGGCGCACCGGTTTATAACGAGAAGAATCTCGGTAATGTAGAATTTGATTCGTATGATAATGTATGGCAGAATTGGGAAGCTGAAGAGAATGGTGCGTATGGCTATGAACTTTCTGCCGATATTTGGCCGGATTGGTTTCAGGTGTCTGGACGTCAATGGATATTGATTCCTACTGGCGTTCCGCGTTTAGGTACACATACATTTTCAGTAAAGATTAATGGTGTTGAGCATAATAATTATGTTGTCAGTTTTGTGATGGCAGAAGATCAGGAGCCTGAACCGTATGGATGTCAAGTAACATTCAATCCGAAAGGCGGGGAAGTGGTAGAAGATAATCGTGAAGTTGTAGCGGGTAAGTCTATTGGAACACTTCCAACGCCGACACGCTCGAAGTACAAGTTTCTTGGCTGGTACACTGCGCCTGAAGGCGGTACAAAAATTTCTGCAACAACCAAGGTGACCGGTAATGTTACATATTATGCACAGTGGGTTTATGATGGTTCGGCTATCGTTTCCGCAGTTGTCGCTCAAGGCTGTGAAGCGATGGGTAAGGTGACGGGCGGTAAAACGGCGAAGGCTGGTACTAAGTTGACCTTGAAGGCGACTGCGAATAAAGGATATGTGTTTTCTTATTGGGAAGGGCCGTTGGGTGATGCGCAAGATTCCCGCAATCCGTCCATTTCGTATGTGGTAGGGGAAGATGATGCTGAATTTGTGGCGAGGTTCATTCCCGTTGAAGATGATGTTGCGGCAATTTCCTTTACGATGTCGAAGGAATATGAGAATGGGGTTGTGATTGACAATGTCGCAATTGATGTTTCTGGTTGTATATCGCTTCCGACGGTAAAGGTTACGGGACTTCCGGCGGGGCTTAAGTTTACGGCGAAGGATGTCTTCAAGAATGGTTCCAAGACGGAAGTCGAAGTGCCTGCGAATACGATTTACGGTACACCTACGAAGAGCGGCGTTTATACGGTTGTTGCAACCGTGACGACAGCCGGCAAAAAGACCGCGACATGTTCGCAGACGGTTATCGTCCGCAAGGAAGGTGAGAAGGTCGTTGTCGCCGAGTGCGATGTGGACGGCGGCAAGGTAACGGGCGGCGGAGTTTATGCTACAGGCAAGAATGTAGCACTCAAGGCGACGGCGAACAAGGGGTATGTATTTGCCGGTTGGTATTATAGTAGAACGGCCGGCTCGGCCGTTGATGGGGTGAACGCGCAGGCTGCGCGTTCTACGGGAGATGCGTGGTCGGCAGATTTGATCCCTTGCGATTCCACATTGACCGATTATCGCAATCCGAATTATTCCTATGTGATGGGTGTGGAAGATAAGACTTTCTATGCCCGCTTTGAGCCGTCTGCCGCCGATACCAACCTCAATCTGACGGTTGGCGGCGTAGCGATTACGCCAGAGGACACACCGCTTAAGTCTTTCACTGTTGGGAGTGCAACAAATCTTCCGCTCGTCATTGATTCGCTTTCGCTTCCGAAGGCTTCAGTAAAGGGTCTTCCTACTGGAATGAAGTTTACGGAGAAACCCATTCTCGTAAAGGGATCAAAGACGGAAATCGAAACGCCT
>JAXFQY010000052.1:0-14353 GCA_034178705.1 Eubacteriales bacterium | reverse complement strand
CTCTTTCTCCAGGCGCAGGGCGTGCGAATCTTCGCCACAGGCGAATACCCGGCATGGTGTGGTCAGAAAAAGATGCAACCACGAAAAAACACGAAAAACGCAGATTTCGAGAGATTTTTTCCGTTTTTTGACTCTGAAGTTTTTTATAATCTTGTAGATGTTTTTTCGTGACCCGGTTCGGATTCGAACGGAAAGAAATATCCGGCAAGATGATTAAGAGGCGTGACTGAAAGTTGTCAATCAAAACTTGACAAAACAAGACGATTGCGGTATAATTGCAGTCGAATTTTCTCCTTGCGGCATACGGCTTCAGTGTTATACCGATTTGCGATTGTGTTTTCCGCTCAGCCGTTCTGTGGGAAGAAAGGGAAGAAGCAAAATGATGAAAATTGACTGCCATACCCATGTTTTTTCGCCGGAGATCCGGGATGCGTATTTCCGGCAAACAAATAATTACGCGTTGGTTATGCAGATGCCGGATTCGCTGATGAACAACGATCGGTGTATCGAGACGGTGCGCAGTGACAGGCGTCTGTTTCTCTGCCCATCGATTGATCTGAAAGGTGAGATTCCCCCTCAGCTTGAAAGAATTGACGCTCTGCCTTCGGATTGCCGTGTGGTCGGATTGAAGATCTATCTTTCTTATCAGCGAGGCAGAGCGGATGATCCGCGCCTTTTCCCGGTATACGAGTATGCGGAAAAGCATCGTCTTTCGATTACCTATCACACGGGTGTATGCTCGCTTGTTCTGCCATCCGATCAGGATCTGGAGGGGTCATCCGCGCGTTATATTGCAATCGCTGCAAGGCGTTATCCGGGCGTGAATTTTATCGCCGCGCATATGGACGATCCCCATTACCGCCAGTGTCTGCAGATTGCAATGGAAACGGAGAATTTCTTTACCGATGTTTCAGGAGTCTATGAAACCGGAACCAAGGAAGGAAATGATGTAGACGGAACGATCGCTCTTTTCCGGGAAGCTATGGAACCTTTCCCGGAAGCTTATACGAAAATATTATACGGCACAGATTTCTGCCCGCCGATTATGCTCTCGCAGCTTGCGGAGTATGACTACACCGCGGAGCAGCTTTTCAAACCGGAGCAGCTTGATGCTGTTTATTATAAAAATGCGCTGAGGGCTTTCCCGAAGCTGAAGGACTATCTAACGGAACGGTAAAGAAATAATGAAAAACAGTAGTTTTCGCGATTTTATTCATTCTTTTACACCTTATCAGATTACATATCTGGTTGTTGTTTTTGCCTTAACGGCTGCCTTTGTGATTTTTCTTCCGGATATGATGCTTGACGACATGTCCAATCCCTTTGTCGTAACCTGCTCTGTTATTGCCGTGCTTGCCAATCCTGTTTGTGAATTGCTGATTTCCAAGCAGAGCCGCCTGAATTTTGTTGTTGATATTCTGTTTATTGAGATTCCCGAGTTTGTGCTGTGTATTGCGCTCGGGTGGTATTCCATCGCAATCATTACAATGGTATTTTGGGTCCCGATTGATATTGTCAGTTATATTAAATGGTCAAAAAATCGGGATAAAGATCATGATGAACTGACGGTTGTAAAAAAACTGACGCTGAAGCAGTCCTTGTTTGTTTTCCTTGCTATTATTGCCTTTACCGTCATTGTCGGCACCCTTGTCAGTCTGATTCCCGGAGCGTCGGATTCTTATTTGGATGCACTTGCTTCGGTCTGCGGTATGTTGAACGGAATTCTGCTCCTGCTCCGATATACGGAGCAATGGTATGCCTGGTTTATTACGCTTGTTCTCTATACGGTGCTGTATATTATTTCCGGCAGTTATATCATGCTGATTACGACAGCCGCCATGCTGGTAAACACCTGTTACGGTTATGTCAAGTGGGTAAGGTATGTAAAGTCCGCTGCCAAAGCGCCACGGGAACAATAAACGGCATGGACGAAGCATAGAATGCATTGCAAAGCAACGAAGGATAACCGATGAGAAGAGATCTTTGATGTTACCCAAACAAAATCCTGTGGTTTTATGCTGTTTCTTGTTCTTTCCTCGATTTTTCTGCGAGCTTCCGAGACGGTCAGAACGGCTGTATGCCGCAAGCAAAAACAGGAGGGATTCCCTGCGTTTCGCGGGGAATCCCTCCTGTTCTATCAGCGTGAAAGGCGTGTTCGCAGGATGCGGATTCTTCAGTTTTTACGGAGAAAGAGCGGAAATCTCGCGCGAAGTGCGTCATATTTTTCCGCTTTTCGCTTCCATTCACCGGAGACCGTGCACAGCTTTTCGTATTCTTTCTTCAGTTCACTGAAGGCCTCTTCTTCCAAAGTGGCTTTTTTTTCTTCCGACACCGGTTCTGTTTGCGGGATGTCCCTGTTCGGTTCTTTGTCTGCCGGGAGGGAATCTTGCTTGTCCGCGGAGGAAGCAGCAGCGTCCAACTCTGCTTGAAGTGCCGAAACGCGATTGGAAAGCGCAGCGATTTCCGCTCTGCGCTCTTTCAACTTTTCTTTCAAAGTCGCAAGCTCTTCCATTTGTGCTGTGTTTTTCTCAGTGAGCTCTTTCTTTTCTGCATTCAGACGGACAAGGTCGCTGTACATTTGCTCTGCGTCCCTGTGTGTGCGGAGAAGCTGTTCCCGGTCGTTCAGCGCAGCGGTGTTGAGTCTTTCCAGATAATGAACAACATCCTTCCGGTTGAAGCCAAAGAGAGAGGTGCGGAATTTGTGAACCTTTGTGTCGTAATCGCGTGCCATAGCCTGCTCCTTTTTATGATGCTTTTATTTTAACACATCTGTCGGGCTTTTGCAAGTTACTTTTCCGGTAACTGAGCGCCGAAGTCATAAATATCGTCGATCTCCTGCTCGCTTATCGTATCGGCAAGACGGTTGATTTTTGTGTATGCTTCCGGAACGTCGCCGACGATAACGGTTTCCCCGATCGGACAGCTTGATGGTACCGTAAAAGAAAAACTGCCGAAGGGAAGCAGCGCCTGACAGCGGACGGTAAGTTCGAGGGCGATGCGGTGAAGGGTCTGGTTAATGCCCGCCTCTTCAAAGTCGGAAAGGATATCGCAGCTGACAGCATCGCTGATGAGAATCTTCACGGGAATGCCCCGGCCGCGACCGCTGTCAGTGATCCCGCCGAGAATGGTCCCGATTGGAATGGACACCTCAACCGAGAAACTGTCCCCGATTTCACCGATGGTTTCCCGGAGAATAGCGGCACGAACGGTGTTCAGCCTCACGGTATCAACCGACATGGCGCTGATATTTCCCGTTTCATTGCAGGTAAGACGGATGAAATCGCTGTAGGTTGTCCCTTCCTGAGCCGCGGCTTCCGCTATTTGTACGGCAACTGCTGAGGCGACTTTGTTTGTCGCCGCTGCGGTTACAAGAGCGCGTGCGCGGGGATAAATCTGAAAATTGAAAATTGTGAACAGAGCAGCGGAGACAAACATCAGATAGAGAATTATTTTGATGCAAAGAATCCGAAACCGGCGCAGCATGGCATACTCCGTTTTTTATCAGAATATGCCGCGCAGCGTCAAACGGTTACTTTTCGTCATCCTCTTCATTTTCTTCTTCGCTGCGGGGTTCTTCTGGCTTCGGCTGTGAGAGATGAGAGAGGGGATTCGCGCTCATAGCATTTTCCATGCTCCGATCGCTGACATGGGTGTAAATCTGCGTGGTATTCAGCTGTTCATGCCCAAGAATATCTTTCAGCACCCGGACGTCCACCTGACCGCTCTGATACATCAGGGTGGCCGCGGTGTGGCGTAATTTGTGGGTAGAGTAACCCTTATATTCCAATCCGGCTTCCCGCAGATGCTTATAGACAAGCCATTGAACCGTTTTTGGGGAAATCCGGTTGCCGCGCTGCGAGACGAAAAGCGCATTTGTCGTTTTTGTGAAGTCCTCTCCGACACGGGTCATAAGGTACGCGGTAAGCGCCTCACGACAGGCATCATTCAGATAGATGATTCGTTCTTTTGAGCCTTTCCCGGTCACCTTGAGCGAGCGCATATCGTTGTCAATGTCGGTGATATTGATCCCGCATAGCTCAGAGAGACGCATGCCACAGTTCAGAAAAAGCGTGAGAATGGCGTAGTCCCGTTCGCGGTTCCGGTTTTCTCCGTTCTTTCCGACCGTCTCGAGCAGAGCAACGCTTTCATCGAGGGAAAGAAATTTCGGGAGCGTTGAGCGGCGCTTCGGAGAATCAATGTTGATGGCAGGATTCTCCTCGATCAGATGCTGCTTGACGCACATGTATTTGAAAAAGGCCTTGATTGCCGACAGTTTTCGGGCTTTCGCCGACCATGCATTCCCCCGTTCGTCCGTGGCATACATCAGAAATTCGTATATCTCGGTTGTTGTGATTTCCCGGATGAAGGTAAGATCGATGTCGGCGATTTCGACATCCGAGAGATCTCCCGTAACCGGTTTTCCGGAGCGTGTTTGCCGGAGATAGCGGAAAAAGGTTCTCAAATCCAGCAGATATTCGGTAACGGTTTTGACAGAGCAGTTTTCGATTGCGGTTTTGTAGCTTGCGAACTCCCGGACATGCTTCGGCATTTCTGCCGCAAGTTTCCGCAGCTCCTGTGAGGCCATGCATTCACCCTCCAATTATGAACAAACTGTTAACTTCTTCCGGAATCTGTTGCAACCGCACACAGAATGCGATAAAATAGTTCGGAAAGAAGGAGTAATTATGAAATATTTTCTGAAAGATAATTCTTATTATATCATAAGGCTTCTCGGTACGCAAGTGGGTCTTACGGTTTTTGCGATGATGCTGACCTTTGCGGCCGTGGCAGCTAATGATTCCTTGTCACTGATCGCGTCTGTTTTTTCGGTGCTTTTTTATTGTGCTCTCGTTTACAGCACCTGTTGGGAGATGGGGGCAAAAAACGAGGAGAAGATTGAAGCGGGGCGCCTTGTGCAGTCCAAAGGACACGGTTTTGCTGTTTGTGCCGTTTCCTATGTTCCTGTTGCGCTTCTTGTTCTACTGCTGTGGGTTGGCTTGGCATTCTTTGATCAGCAATGGGCGGTGAATCTGTTTTATATTGTTGATAAAATTCTGCTTTTTGTGTTTGCCATGTACCGCGGAATTGTCATTTGGGCTGTAAACGCCATCTTCGGCAGTCTTACGCAGGCGTGGGATCATGCGCTTGTTCTTGCCCTTCTTTACACGGCATCCCTTCTTCCGGGAATTCTTGCCGCCGGTATCGGTTATCTTTTCGGTCGGAAGGGAATTGCCCTTTCCAAGCCCAAGCATTCTGTTGAATAAGCATGCCTTTTTTTCTCCCGGCATATAATGGAGACAGTCTGTTATATGTCGGGTTTTTTCATGAAATACAAACGCCTTGTTCGCCGTGCGGCAGAAAATTTCCTGTTTTCACTCCTGATTATCGTTGCGGCCGTTTTGCTTGCTCATTTTTCGCCTTCACTTGCACCTGCAGGGTCCACGCCGGGCGGCGAGGAACGGGTTGTACTCCCCGTTGTAGTAATTGATGCCGGGCACGGCGGGGCGGATTGTGGGGCAGTCGGAATCGGCGGTGTATTGGAAAAGGATCTGAATCTGCGCCTTGCCCTGTTGCTTGCGGAGGAGTTCCGGGACGCAGGCTACGAGACCGAGCTGACCCGGAGTGAGGATGTTGTTTTGTCTGACGGGGAGGAGCACCGTACAAAAAAGGAAGGCGATCTTCTTGCACGGGTCAAGGCAGCGGGGAAGGCGGGGCTGTTTCTTTCGCTTCATATGAATAAGTTTCCGCAGTCACGCTATCGCGGCGCGCAGGTATACTTTGCTCCTTCCGAGGGGTCCCGTGAGCTTGCAGACGCAATTCAATCGCAGCTGCGGGGAACGCTGCAGACTTATAACAACCGCGAGATTAAAGACGGAAGTTCTCTTTTCCTTCTCCAGCGGATTGCTTGTCCCGCTGTTCTGATCGAATGCGGATTTCTTTCGAATCCGGAGGATGTTGCGGCTTTGACGGATGAGAAATATCTTGCTGATCTTGCGCGCGAGATTTTTTTTGCCGTTGACGGCTATGTGTCGGAGCGTCTTCCGGGGAAAGTTACACTTGAAAAGAAAGACGGAATGTGATAGGATATTGCCGAAAAACACGGAAATCGGAGGTTAAAGTGAAGAGCACGGTGATTTACGAATGTCGCGAATGCGGGATGAAAAGCGCGAAATGGCTTGGCAAATGCCCGACCTGCGGGGCGTGGGACAGTTTCGATGAGCTTGACGCAGCGGAAAGCTCGGTTGAAGAAAAACAGAAGCGGACTTCTCTTTTGCTTCCGACGGGCGATTCTGCACCACGCCGCCTCTCAGAGGCCGAAAGTGTCGCAGCCGAACGCACGCTGACGGGGATTGAGGAGTTCGATCGTGTTCTCGGCGGCGGAATTGTATCCGGTTCCGTTGTCCTGCTTTCCGGTGAACCCGGAATCGGAAAATCCACTCTTCTTCTTCAGATTTTTTCGAAAGCCGGTGCGGATACAAAGGTTCTGTATGTTTCCGGGGAAGAATCCTTTTCCCAGTTAAAAATGCGCGCAACCCGTCTCGGAATTTCCTCAGAGGGACTTTATCTTTATAACGAATGCAATGTCAAGACAATTTTACAGGCGGCGGACAAGCTTCAGCCGGACTTTATTGTGGTGGACAGCATCCAGACGATGTATGATCCTGCGTCCCCCTCCGCGCCCGGTAGTGTCAGTCAGGTGAAGGCCTGTGCTGCCGTGTTCGTTGCGCGAGCCAAAGCCTCCGGCTGTGCTGTCCTGCTTGTCGGTCACGTCAATAAGGAGGGAGGAATTTCCGGACCCAAGGTTCTTGAACATATCGTGGATGCTGTTCTGCATTTTGAAGGGGATCGGTCACAGGCATACCGTATGATCCGTGCGGTCAAAAACCGTTTCGGTTCTACAAATGAGCTCGGCGTTTTTGAGATGACCGAGCAAGGATTGCGGGAGGTGACCAATCCCTCCGAGACTCTGATGAGCGAGGCGACAGAAGGTGTTTCCGGCTGTGCGGCTGTCTGCGTGATGGAGGGCACGCGCCCCATCCTTGCGGAGATTCAGGCCCTTGTCACACCGACCGTTTTTCCCGCTGCGCGCCGCAGTGTTAACGGAGTTGACTACAACCGGTTATGTCTGATTCTTGCCGTTCTGGAGAAGAGGCTCGGATTGAAATTTTATCAGAACGATGTTTATATTAATGTGACGGGCGGGCTTAGGATTGATTCACCGTCTGCCGATCTTGCGATTGCGCTGGCCTTGCTTTCTTCTATTACCGACCGACCGGTAAAGCGGAAAACTCTCAGTTTCGGGGAACTGGGTCTTGCCGGTGAGTGCCGCGCTGCACCTTTCGGAGAGCTCCGTATCCGCGAGGCGCGCCGGCTTGGTTTTGAGCATATTGTTTTGCCGAAGAAGAATAAGAACAAGCTGGTCGGGGTATCTGCTGAGGGACTGACTGCCGTAGGCAGCGCGTATGAGCTTCTCCGTGCTTTGGAGCCAAAGCAGAAAGAAGAATAATCTTTTCTAAAGCAATGTCGGGGAATTTTGCCCGATCTTGTGTTTGTAGAAATACTTCTCGTAAAAAATTTGTGCGAAAAAGCCTTTGAAAAATTCAAACCATTACAGTATAATAAAAACAGTGTGTTGCCGAAAAGGTGTAAGTCCAGCTCAATGGACTTGCACCTTTTTGTATTGATTGGAGGTAGAATCAATGGAAGAAAAAAATCAATCCTATCTTGTTACCGAGAAAGTCGGAAAACTGATGGGCAAATATGCAGTTCCCTGCATTATCTCTCTTTTAGTCGGCGCGCTTTACAATATCGTTGACCAGATTTTTATTGCAAACGCGGATTATCTCGGTTCTTACGGAAATGCGGCGAATGCGGTGGTGTTTCCGTTGACGGTTACCGCACTCGGCATTGCCGTGATGATCGGTGACGGATGCTGCGCTTTCGTCAGCATCTCTCTCGGAACCAATCGGAAGGAGGAGGCCCGCAAAAGCGCGGGAAATGCAATCCTTCTTTGTGTTATCAGCAGTATGCTCTTAACTGTCATCTATCTGGTTATTTCAGAACCGATTCTTGCCGCTTTCGGCGGCAGAGTCAATGATGAAACCTTTGCATATGCGAAGGAATACTTTTTCTGGATCACACTCGGAATTCCGTTTTTATATGTTCGGTCAGGGGATGAATCCGATAATCCGTTCGGACGGGAGTCCGAAGTTTGCTATGCTCGTTACGATTGTGGGTGCAGTAAGCAATATGATTCTGGATCCTATTTTTATTTTCCCTTTGAAAATGGGGATGAAAGGCGCCGCCGTTGCAACCGTTATCGGACAGTTTCTGACAGCAGCGCTATCACTTTGGTATATTGGCCGGATGAAATTGATTAAACTGAACAGAAGCAGCTTCCGCTTATCGGGCGGCTTGATGAAAAAATTTCTTTCGCTCGGTTTTACCAGCTTGCTTGCACAGATTTCCCTTGTGATTTCAATGGCTGCGGTGCAGAATATGTGTGCAAAATACGGAGCAAAGGATCCCACCTTCGGTCAGCCGGAATATGCACAGATTCCCCTTGCTGTTCTCGGTATCGTAATGAAGTTTTTCCAAATTGCCATATCCGTTGCCATCGGTTTTGCTGCCGGCTGTATTCCCGTTGTCGGATACAATATCGGCGCTGACAGAAAGGATAGAGCAAAACAGCTTTTTTCGTATCTGCTGGTTTCGGAGGCTGTTATCGGAATTGTTGCTTTAGCTATTGTTGAACTGTTTCCGCATCCGCTTATCGGAATTTTCGGGACTAGAAATGAGAGTGTATATTATACCGACTTTGCCGTGAAGAGTTTCCGTATTTATTTGTGCGTGATGCCGTTGGCAATGATCAATAAAGGAACCTTTATTTATTTGCAGGCTCTCGGGAAGGCTGTTCTCTCTACCGCGATTTCACTGACCCGTGAGATTATTTTCGGTGTGTTTTTACCGATTATTCTTCCGATTTTCTTTGGGCTGGATGGTTTGCTCTATTCTTTCCCTGCGGCAGATATTCTTACCTTTCTGTTGACCGCAAGTGTGATTTGTTTGATTTACAAAGAATTGAAACAAAGTAAAAAAGCTCGATGGCCGGACGCGGAATAAAGATTACGACTGCGTGCACGCGGAAAATCAAAAGCAAAAACAGAACAAAAAAGAAAAACACACAGTGTCTCCGGGCAACCGTTTTCTTCGACCGGCGCGATAAAAATCAAAAAAACACAAAAAGCGGTGTCTTTACCTGATTTGATACGCACCGCTATGCTTTTCCTGTGTTTTGACGAAATCTGCGGGAATACTGTATAAGCAGACCGAATCAATCGTCCGGATGGTGAATATGAAAAAAAAGAGTATTTTGACTTGTTTTATTTTTCTTCTTTCCGCCGTTCTGGTTCTCGACTGCTCGGCGTATGACGGTGTTTCCTGGTATACGGTGCGTTCAAAAAACAGGAGTCAGCCGCGCTTGGATGCCCGCCTTTCTGTGATTGAACGTTATAACGCTGCATGGATTGACACTGCGCACGGAGATGATTCCGAGGAAAAGGTCCTGTATCTGACCTTTGATTTCGGATATGAAAACGGTAATACCGAACGAATCGTCAACACTCTTCGCGACAAGGGTGTGAAGGCTTCCTTCTTTCTCCTTTCCGCACCGATCGAGAAGAATACGGAGCTTGTCTGCCGGTTATTTGCGGAGGGGCACGCAGTTTGCAACCATACGCAGCACCATCGGGATATGTCGAAATGCTGTGACAAAGTGGAATTTACCCGGGAACTTTCCGGCCTTGAGGAATTGTGTAAACTGAAAACAGGATATGACATGGATAAGTTTTACCGTCCGCCGGAAGGAAAGTTCACGGAGGAGAATCTCCGATTTGCGACTGAACTGGGGTATAAAACGGTATTCTGGAGTTTTGCTTATGCCGATTGGGATAACAATGCCCAACCGGACCCGCAAAAAGCAAAGAAACTGATTTTGGAAAATACGCACAATGGCGCTGTGATCCTGCTCCATCCGACTTCCGCGACAAACGCGGAAATTCTGGGAGAACTAATCGATGAATGGCGGGGTATGGGTTATGATTTCCGCACGGTTAAAAGCCTTCCGTAGGTTCGGGGCGGCGCTCGGTATTCTTCTGCTGTTGCTTATTTGCTCTGTTCCGGTATCCGCGCTTTATGACCCGCATGAGGATGCGCTTGTATTTTACGCGGCACGTGGCGGCAAGCGGATCGCTTTGACCTTTGATGACGGACCGCTTACTGGGAAAACCGACGCCATTCTTGATGTCCTTGCTCGCTATGGCGTACGGGCAACCTTTTTTATGGTTGGCTCACAGGCAGAGTGTTGTCCGGAAACGGCACGCAGGGTTGCAGAGGCGGGGCATGAGATCGGCAATCATACCTCGAGCCATAAAACACTTCGCGGGCTTACGGAAAAGCAAACCATTGCAGAAATTACCAAGGCAGAAAAACAGATTTACCGGGCAACCGGATATATGCCTTCCCTGTTTCGGCCACCGGAAGGTGTGTGTACCGAAATGCTGTCCAATGTAGCTGCACGGACCGGATACGGAATTGTGCTGTGGAGCGTGGACACCTTCGACTGGCGCGGAAGAAGCGCGGCACAGATTGAAGAAACCGTTTTGTCGACCGTAAAGGGAGGATCGGTTATTCTGATGCATGACGGAATTTATGCGCGAAGCCATACCGCAGAAGCGTTGGAAAGGCTTATACCGGAGCTGCGCGAACTCGGTTATGAATTTGTGACAGTCGGGGAGCTGCTTTCGCCGGTCCAAACAGAATAATAACGAGTTTCTTGGACAGTCACAGACAGAGAAGAGGCGGAATCCGGGGTATTGGCCTCGGGTTCCGCCTTCCTAAAATATTCTTTTGCAATCCGGACCTTTGGGGTCCAACACAGAAGGGTATCGGAGTAATCGGATTCGCAATCGCGCCCGGTTGAAACTTGTTCCCTTATTCCGGCTTGCCTCCGGATATGTGGGGGATACGGAAGGGTGTAACACGCCGGTCGGTCACCAGCCGCGCATAGTCTTGCCAGCCGTGGATTCTTTCCTCTGTATAAATTCCGCCCATCATTGCCATGTTGGGGATATGGCAATCGGAGCCGCCGGTGACAGGGAGAGAATAGGAGGACGCATACCAACGGGCGCGTTCATCGAACGGCACACTTCCGTCCGGAGCAAGGGGATGCGCCGCATTGACACACTCAACAGCGTCGGTGATATCCGGGTAAAGACGGAGGCATTTGATGTAGCCCCGCTGCCGGAAAGGGTGGGCCTGTACACAGAACAACGCGTTTTCATGGCACAAGGTGAGAAAATCGCGCATTTCCATCCGGTCACAGTCCGGATGAGCGAGAAGAAATGCCTCATCGGCACCGTATATCAGAAACTCTGTTTGTCCGTAATTGTACTCAATTCCAAAGAATACATCCAGCCCCAGTTCTTCTCCGCGGCGTTTGGCGGCAGAATAGCCGCTTAGGAAAATAGCAACCTTTTCTTCCCACGGAAGGTCCTTCGGTACATTGCTGCTTCCGTTGAAAAAGTGGTCGGTCGTGAAAATCCCCGTGTAACCGAGCGAAGCATAAAACTCGGCTACGGCGGCCCCGGACATTCTTCCGCATCGGCTTGCTTCGGAGGTATGGCAGTGCGTTTCGTACTTGAACGGCTCAGACATTTCAGTTTTCCTCGGTTCTGTCTGTGATAATTTCGGCTTCGACGTTTGTTTTTCCGTCCGTGCGGACAGTGCGCATAAAGAAGGTCCCGTCATCTCCTTTTGCACGATATACCTTCAGCGTTTCGCCTCGTTTCGCCTCACAAAGGTAGGAGAGCGACATCCGTACAACGCGGAGCGTTTCCGGTTCAGGAAGAAAGTCACAGAGCATATCGGCGTAACGGGTGTTATTCATATGATGGTTGGAATCTGTTTCGGACAGGGGTACAATATGTTCTCCTGCAAGGGTGAAGCAATCCTTTGGGGGCAGGATCAGGTGAGTCGGCATATCCAACTCAAGCGGCTTGTCTGCACTGTAATGAAACTCCACTTCACCGGCGCGCACCGGTCTGCCCCGTTTCAAATCCAGCAGGGCAAGAATGGAAGCCGCTTCCGCAACCGGTGTTTTTCCGCGCAGCAGTCTGAAGCACCGACCGTAGCTGAATGCCCCTCCGATCTGTGCGGCCCAGGTTTCTACGGTAAGCGGCTCAAATTTCCGGACGTCCGCGTAAATGCTGAGGGAGGTTCTGCTGACAACGAAATAATAACCCTTCGCCAGCAGTTCATCCATGGACGGATGCTCAATTTCGGCAGAGAGATTAGAGGTTTCCAGCATTTCACGGAGAAGCGCCGACGGACGCAGCGTGCCGTTCGGGTACAGGTCATGGGAATTGACGGTGATTGCTCTTGTAAATTTCATTTTTGATCTCCGAACAAAAGACGGCGGGCGAAAGGGCGCCCGCCGTTGGTTCTTTTTAAGCCTTATTTGCAGAACCGAGAACCTGCTCGATTTTGTGCTTGACCATTTTCTTGACCTCTTGACGGGCAACAGAGAGGTATCCTCTCGGATCGAAAACCTCAGGGGTTTCGGTAAACACACGGCGGATGCCGGCGGTCATTGCAAGACGGATATCGGAGTCGATGTTGATTTTGCAGACAGCCATCGACGCAGCTTTGCGCAGCTCCTCTTCCGGTATGCCGATTGCATCGGGCATTTTCCCGCCGAGAGAATTGATCTCTTTCACATACTCCTGGGGAACGGAGGATGCTCCGTGAAGAACGATCGGGAAATTGGGGAGACGCTTTGCGACCTCTTCCAGAATGTCAAAACGGAGCGGAGGCGGGATCAGGATTCCGTCCGCGTTGCGGGTGCACTGCTCGGGAGTGAACTTGTATGCGCCGTGACTGGTCCCGATAGCGATGGCAAGGGAATCCACACCGGTGCGTGTGACAAATTCTTCTACCTCTTCCGGACGGGTATAGGAGGAATCCTCTGCGCTGACATTGACATCGTCTTCAACGCCCGCAAGCTTTCCAAGCTCACCCTCTACCACGACACCGTGCGCATGGGCATATTCGACAACCTTGCGGGTGACCGCAATATTCTCTTCGAAGCTGTACTTGGAGCCGTCGATCATTACGGAAGTAAAACCGCCGTCTATGCAGGATTTGCAGATTTCAAAGCCGTCTCCATGGTCAAGATGAAGGGCAAGATCGACCCCGGTGTCTTCAACGGCTGCCTTGGCCAGTGCCATCAGATATGCGTGCTTGGCATACTTACGCGCGCCGGCGCTTGCCTGAAGAATAACGGGGGAGTGAAGCTCTGCTGCCGCTTCGGTGATTGCCTGGATGATCTCCATGTTGTTTATGTTGAAGGCGCCGATGGCGTAACCACCTTTGTACGCCTTCTCGAACATCTCCTTGGTCGATACAAGTGCCATGTCAAGATTCTCCTTTAATAGTTTTTTGTTTCCAGTTACATATTTTATCACCGATTCCCGGCAAAATCAAGTATAAGAGCAAAGAAACCCAAAAAAACGACAGAAAAATACTTGGAATTTATCCGTTTGTTTTCGGAGTATTTGGGAGCATGGATAGTTTCTCCCCGCTTTTCCCGCGTGAGTGCGAAGGATCTGTGGATGCGGACACCGCGGAGGAATCCGATGATGCTACCGATGCAACCGCGGCGGCGTGTCCGCGCTGTCGCCCTGTCGTACCGTATCCCGCCGTGCCTTCCGTGGCGAGTCCGAAACTGACGGAGAGTGCGTTGTCAACTGCCGCCATCATTCCTACAGGGAGCTTTCCGATCCGTTCCCTCAAGCGCTGCTTGTCAATTGTCCGGATCTGTTCCAGAAGTACAACCGAGTCTTTCGACAGCCCCGCTTCGCTTGCGATGATGTCGATATGTGTTGGCAATCGGGTTTTTGTCATCCGGCTTGTGATAGCGGCAGCAATTACTGTCGGGCTGTAACGATTTCCGATATCATTCTGAACAATCAGAACCGGCCTCAGCCCGCCCTGTTCGCTTCCGACAACGGGACTGAGATCGGCGTAATATATCTCTCCTCTTTTTACTGTGTTCATGGCTTTGTCCTTTCGTTCTTGGTAGCCTTATTTTTCCCAGTCCCGGGCGGTTTTTAATAGGAATGCGGAAATTTCGGGAAAAAATCGATGTTCATAATTCGACAATCCCGTAACAGCATATGCTTGCCGCAACATATTGACTTTTCAGTCATGCTGTGGTATATTGAAAAAAGGAGGAGAAGCATATGCGTATTCTTTTTATTGGGAACAGCCATACTTATTTCAATGACTTGCCGGG
>JAXFQY010000044.1:0-9345 GCA_034178705.1 Eubacteriales bacterium | reverse complement strand
AAAATGAATTTTTTTCAAGAAAAAATTTCAAAAATAAAACGCCTGTCAGCTCTGATCGTGAGCTTCCGGCAGTTTTCCCGATCCAACCGTCGGACTCGGCACGCTCCAATTCCGTCGCTGCTGCAAAAGGATGTCCTGTGCATCGGATAAAGAATTCCCGAAACACCGTATCTGCCAATGCGGGAAAAAGCCGATCGTTTTACGGTATTTTTGGTGTTGACACTTTCCCGAAATCTTGTTAGAATAAAATTGGAAGAAATTGATTTGCTTATGGGAATATCGGGTATCTGATCCGCTTTTGCAATCAAAGAGAGACAAAATGTCACAACTTCGATGCTCGTTTGCCATATTCCTTGCTGCGGTATTATCCTTTTTCTTTGTCGGGTGTACCTGCTGCTCCCATTCACAAGGATCCCTAAGGCACCCGCTCCTCAGAACGCATCGTCTGACGTATGACTGGGGCATATCAGCAGGACTCCGCCCTTTCCTCTTTTCCAAACTCTAACAAAGGCGAGAGGAAAATGTACAATAGGATTCTCTCGGCAACCGAGCCGTGTGTCGATGCCATTTCTGCCATCCGTTCTGGAGGTCCTGCCGTCACCGCCATACAGTAAGCAGGAACAGGGTTACTTTTATTATGCTTGGAATCCACGGCTTAGAATCCACTGATATTACAGGATAAGGTAATTTACAAAAGGGAGAAACGAAAATGAAAAATAACAAAAAATCAAGGATTACCTGGTTGATTGTATGCTTTGCCATTTTAGCACTTGCGGTTCCGATTGGACTTTTGACGAAGGGATTCCGTTTCAGGGATCTGAAAGAAGTAATTGATTTTTCCGTTCTGCTGAAGCTTGCGATTATGGTGGCTGCCGTAATGGCTGCAGAGACTTTGGCTGTGATCCTGCTGGAGCTTCTGAAGCCGAAGAGTCACCGGGGGCGCTCGCTGCTGTCTATTATTTCAAGCCTGCTGAAATATGTCGCGGGGATCGTTATCCTGTGCTGGGGATTGTCAATTATCGGTGTAAACGTTTCTACCATTGTGGCAAGCGTGGGGATTGTGACGTTGATTGTAGGATTCAGTGCCGAAAGCCTGATTGCCGATGTGGTGACCGGTGCATTTATGATTTTTGAAAATCAGTACAATGTCGGCGATATTGTGGAAGTGGATGGTTTTCGCGGAACGGTAACGAATATCGGGATACGCACTACCAGCATTACCGATGCCGGAGATAATGTAAAAATCGTAAACAATTCGGCAATGAGGAATATTTTGAATCGCTCCGACAAACCCTCCCGCAGTGTCAGCGATATTGGTGTTCCATACGAAACAGATATTGAAAAACTGGAAGAGGCAATTCCGGGGCTGCTGCACTCAATCTACGAAAAGCGTGCGGATGTGATGAAAAAGACTCCCCAGTATCTGGGAATTCAGAAGCTGGCGGACAGTGCCGTGGTACTGCGTTTTGCTGTAGAAGTCAATGAAAAGGATATTTATTCCTGTACCCGTATACTGAACCATGATCTTCTTCTCGGATTCCGAACGCTGGGAGTGGAGTGCCCGTTCCCGCAAGTGGATGTCCATACCAATTAAAAGAATGAAAATGCCGGGGAAGGGGAGGTGGCGCTGCCGTGAAAAAGGATCCGCTTGATGAAGAATTTCATATGCCTGACGACGAACAAGCAACGGCAGAGGAATCGCACACGGTCAACGAAAAAGCGACCGACATGGAAAAAGAATTCCCGAAGTCTGCGGAAATTGACATCCTGTACGATGAGTATGCCGATATAGCCCCCGCGAAGGAAGAGGGGAAAAAGGATAAACACTGGATGATAAAAAGAAGAATGCTCATTCCGATTGCCTCTGTCATTGCTGGGGCTTCGCTCATCTTCTCCTCATTCAATTACGATCCGCTGGGGAAGGATTTCCTGAACGCCGACACTTCTCTTACAACTTGTGCGGCTTCTTCCTCCGTGAATGACCAAAACAGCATCACTACAGTTGTGATTCATGTCACCTATCTGCCAACAGGAGAAACCTATACGCCGGATTCGACCGATGAAAAAGCGCTTGCTGATGCCAGAGCGTGGGTTGTCAGTAAGGGCGGAAATGCCGATACGATGCGGTGTATCCAATCTGAGACTGTCTTGACGGGGATTGAATACAGCGATGATTTTATCTTCATCGGTGACTCGGATAACTTGCCCGACGGCTATATCGCACAGGGAACAGCAATATATACATATCGCTGTGATATATATTATGAAGCATATGCCCTCGACGATATGACAACGACATCCGAGCCATGATGCTGCGGAAATTTCCTTCTTCCGATCTGCCGGCTTTTCCATCGGATTTTGCGGGAGAGGAAAGAGAAAGCAATGCTCCATGGTCGGTGTTTTTGCAGAAAAAGAAGACACCGCTCGTTCGGGCATTGTTGTAAGAAAGTAAAATAGGCAAAGGGCGTGACTTTCGTGGTCACGCCTTTTGCCTAAAGAGGATAGCCGCAAAGCGGCGCAAGGGATACAGCCCCTTGTTCGGAACGCGGCGTCGGAAAGCGCCCCGGACAGTTTGAAGGGAGCCGGGGCTTTTCGCTTTTCAGTGCGCGCATACGGGGTTCCCCCGTATAGAGGTGCGCCTTGTATCTGTTCGAAAAATCGGAATCTCACAACCGGATAAATGAAATTAGTTTGCAATAAGCAACAAGACTAAAATTCCCCCTCCTAACAGTTCAATTACTATTCCAATAAGATTGGCAATGCCCATTCTTCGAGAGTATGAAATCTTTCCCATTAATATAAACAGGAAAAGTCCGCAGATTCCCCCCAGTGTGTTCGTAATCAAATCCGTTATATCACTTGCTCCAATTGAGAATATCCACTGCGTGATTTCAAACAACAAACTCAGTATTGCCGTTATGAAAACTCCTGTCAATTTTTTGTCCTTCCCAAATAATGCTGTGAAATAGAATCCCGCTGGGATAAACACAACTATGTTATATACAACTTCTTTTAGATGAACAGAATTCTCATTATTATAATAAAATGGTATTAGATTCACTCCTCGAAAATGTGGAATATCTTCAATAGATATTGCACATTTAAAAAGAACAAGCCAACACAAAAATATCAGATATATTCCAAAAACAAGATACGTTACCTTCTTCTCTTTATTGCTTTTAAATATTTCCATTTATTTTGTCCTCCACAAATTCCGATATGTAGGTCTGTTCGGTTCCATATTATCACATAACAGGATAAAATACAAGAACAGCCACAGCAGCGCAAACTACTGTGGCTGTTAACGGTCTTATGAACACCGCGCTTTCCGACCGGTGTCTTTTTTTAGTTGTTCCTGTGTCCTTGCAAGCATCTTGCAAAAAGCTTTCTTGCCAAACTTCTCTTTTCAAGAGAAACGGGGGGTTAGATGCGGGCGACGCCGGTTTTGCGTGCTTCGTCAACAACGGCGGCGGCAACAACTTTTGCTACGCGGCGGTCGAGGGCGGAAACAATAATGTTTTCCTCGTTCAGCTCCTCCTCGGGAATCAGAGAGGCAAGGGCAAATGAGGTAGCAACCTTCATTTCCTCATTGATGCAGGTGGCACGACAATCCAGCGCACCGCGGAAAATCCCCGGGAACGCGAGAACATTGTTGATTTGGTTCGGGAAGTCGCTTCTGCCCGTACCGACGACGCGCGCACCGGCGTGCTTGGCAAGATCCGGCATAATTTCCGGAGTCGGATTTGCCATCGGAAAGACGATGGAATCCTTTGCCATGCTACGGACCATTTCTTCGGAAACAATGCCGGGAGCGGAAACACCGACGAAAATATCTGCGCCTTTCATCGCGTCAGCAAGCGTGCCGCGCATGTGGGAACGGTTTGTTACCTTTGCCATTTCTGTTTGTGCGGGGTTCATTTCTTCTACTCCCTCGCAGAGAATGCCGAAGCGGTCACACATAATGATGTCCCGGAATCCGATGTTCAGCAGGTGCTTTGCAATCGCGATTCCGGCAGAGCCGGCCCCGCTCATGGCAATCCTGACATCGCCGATCTTCTTTCCGACAACCTTGACGGCATTGATTAGGGCAGCGGCAACAACAATTGCGGTTCCGTGCTGATCGTCATGGAATACCGGAATATCGCAGACCTCCTTCAGTCTGCGTTCAATCTCAAAGCAGCGCGGCGCGCTGATATCCTCCAGATTGATTCCGCCGAAGCTGCCGGAAATCAGCTGGACGGTGCGGACGATCTCGTCTACATCCTTGGAGCGGATGCAGATCGGGAAGGCATCTACGTCTGCAAATGCCTTGAACAGTGCACATTTTCCTTCCATGACAGGCATACCCGCTTCGGGACCGATATCCCCCAGCCCAAGTACGGCGGTTCCGTCGGTTACAACGGCAACAAGATTGCTGCGGCGGGTCAGCTCATAGGATTTGTTGATATCCTTATGAATGACCATACACGGCTCAGCGACTCCCGGCGTGTAGCAAAGAGAAAGATCCTCTCGGGTCTCGGCGGGGCAGCGGGTCACAACTTCAATTTTGCCCTTCCACTCGTAATGTTTTTTCAGAGATTCCTGTCTGATATCCATTTTCGGTACTCCTTTGAATTCTTTAATAAATGATACGCCGCACACAGCTGCGCTGTGCGCGGCATGGGGTTACTTTTTGGTGCCTGTCCCGCTGACTCCTTTTACTGTCTGTCCTGTACGGAAAAAGCGAAACCAAGAGACAGCGATGCTGAGAATGTTGAAGCTTTCGGTGACAATGCCCGCGATAGCACCGGTACAAATGTTGTACGCAAGCCACATGGGACAGCACAGAAAGAAGTTCAGAAGCCGCAGCTTCCGTGCATCGGCGTCCCAGAGGGCAAACGTGAAGATCGCCATGGAGGCGCAGGGCAGAAGGGAAGAAGGGCCATCATATGTCAGAATGCCGATAGCAAAAAACAACAGGGCAAACAACCATGCATAGGGGGAGCATAGAGCATTTGCTTCCTTGTTCTCCCCGGGAAGACTGCCGTGTTTGCTGCGGAAATAGACAACAATCCGCAGGAGCAGACCGAGAAGATTGCAGTAGAGTCCCGAATACGCTCCGAGGAGAAGAAACTGTGCCCCGAAAAGCACAGAGGACAGAATCTGCATCAGAAGGAGTCCGCGTACATTCTTGAATTGAAAGGACAGAATGATCACACACGCGGCAACTCCGCCGAAAATCTGAGATAGGATAAAGGGTGTCATGCTTATTCGTTTTCCTCTTCCTCCGGTTCGGGGCGCACGATTACTGTCAGCTTGACTACGCGCATTTCCTCCATTTCGGAGATAAGAACATAGAGATTTTTGTATTCGAAGCTGTCGCCTTCATGCGGCTCTCCTTCGAGCATCTCAATGGCCCAACCGCCGACTGTTGTGTAATCCGACTCAAAGTCGCGGTCGCTGACGCCGAGCTCCTCGAAAAAGTCGTAGACATTCATATCGCCCGACACATCGTAGGTGTTCTCCGCTGTTTTGACCATTTCGGTCTTGATTTCGTCGCTCTCATCCCAGATATCCCCCACAATTTCCTCCAGGATATCTTCAAGAGTGACAAGCCCGAGAGTACCGCCGTACTCATCGATTACAATTGCAAGATGAAGCTGACGGTCGCGCATTTGCCGAAGCGCGGCGGGTAGATGCATTGCCTTATGGAAGCGCGGTGCTTCAACAAGCATGGAACGAAGATCGACGGCATCAGTTCCGACCTCGGAAATCTTTTTGAAATAATGATTCAGATAAAGAACGCCGATGATATTGTCAATACTGTCCTCATAGACGGGAATACGGGAATAGGTTGATTTCATTGCAATATCAAGGATTTCCGCGGGATCGTCGTCTACGTCTATGGTGAGCATTGCAGTTCGCGGGGTCAGAATTTCCGCAAGCGTGGTTTCCTTGAACTCGATTGCGGATTGAAGCATATCGCTGCTTTTTTCATCGATGACGCCTTCCTCCTCGACGGTTTCGATAATCCCGACAAGGTCATCCTCGGTGACGCTCGGTTCCTCCTCTTTATTCTTCTTTTTGTTGCGTCCGAGAAGACGGATAATGGCAAGAGAAAGATAGACAAGCGGGGAAAGAAGGAAAATGATAAATTGGAGCGGATAAGCCACCGCCTTGGCGAAGCGATCCGGGCTGTTTTTGGCTACAAGCTTCGGAACGATCTCGCCGAAAATCAGGATGACGGTAGTCATGACAACGGTGGAAACCGTTGCTGCAACGCCGGAATCCTTGATAAAGGTCAGGAAAATCAAAGTCGCAACAGAGGAGCAAAGAATATTGACCAGGTTGTTGCCGATCAGTACGCCGGAAAGCATCCGGTCATAGTTGGAGCTGATTTTCAGCGCCATGCGGGCACGTTTATCTCCGTCATCTGCCTGCTTGCCGAGACGGAGTTTGTTCAGCGTTGTCATCGACAGCTCGGAGCCGGAGAAAAACGCAGACATGAAAACGGTGAACAGTATGATAATGTATTTCACTGCGCTGCTCATTTGCCCACCTCCTTTGTCTCCTGGGCGGAGACGCTGTCCTGCCGAGCGGGCACTGTAGCATCCGCGTCGCTGTTTACGCTGAGAATCACACGGCAGACCTTGCCGTCCTCGATTTCGGACGCCTCAACCGTAATGCCGTTATAGAGGAAGCTTTCTTCCTCCTCCGGAAGGTGACCGAGATTTTCGATCATCCAGGTGGCAAAGGTTTTGCCTTTGATCTTGGGATCATCGCACGGCATCCCGATCCGGGCAAAGGTTTCGCAAACATCAAGCTTGGCACTGACATCGTAATTGTATCCTCCAAGCTTGATAAACGACTCGTCAACGACATCGTCCTCGTCCCAGATCTCTCCGACCAGTTCTTCGACAAAGTCCTCGATTGTTGCGATGCCGAGCGTTTTCCCGTCGTTGTCGCGGACAACTGCCATGTAGATTTTGGAGCTGCGCATCTGGTCAAAAAGCCCCTTGATCGGTGTGTCGGGAGATACCGGGAGCGGGCGGTACATAATCTGCCGCAGGTCGATATGCTCTTTTTTTATATATCTGCGCAGGAAGGTACGGATCGGCAGAACCCCGACGATATTGTCTATGGTCCCGTCATAGAGCGGCAGACGGCTGTGCCGTGTTTTTCGGACAAGTTTCAGCACTTCGTCGATCGGAAGCCGGATGTCTACGGACTCCATGTCTTCCCGGACGGTCATAACCTCACTTACAGCCGTGTCGGAGAACTCAATTGCCGATTGAAGAAGGTCGCTGCGCTCTTCATCCAGGACGCCTTCCTCTTCTCCGGTTTCAATAATCTTGACAAGCTCATCTTCGGTATAGGTCGGCTCCTCACTTGCGGGAAAAAGCCGAACAAGAAGCTTGGAAATCGAGGAAAAAAACAGCACAAGCGGGGTCAGAACAGTCATGATCACCCGCAGCGAACCCGCAAGAGCACAAGCGGTACGTTCTGCATTTGCCTTCGCAATGCATTTCGGAAGCAGCTCGCTGATAAAATAGACCAATACAGTGGTAAGGATGGTTGCGCAGGTTGTCGCCGTTCCTTCTCCGTAGATATCCTTCCAGAGCTTGATGCCGATCAGGGTAGACAATGACGCACAGCCGATATGCATCACATTGGTGCCGATCAGCAGCGCAGTCAGCGCATTATCAAAATGCGCCGATATGTACATTGCTTTTTTTGCTCCCGGATTGCCGTCCTCGGCAAGATTTTTTATACGGATCTTGTTCATCGCCGAGAAAGCGCTTTCCGCCGCGGCAAAGTACGAACCGCCGAGCAGAAAAAATACATAAACCAAAAATAACGGCAAACTGTCACCGTCCATGCAGGATCCTCAACTCCCTTCGCCTGCTTTCCTTCTGTTTGTACGGGAACCATTGCCGCCCGCTTCAGAAGTGTTCTAAATTTGACCAAAAAAATTGATCATTCTTTATTATTATATCGCCGGGTAGCGCGTTTGTCAACCGCAAAATCATGCTATTCGACCTTGCGGACCCCGGGAAACCGTTCCTTTTCTGGGGCGGGGTTATTTTTCGGTCTTGACATGCAGCTCGGTTCCGTCGGTTCTTGCGAGAATCTCTCCGTTCGTATCTGTGCGGAGCACAACAGCATTCACGTTCTCAAGACGGCGGAGTACTTCATAATGCGGATGTCCGTAGTCATTTGCCGTTCCGCAGGACACGACAGCATACCCCGGAGTGTTTCTCCGGAGGAATGCCGCAGTGGTAGAAGTGTCAGAGCCGTGATGCCCCACTCTGAGAAGATCCACCCTGCCGCAGTTAATGCCTGCTTCCGCTTCCGCTTCGGCATCCCCCATCAGCAGAAACCGAACCTTGTTATAGGTAATCAGCAGAATCACACTGTCATTGTTTTCGCCGGCATTCACTCCGGCCGGCGGGGAAAGCACTTCGGTGCGGACCGTTCCGGTCGGAAGCAGATCGCCTGCGGCAATTGTGTGAAGCACGGTGCCCCGACGCTCCGCCGCATAAAGCAGCGCGGAAAGCTCATAGGTTACGCTGTCCGTTTCGGTCATCCAGATGTTCTTCACCTCAAAGCGTTCGGCAAGCTGCGCTCCTCCTCCGACATGGTCAGCATGCGGATGGGTCAGAACCAGATGGTCGATCTGTAGCAGACCTCTCCGTAGCAGCGCGCGACAAACCGCATCCGCGTTCTCCTGCTCGGCGCAGTCGATCAGAACAACGCCACCATCCGGCAGAATCATCAGCGTCGCATCGCCCTGTCCGACATCCAGAAAGGCAATTTCGAGCTGCCCTTCGCATGCGTCCGTATAGGAATTGCGTCTGAAGAGGGCAAAAACAGTGCAAAGCAGAATCAGCAGAACGATGATACACGGAAGCAGCCTTGCAAAACGGGCAGACGCAAAGAACGACCGGATTTTTCCGACGTTTGTTCTGTTCTTAGTGCGCTGTTCGTTTCCCATTGTTTTTTGCCTTTCTCAATCGGTTTCCGCATACCGCCGGCGGTGAAGAGCAGCGGAGGAAAACGCAAAATCTTTGAAAAAAACCTTGACAACCCAGTAAGACTTTGCTATAATACCGGTTGCAATGCGCGAAGCATAGCATCCGGGGTGTGGCTCAGATTGGTAGAGCGCTTGGTTCGGGACCAAGAGGTCGCAAGTTCAAATCTTGTCACTCCGACCACATCGAGTGTTCGTAACGGATTTACGGACACTCTTTTTCTGTTCAACTATGAACACTCGCACCATAAAACGACAATTTTCTTTTGGAAGATTGTCGTTTTTTTTGTTTTCTTTTTTTAACACCATTCTCTGTAATGGTAATGTCCGTTTTC
>JAXFQY010000006.1:0-16554 GCA_034178705.1 Eubacteriales bacterium | reverse complement strand
CAAAAAAGTCGCGTAAGCGGCTTTTTTCTTTTTGTAAAAAAGATGCTCCCATCCTTGCTTCTGCAGGATTCCGTCCATAAAAAGGACTGCGGATCGACACAGAAACTGCAAGAGCACAGGAACGGCAGGAAATGTTTGCAGCTCACAGCGTTGGACGATTTTCCCTGTTTTTCGCAAAACCGTGTGACTGTCCAAAAAGCATTTGCTCAGCGTCAAGTTTTGCTGCGGCGGCACTCTCCTTTTCTTCTTCGCATATCTTGTAAAGAGCCCCGTTAACCAAAATGGGGCTCGGAAAGAATAGGCGAAAATGGGTGTAACAAACTCAAAAAAAGACCTGAATATCACGCAGATTGACTGTGGCGGTTCCTTCCAAATCACATTATCCCTGACAGCAGAGCCGGATATCCGATCGAATCCAACCGATATTGTTCTGATTCTGAATCGCTCCGGCAGTATGGCGGGCAGTCCCCTCGCCAACCTGAAGAACGGAGCGAAGAAATTTATCGAAATCATAGACGAAGCAACCGACAGCAGCAGCGACGGGCATATCGGAATGGGAAGCCGAATCGGCATTGTCAGCTTTTCCGGAACCGCCGTACAGGATACGCAATTGATTACCTCCGTTGCGGAACTGAACGGCGCTGTAAACGCGCTTTCGTCAGGAGGACGAACCAATCATGCCGACGCTTTCACAAAAGCGCTGGAGTTATTTGATGACACTTCTTCAAATGAAAGGGTTATGGTCCTGTTTACCGACGGCGTCACGACCGCGGGCGGCGATCCTGATCCGATCGCAGAACTCGCAAAATTGCAGGGCATCGCCGTATACTGCATCGGACTTTCCGGAAACGGCGGCATTGATGAACCGGCACTGAAAAGATGGGCATCCGATCCCGACTCCGCATATGTGGCAATCACCCCGGATGATGAGGAATTGGAAAAGCTGTTTGAAGACCTTGCCCGGAATATTGCGAAACCGGGTGCAACAAATATCGTGATCACCGATCAGGTGAAAGATTGCTTCCGGATCACCTCAATCTTCTCGCCCACTAAGGGAACGGCAAGTATGCTGAATCCCAACACGGTTGAGTGGAAAATTGATAAACTCGGGGAAACAAAAAGCGAAGGCGCCGAACTCAGCTTTGAAGTGGAGCACATCGGTCCCTGCACCGGAACCGTAAAGGTTAACGAAAAAATCATGTATCATGATACCGAAGGAAATACAGTCTCCTTCCCTTCTCCGGAAATCCGGATCGAATGCGGGTCCGTTATTCTTCCGGAAAGCTGTCCCGAGCCCATCGATATCACGCTTGACGGTTGCTCCGACACAATCGAGTTTGATGCAGGAGAGCTGAACATGGAATCTCTCGGACGGATTCTGCAGCTTGACGTGACCCTGCGGAAAGTCTGCCCCCGGAAACGGGTTGCGCTGGCCGTTCTGCTGAATGAGATTGATTCTTACGGTCATGAACACAAACGCGGCATGAAAACCGTGACCGTTCCCGCCCACACGGGGGAAAAATGCCGTGATATAACTGTTCGCTGCCTTAAATTCGTCCTTCCGGAGGATCTTGATGTTTCGGGATCTGCCGCTTCTCTCTGCAACTGTCGCAAATTCAAGGCGAGACTGATCGCACATTATATCGACCATGATTTTGAGTGCTGCGATCTTGTTCTCTGATCACGCAGATTCTGAACCGTATTTTTCTTTTGGTCTGCAAAAAAGCACTTGCTACGGCAAGTGCTTTTTTGCAGAAAGCCAATCGGTTCCCGCCACAGCGAAAAACGGCAGGAAGGCGCAGTCATCCCTTTGTCAGAAGGAGATTACGCCAAGATGCTCCAGAAGGATTTTCGTCCCGATCAGAATCAGAATAATACCGCCCGCAATTTCTGCCCGACTTTTGTATTTTGCACCGAATACATTGCCGATTTTCAGTCCAAGCGCAGACAGAAGGAAGGTTACCGCCCCGATAAAAGCAACCGCTGCAGCAATGTTTACATCAGGCAGAAGGGCAAAAGTGATTCCAACCGCCAACGCATCAATGCTTGTCGCAATCGCAAGAACAAGCATGGTCCGGAAAGCAAAGGAAGAATCCCCTTCTTCCCCCTCTTCCTTGGAAAGCCCTTCGCGCAGCATATTGCCGCCGATTAGCAGAAGCAGAGCAAAGGCAACCCAGTGATCCACGGAATCGATGTACTTTTCAAAGGTTGAGCCGAGAAAGTAGCCGATCGTTGGCATCAGTGCCTGAAACCCGCCAAACCACAAGCCGATCAGCAAATAGTGTTTACGTGCCAGTTTCTGTGTCGCCAGCCCTTTACAAACAGCAACGGCAAACGCATCCATGGAAAGTCCGACGGCAATCAGAAAAAGTTCAAGCAAGCTCATTTTGTGTTCCTCCGGACAAGAAAAAATCAGGTATAACCGCACCTGAACAAAAATGCCCAAGTACAGCGCCGCCATACTTGAGTCTCGTTATTTAAGACAAGCCAGACGGCAATACCGTCAGTCTGTTGACTTGCCGCTCAAACTGAGCCAGCTACTCCCTCAAAGCAATCGCATTATAGCATCTTTTTCCGGAATTGTCAACCCTTGAAAAAAGCGAAACGACTTTTCTCTTTTGTTTTCTCAGAAAATCAAGAAAAAAATACAGAAAGAAAAGAAAAAAAAACAAAATAATACTTGTATTTTTGAAGGACGATTGATATAATGAAAACAGATTTATCATTAAAGAAAGGACGATTCTCTATGAAATACTGTTCCGGATGCGGTACCCCCTGCGATGACAACGCCGTTCACTGTCCGAGCTGCGGCAAGCCCTTTGCTCCCGAGGCGGCTCCTGCTGTTGATCCGAGGGATCACACTGCGGAATTCGACCCGAAGGACATTTCCGACAACAAGGTTGTGGCAATGCTTCCTTATCTGCTCGGTGTTTTCGGTTTGATCATTGCCCTGCTGATGTCCAACAATTCTCCTTATCTGCGCTTTCATATCCGTACCGCGCTGAAGTTCACGGTTGTCGAAGCCATTCTCTCTATTTGCACCGTTTTCCTCTTCTGGACGATTCTCGTTCCGATCGCTGCCGGTGTCTGCATGATCATCTGCACCGTACTCCGCATTATTGCTTTCTTCCAGATCTGCAACGGCAAGGCCAAGGATCCCGCGATTATCTCCGGTCTCGGCTTTCTGAAATAATTCTACATATGCATTGCGGCGCTCTTTCTGCCGAAAGGGCGCCGCGCTTTTTTGCTCTTCTCCGTCCGATTCCGAGTATTCCCGAACAATCGACTGTATTGCGCTTCTCTGTGGAGAAAAATGATGAACAAAACAAAAAGGAGGAAATCTGCATGAGTGCCGTTGTATTTCTGAAACCCGGAGCGGAACATGAGCCTCCGAGGTATGTGGTGATTGCGGCGCGCTGCCGCGGAGCATGGCTGCTTTGCCGCAAGCGCGGTCAAGACACCTGGGAGCTGCCCGGAGGGCATATTGAAGCGGGAGAAACCCCTTTTGACGCGGCGCGGCGCGAGCTGTATGAGGAAACGGGGTCGGTCGGGTCCGAACTGATACCCGTCTCCGACTACCGGATAGACGACTGCGGCGTGCTGTTTTTTACCGAGCTTTCCGCGATCTCCGTTCCTCCGGCCTGCTTTGAAATGGAGGAGGTCCGGCTTTTTCCCTTTCTTCCGGATAGACTCAGCTATCCCCTGTTTCATCCGCCGATGTTCACCTTTGTACAGTACTGGCTCAATCTGCGCTCCGGCGCCGGGGAACCCTGGGACCTTTACACCTCCGACCGAAAAAAAACCGGGCTTGTGTGCCGGCGCGGCGAGCCGATTCCGGAGGGGCTGTACCATCTTGTGGTCCACGTCTGGCTCCGCGGAAGCGACGGGACCTATCTTCTCACCCGCCGCGCACCGGAAAAGGGTTATCCGAACCTTTGGGAAACCACCGGCGGATCCGCCCTCTCCGGGGACGACAGTCTGCATGCCGCCCTACGCGAGGTGGAAGAGGAAACCGGCATCCGGATGAATCCGGCCAACGGAGTTCTGATCTCGTCCCGGCGCGGCCCGGATTATCTTCTTGATATCTGGCGCTTTGATACCGACACAGATCCCGCCGACGTGGTTCTCCTGCCGGGGGAAACCACCGAAGCTAAGCGCGCAACACCCGAAGAAATTGAAGCCATGCTGAACCGGGGAGAGTTTGTCCCTTATTCTGACTTTGAGGCGTTAAAAAAGCTTCTGTAACCTCTACGCAGCCAAGGCACAGCCCTCTCTTTCCGAGCGGCAAATTATGTCCGGAAAAATCTCATTTTTCTGTACTCTCCCGGCGTCACGCCGACGCATTCACGGAACACCCGGGAAAAATACTGAGGGCTGCCGAAGCCGAGCATCTGTGCTACCTCAGCAATCCGCGCATCCGTTCTGTCAAAAAAAGCGCGTGCCGATTCAATTTTCCGTTCGGTAATATACCGATGCGGTGTAATTCCGTATCGCTCATGGAATACACGGATCAGATAGGTCTTCGTGATCTGAAAACGCTCCGCAATCTCCCCAAGATAAAGTTCAGGTGCCTCGCTGTTGTCAATATACTGTTTTATCCTCTCCGCCAGGGTCAACGGTGCAGCGCACGCTGCTCCCTCTCCGGCAATCAGATAGAAAAGATGCAGCAGAATTTCCGCAATTTCCCGATGCACCGAAAGACGATTGGCGTCATTCATCCCGCGAACACGCTCGATGATTCTCCGGAAATACGGAAGCGCATCACACGGAACGGCATAAAACTTCTCCTGCAGTCCGAGAATATCGGTAATTGCATGGCACAGCGGTCCGGTAAAGGAGAGCCAATGCTTCTTGAAGGGATCGGCAGGATCTGCGTAATACCGGTGAACCGTCATCCGGTTCAAAAGAAAGAGCGTCCCCGCTCCGACTTCGGTTTTTTTCCCATACATCTCAATCGTTCCGCGCCCGCTCTCCACATATTCCAGCACATACATTCCCCCCTGCATCAGTCCGGGAGGGACCGTCCGTTCCACATAGTATTTGGGATCCGGATAAGTCGTTCCGCAAAAATACAAATACATTCCGCTCTCGTTTTCAAGATTTTCCCAACGGAAGCGATACCAATAGTCCTCTCTTTTGGCACGAAGAATCATCGCAATCCTCCCTGTCTTGCAGCAGGATTTTGTTTTTTTATTATGATAACATGTTTTTTTCGGTGTTGTCAAGCATTATACCGCCGCATATCTGTTTGATATTTTATACAGAATGCGGAGATTTTGCTCTTTTCCGCCTTCCGCGGATATGATATGATAAAAGCATAAGTAAGGAAAAATAAAGGGAGAGGTTGATCTATGAAAAAAGCATTTGCATTCTTTCTGGCACTGCTTCTGATCCTTCCGCTTTTACCTTCCTGCGGGGAAAAGGAACCTGCCGAAACAACAGCGGCGACAGATGGCACTACTGACGGCTCCGTCGACATCCCAACCACCCCTGCCGTTACAGAAGAATTGCCCGCCGTCGTCGAGACGTCGTTTGACGGCTACACCTTCGTGATTCTTGCCTGCGGAAACCTGAACAATTCCACGACGGCAAATGACTTCGGCGGAACCGAGAACGACGCCGATGTCCTTGAGCAGGCCAAATATATCCGGAAGCTTTCGGTCGAAAGCAAGTGCGATATTCTTTTCGAAATCTTAAATAAAATCAAATATAACAGCTGCAACGGTTCCGGTGTAGGTTACAAAGCTATGCAGGAAAGCTATACCGCGAACGCTTTTGACTACGATGCTGCCATGATCGGAACCTATGATGCTGCAAACCTTGCTGTGGGAAATATGCTCTACAACATCAACGAGATGAAAGAAATCGATCTGTCGCACAGCTGGTGGGATCAGAAGGCCGTTGAGGGGCTCTCCTTCGGGAAGAACCTCTATCTTGCGACCGGGGATATCGGCATCATTGACAATATCATTACGCACGCCATCCTGTTCAACAAGGAAATCGTAAAAAGCAATTCCGATCTGCGGGATCCCTATGAGTTGGTCAGAAACAAGGCATGGACGCTGGACGTCCTTGCCGAGGAGGTTTTGAAGTTCGGCGGCGATCTGAACGGTGACGATCTTCTGGACGAAAACGACGCCTACGGCGCCTCCATCTGGAATGAAGCGACCAATTCCATGCTTGCCTCCGCAAAAGTGCGCATTGCAACCCTGAAGGACGGACAGCTTGAGCTTACGGTCAACTCCGACCGCGCCGCTACCCTGTTCGACAAGTTCATTACTCTCTGCGCAACCGACAAGGTATTCAATTATAACACCGCGCTGCCGTCCTCAGTGTGGGATAAAGCCCGCACCGAGATGTTCGACAACGGACAGATCCTTTACTATATCACAACCATGAACGCCGTTCCGAAGCACCGTGACAGCCAGACCGATTTCGGTATTCTGCCGCACCCGATGCTGGACGAGTCACAGGAGGATTACTCCGTCTGTGCCGGATTGTCCGCGAATATGTTTCTTTGCTTCCCCGCGTTTCTGGAGGACGCATCCCGCTCGGCAACGGTGATGGAAATGTGCGCATACTACGGAAAAAAGATCCTGACGCCTGCATACTATGAAAGGACGCTGGTCGGCAACTATGTCCGCGACGAGGAAAGCATTGAAATGCTGGACATCATTTACAGCCACCGGATGTACGACCCCGGTTTGATTTTCCGCATCGGAAAGTACGGAACGCAGTTCAGCAGCATGCTCGGTCAGAAGACAAACAGCTATGCATCCATTCTTGCCTCCTCTCAAAGAGCAGCAGAAGCCGATATCAAGAAAATCAACGCTTCCCTTCTGGCAGTGTCTGATTAACGCCCCCAACCGCATCAATAAGGCCTGTTTCCTTTCTTACCGCTTCTTCTCTGTATGTTTTCGGAGAAGAAGCGGTTCTTTTTCGCGCCGGAAGTTGATTTTGCGGCGGAAGCATGATAAACTAAGGACGCAGCATTCAACTGCAATTCACTCGCCGAAAAGGAATGGCTATGATTTATTTTACCCTTGAACAGGTAACCGAAAGAGAAGACGGTGCACTCGGAAGACTGGAAAAGCCGCGGATTGAGCTGCGGGACGGATCTCTGCCCAAGGTAAAAGAAGAAAACGGGGTATACAACGCAGCGGGTCTTGCCATTACAGACCGCATCGAAACGGTCGGGGAAGGAATTTTTGCCGTCCGGCGCAGAATGGAAAACAGAAATACTGCCCCGCTGTCCTTTAAGGACACGGTTGCCGTGCGCGATCTGTTCCGCGCAGAAAAATACCTTATCCCCTGCGTCCTCTATAACGGAAACGAACACGGCAGCTCCAACACGCCGAAGGGGCTGACCCTGAACGGGGAGCCGTGGGTCTTTTCCTACGACCGGACCGGTATTCCTTCCTGCACTTTGACAGAGGACGGCACACACGGGTTGGCACTGTTTGCCTCCGCGGACAGCGCAGCATCCCTCGTCTCCTGCTGCTCCCTGATTGCACTGCCGGACGGCACACACGAGCACCGGGTCACCCGGCCGGTCACGGAGGCGCCGCGCACCTACTCCTCAAAAAATATCATGACCGAACGCTACGATACCTACCATACGCTTGCTCCCGGAGCAACTTTGGAAACGACCACCTATATCTTTGTCTGCCGCCCGCGTTGGGAGAACTACGCCGCGGCCAATCTGATTGACGCCTGTCTCGGACTGCTCTCCCCTTCTCTTTCCCCTTGTCTGCCGCCGGAAAAGGTCTTTTCCCTCGGTATTTCCTTTGCCAATGCCCTGCTATATGACTACAAAGGGCAGAGACTGATTATCACACATTTCGCCCAAAGGCTATTCCGTTATCAGCACATGGTTAAGATCACTCCTGCCGAAATGGCGGAAATGCTGAAGGATCCGTACTATACCGAGCTTGGGCGCTTTGACGAACGGTTTGAGATCGGATGGGCAGATCAGAACCTGATGAACGCACGGATGCTTGCCGTCGATGCCCTGCGGCGCGGCGATCAAGGGCAGCTGAAAACCGCCGTAGGGATTTTTGATGCCTTCTGTGCGACCCAGCGGCCGAACGGGCTCTGCTTTACGCTCTACGAGCAGAATTATGATCCGAACGCGGAAAAAACAGCAACACCGGACTGCTGCAATCTCGGCTGGGGCGCGTCGGAAGCCGTCCGCATGTTCCGCCTCCTGCAAAAGAACGGAATTGAAAAACCGGAATATCTCCGCTTTGCCCGCGGCATCTGCGACTTTTTCTGTACGCATTACGACAATGAATACGGCTTTGGAAAATCCTTTTACATGGACGGCACTCCGGCGCAAAAGCTTGGCTCGATCGGCGGCTTCCTGATTTCTGCTCTGCTGGACCTCTACGATACCTGCGGAGAAAAAGAATATCTTGACTGTGCACGTACCGCCCATGACTTTTATTACCGTCGCGACCTTGACGGCTTTACCTGCACCGCAGGCGCGCTTGACTGTGCCTCCATTGACAAGGAAACGGCGTATCCCTTCGTTGTTTCCTCCCTCGCCCTGTACCGCATAACCGGAGAGCCGCTCTATCTGACACGCGCCCAAAAGGCGGCTTACTACTTCACCTCCTGGATGTTTTTCTACGATGTCCTGTATCCGAACGGAAGTGAGTTTACCGAGTACGGCTACCACACAACCGGCGGTACCGCCATCAGCGCCGAGCATCATGCCATCGACTCCTGGGGCTCGGTGATTGTTCCGGAGCTTTGTGAGCTGGCACGCCTTACCGGGGATCAAAAATGGGAAAAAATAGCCAAACTGATGTGGGCAAACAGTATTGAAGGACTGACGGTCAGTACCGAGCAGCTCACCCACGGCGTACACCGCCCGCTGGGTGCGCAAAACGAAGGCTTCTTCCAGGCACGCTGGACGAAATACCGCCCCACCTGCGAGGATCGCGGGCACTTCAACGACTGCCTCAGTGCATGGACCGGTGCCTACCGGATGTTCACGGTTGACCGGATGGAAACAGCCGGAAACCTGGATCTGCTGCGCTGACCCTTTTTAAGATAATCGAAAGATCGGAGTAAAAGCATGAAAAAACACCTTTTACCGACTGTGATTCTGACTCTTCTTCTTGCCTCTTGTGCCGCGCCTTCCGCCCCGTCTGAAACAAACAATCCCTCCGCAGAGCAGACCGAATCCTATCCGGCTGTCACAGAGCCTGCCATTTCTTCGGACACCGAAGCTCCCACGACCGACGCCCCTGTCCTTCTTCCTCCGGAGCCATCAGGGGAGCAGTTTGCTCCGCTGAAAGACGGCATTTATAATTACTGCCCCTCTGTAATCCGGATGGAGGACGGCACGCAATATCTTTACTACTGCACAAACCGGGAAAGCTATAACATAACCGACAGTATTGCCTGCCGGAGGGGGGAGCGTCAGGCAGACGGAACCTATCAATGGGGAGAAGAATGCATTGTTCTGTCCCCTTCTGAGAACGGGTGGGATGCCCATCACGTCTGCGATCCCTCGGTCATTGCCGGCAGCTTCTCCTATCAGGGAAAAAACTATCGCTATCTGATGGCCTACCTCGGCTGTACCTCCTACGACAATCAGGAAAACAAGCTTGGTATCGCGGTATCAGACAGTCCGACCGGCCCCTTTGAGCGTATCGGCACGAAACCACTTATCGATTTTGCAAAGGATCCGTCATCCTCCGCTTTTCAGTGGGGTGTGGGGCAGCCGTCGCTTGTGAACTACAACCGGGAAGCCGATATTCTTCTGTTTTACACCCGCGGGGATAAAGCCGGCACCCGCACACTTGTCGAACGCTACGATTTTTCCGATCTGGATTCCCCACAAAGGAAAAGCAGCGCGATTCTGTCGGTATCCGGTCTGAAAAATCTGTCCGGAAAACAGGATATCCTGAATAACGCGGATTTTGTCTATGATGCGGAAAACCGAATTTTCTACTGTGCTTCCGACTGCCATCCCAATCCGACGGATGAGCCGAACTATATTTCCTCGCACTTCCGTATTGGCAGTTTTGCGGAACCCGCAAACTTTCGCGTCTTTGTCTGGAAGGAGCTTGCCGTAGTCGGAGAAAACCTTACCGGCGCCCCGCGCAACCACAACGTCGGCTTGGCGCGTGATGAATACGGACACCTTCCGGCAGACGGCTATCTCACCGTCTACTACACAGTAAGCAAAACCGGTTCTTCCTCCCTTTGGAGCTACCGCATCCGGGATTACTATTATCCCCTGTCATAATCTTTCGGGGAAGCGGCAAAAAATTTTCTGCCGCTTCCCCGAAAAGCATATTTCCTCTTGACAAAATCTTTATAAACGATTATAATATCACAAAAGTGTTCCAAACGGAACAGTTTTAACAAGGTGAGAGCAGAAATGAATAAAGAGAACGCCCTGCTGCGTACCTGCTTTCTCTTCCGGGGGGTGGAAAATGAGCTTGACACGCTTGTGCTGCCGGAAGCGGAAAGTTTTACAAAAGGGGAAGCGATTTATACGGAATACACTTACCGGCGTGCGCTCGGAATTCTTCTTTCCGGGAAAGCGGCGGCCCTTCCGGGCGGTGGAGGAAAAACAATCCTGAACCGCTTTTCCCCCGGAGCCGTTTTCGGTGCCGCGGCGGTTTTTTCTTCGGAAAACATCTATGTCAGCCGCATTGTAGCGGAAAGCAGCTGCCGTGTTCTGTTTCTCGATGAGCCCTTTCTGCGTGCCCTGTTCCGTGCCCATCCCGAGACAGCGGAAAATTATATTGTTTTTCTCTCTGAGCGCATTCGTTTTCTCAACGAAAAGGTTACACTATTTACAAAAGAAGATGCCGAAGGCCGTGTCTACGATTTTCTCCGACGGAACGGCGGATACGGGGAAAGCATGGCGGCGCTCGCGCGTCGGATCGGCATCGGGAGAACAACGCTCTACCGCACCTTGAATGAATTGGAACAAAAGAAAATGCTGGTCCGAAAGGACGGAAAGATTGAGGTATTATAAATGAAAAAAATTCTTTCTTTGATTCTATGCGCGGTAATCCTGCTTTCTTTTGCCGCCTGCGGCAAAAAGACACCGCCGGATGTTACGACAGACACCCCGCAGAACAGCAGCGCAGCGCCCGCCACTACCGTCTCCGATCCCGATGAAAAGGAGACCGCAGCGGAAATGAATATCTTTGTGCTCTCCGGTCCCACCGGCGTCGGCGCAGTTGACCTCTGGAGCCGCAGCGAAGCGGGAACCACACAGAACACCTATCAGTTCAAGCTTGTTTCCGCAAACGATGAAATCATTGCGGCAATTTCCAAAGGCGAGGCGGACATTGCCGCGGTTGCGACCAATCTGGCCTCTACCCTCTACAACAAGACCGAGGGGCAGATCACGGTGCTTGCCGTCAACACGCTCGGTGTGCTTTCCCTCATGACCTACAAAACGGAACTGTCCTCTCTCTCCGATCTGAAGGGCAAAACGATCGTCTCCCCCGGGCAGGGAGCAAACCCGGAGTATATTCTCCGTTATGTTCTGACCGGCAACGGGATCGATCCCGATAAGGACGTAACCCTTGAGTTTGTTGCGGACGGCAGTGAGCTTCCGACCGTCTGGGCAAAAAATCCGGATGCTGTCATTCTCGCGCCTCAGCCTGTGGCAACCTCCCTGCTGATGAAATATACCGATGCCAGAACCGTATTTGACATGACCGAGGAATGGAACAAGCTCGGCGGCGACAGCACTCTGATGATGGGCTGTGTCATTGTCCGCAATGCCTATCTGGAAGAGCATCCGGGCGCTGTGGAAACCTTCCTTTCCGAATATGAAGCAAGCATCGGTGCTGTTAAGGAAAACCCGGCAGCGGCCGGCGTACTGTGTGAAACCTACGGCATTCTGCCAAAGGCAGCCATTGCGGAAAAGGCAATTCCCTACTGCGGTCTGACCTTTCTTCGCGGGGCAGAGATGAAAACCGGTCTTTCCGGCTATCTGAAGGTCATGTATGACGCAAATCCCAAATCGGTCGGCGGACAGCTGCCCGGGGATGACTTCTATTATAATGCGGAATAAGCTGAAAAAAGCGCTGTGCTCTTGCGGGGTCATTCTGTTTTGGATTGTCCTTTGGCAGATCGGCGCCTCATCGGCAAACCGCAGTCTGCTTCTTGCGATTCCCACCCCTGTTTCAACGGCAGAAGCTCTGCTGCGGCTTTTGCCGCAGCAGAGCTTTCTTGCCGCAGCAGGGCTGTCGGTACTGCGGATTCTTGCCGGCTACGGACTTGCCGTCCTGCTCGGCACGGTCTGTGCGGCTGCCGCGCATCGGTTCCCCTTTTTCCGGACGCTGACGGCGCCGCTGTTGTCCCTGATCCGTTCGGTTCCGGTTGCCGCCTTCATCATCCTCGTTTTTCTGTGGATGAGTACCGATACGATCCCGATTTTCATTTCCTTTCTGATGATATTCCCGCTCGTCTGGGCAAATGTAGAGGCCGGGCTCGGAGCGGTCGACCGGCGGCTGCTCGAAATGGCGCACGTCATGGGACTTCCGAGAGGGAAAACGCTGACAAAAATACTGCTTCCCGCGCTCAGCCCCTCCTTCTTCTCTGCTTTAACCGCCGGACTCGGCTTTGCCTGGAAATCCGGTGTCGCTGCAGAGGTCATCTGCCGTACTTCCCGTTCACTCGGGAATCTGCTGTGGGTCAGCAAAAACGCAATCGACTATGATGAGGTTTTTGCCTTGACTGTTGTCATCGTCGTTCTGAGCGTACTTCTGGAGGCGCTTGTCAGGCTTGTTTTCGGGAGGAAAAAGGCATGATCCGGTTTGATACGGTTGACTTTACCTATAAAAACGGCCGCGAACCCGTTCTCTCCGCCTGTTCCTTTACCGTTCCCCGCGGAGCGCGCGTTCGCCTTGCCGGTCCTTCCGGCTGCGGAAAAACCACCGTTCTGCGCCTGATTATGGGTCTGGAACGGCCCCGCCGCGGCAAAGTGCTGCTCCCCGCCGGAGCAACGATTTCCGCCGTCTTTCAGGAAGACCGACTGATCCCCTCCTGCACGGTTTTTGAGAATGTTGCGCTTTTTTCCGATGCGGAGCGCGCCGCAAGGATATTGGACGCGCTTGGACTTGCTGAAAAAAAAGATGCCGGAATCAGCGACCTGAGCGGCGGGATGAAGCGCCGTACCGCGCTTGCACGCGCACTGGCGCACCCTTCCGACATTTTACTGCTGGATGAAGCCTTCACCGGGCTTGACCGGGAGACGAAGGAAAATGCAATCCGTATTACTTTACAGGAGGCAGCGGAGCGGACGCTCATCTCCGTTACCCATGACGACAACGAAGCAGCCCTTCTCTGCACAGAAACAATTTCGCTTGCTGGCTCTCGTGAAAAAGAAGCGCGCAAAGAAAACTTCTGACGTAGCATGTTGGATATTCCATAGCCGTCCCGGATGGAACAATTGCCCGGCGTCACCAGCAAGCAGGCGGTAGGGTTGGATTCTTCCCAAGCTGGCTTCATAACGGTTGCTCCATTTACAGAATCCCTGTGATCATCATGGTCGAAACGGTTTCAGCCGCTTCGTGCTCGTTTTGCTCAATGGGCTTGCAGATCGGCACCCAGATACCGCATTCGTAGTCAGGGCTTTGCATATCGCCGGGGGAATAGACCTCCAGCATAGCATTTCCGTTTCCCATATCCTTCTGTCCCTCGTTCGGGTACCACTCCTGCCAGACCTGGGTGTTCAGGGCTTGCAGGGAGCCAGGCAGGGGGCCTTTGGCGGAGAACATTGCCCAGTCACTCTCCGGAAAGGTATAGAGCTTCAGACCTTCCGGCACCTCACCGCCCTTGTACAGTCCGGCGATCCAGTATTCAAAGGAGCCTTTCTTCTCGTCGCAGATGGCAAACAGGCCGATTCCGTTTTCGAGGATGGCTGCTTCAACCGGAGTTTCCGGCTTCATCGTCTGCCAGAGCCGTGCGTACTTCTGTGCATATTCCCTGTCCCAAAACTCGGGACACTTCCGATAGCCCTCCTCCGGACGGATGGAGGTGGAAAAGCCGATGAAGGTCATGGCGGGCCTGTGTTCGTATGTAACTTTCATTTGTGTATCTCCTTTTTCGTAAAGTTATCGAATGGAGTTGCTGATCCAATGATCAAGGACTTTCATTTGCTCCGCTGTATGGAACCAGTGTTCTCCGTCCTCCATAACGGTGAGGTCTGCGCCAATTCGTTCTGCGAACCCAGAAATGGTTTCTCTGGAAGTCAGATGATCCCTTCCCCCATACAAAATGCAGGTGGGGATGCTCCATTTGATGGGATGCTTTCGCACATAGCACAGATACTCCCAGGATAAGATTTCTCCAAACTCCGTGGGAATCTCCTTTTTGCTTTCCAACTCCGCCTCTGTTACATTGGACCACATCATCATATCTGCAATGAGCCGCTCCATGTTTACGATGGGCGAAATAAACATGGCTTGGGAAATGTTCTTTTCAGCCAAGGCATTCATCGAAAAGTAAGCCCCGATGCTGTTTGCAATCAAAAGGACAGAATGGTAGCCCTCGCTGTGCAGATCAAAGAAATGAGGAAATTCGTCTTTTGCTTCCCAGGGAGTTTGTGCGTGATAGTCAAACCCTATCACATCACTGTCGGGAAAGAGGGGTTGGTAATGCTTCGCTTCCTCTGCATTTCCTCCTTTGCCATGTACATATATGATTAAACGTCTCATTGCGTATCCTCCGATACCGATTCTGAATCATCGATTTTCTTCGACAGGATGTAATTCATCACCGCCAGCGCCAACTGTGCAGCCGTCAAAATGGCAAATGTCCAGCCAAGCGCCATCCTACCACGGTAAAAATTTCCGTAGCTGACGATTCCAAAACAGATTGCGGCAACGATGCTGCACCCGATCACAACTTTTTTGTTCCTTTTCATTCTTTCGCTTTCTCCTTTTTTTGCTGTTTTCTCCGCTGGGCTGCGTTCAGGAACAGCGCGACACAGTTCAGCCCCAGCGCCAGGGGAAGATACCAGTTGGATTCCCCCTCCGGGAAAACGGTGAGTATGGACTGCACCAGGAAAAAGACCGCACCCAACTCGAACAGGAGCATCAGAATATTCGCTCTGTCCGTCTTCTTCCAAAATGACAGCACAAACAGCAGCATCACTGTATCCACATACAGCCCATACAGGATGTGGGTGATTTGCACGCTCCATGGGAACGACAGTTCTGGGTGCCCCCGGCATAAATGACAAAGCCGATGGCAACAGATGCCAGCACACAGGCCGGGATAAAAAACCTTTTTTCACAGTATCTTCCTCGCTTTTTTGCTGTATCAAGCCGAAAAACGGCAAGGGTAACGTCAGCTTCTGCGTGTGACGACCGGCTTTCCGTCGGCATCCAGCAGCGGTGTCAATCCGCCGCTGTAGCCGTTCCGGATATACAGGTAGTTGACGCCGGTTTCCTTGTCCACATAGATGATTCTCCTTTCCAGACCGGCGGAACGTATCTCTTTATAAACCACTTCAAAACGATCGTCCATGATGATCTCCTTTCCGTTTACGTCGCTGCAGGGTCGCTGCTTTAGTTCTTATCCCCGTCGCAGATCAGGGAACGGTTCTGCGCCTCCAGCTGTGCGCCGTAGCGGAAAATCAGGGAAGCCAAAATCAGCACAATGCCGGTAACCACGCCGGGAAGATTGCTGACATCTCCTCTTTGTTCCACGCCCAGGCAAACCGTAATAACAGACGCAATCACCACCGCCACGATGGGCATCCAGATGCAGTGAATGCCAAGCTTCCGGATGCGGTTGGCGCCGTCCTCCGTAAAGGGCGTTCCGGCAGCCTGTTCGGTTTTGAAAAACTGCCCGGCAAGGCCCAGCAGGATAGCGTCGGTGGTCAGATAGACCAAATCGGAAAGCATAACGCCATAGGCCTGCCGCAGATTTTCGCCCTGGGCAAAGGCAATGATCGGCTGTCCAAACAGGCTGAACACCTGACCGCCGTTGTTCCAGACACCGACGCACAACGCGCCCAAGGCACAGCAGGATGCACCGATGATGCTGAAAATAAAGGCGATTTTTGCGAGAATCTGAAAGACCCGGAAGGTCTTCTGAATGCTTTGCAGCGTTTTCATGATATTTCCTCCTCAAGTTGAATATGAATGGTTCCTTTTGCGTGCCGGGCTTCCACAACGACCGTATAGATGCCGCTTTCCCGGATGTTCACCGCAAACTCAGTGGTTTCTTTCCCGTTCCCACGGTAAACGGTTGTCCCGTCCGGCGCTTTGATCTCCATGTACAGCTCGCCCTTCACCGTCTCAAACCGGATTCGAAGCACATCCCCCTGGCACAGCTCCAGCGTGTGCAGATCGGTTCCGTTCATCTTCGCAATGTCCAGCAAATAGGCGTCCGGGTTTTTAACACGGCTGCCCGTGAAGCTCTCCTGATTGGAACAGGACATTAACATAGCAATCCCTGCAAGAACCAGCAGGGGAAGCACGATCAAAATAGCTTTATTCCTTTTCGTCATTGCCTTTACCCCGAGTTTCCTTTTTGATACAGCGGCAAGCACCGCCAGCA
>JAXFQY010000034.1:0-21597 GCA_034178705.1 Eubacteriales bacterium | reverse complement strand
TTTGGCTTATTCTTTCCTGTGTTTTCAACCTTGGGATCCTCGGCTTCTTCAAGTATTGGAATTTTCTCGCGGGAAATCTTTCCGCTTTGTTCGGTCGGGAGCTTTTGCCTGAGCTGAATATCGAACTCCCGATCGGCATTTCCTTTTACACCTTTCAGGCGATGTCCTATGTGATTGATGTTTATCGCGGAGATGTAGGATATCAGAAAAATCCCGTTACCTTTGGAACCTATGTTGCGTTGTTTCCGCAGCTGATTGCCGGGCCGGTGGTCCGTTATAAGGATGTGGAAGAACAGCTCCGCCTGAGAACCCATTCGTTCAACAAATTTGCATCCGGCGTCAGACGTTTTGTCTGCGGGTTGGCAAAAAAAGTGATTCTTGCGGATATGGCGGGAAATGCCTGGCGCTCGATCGCCGCAGTTCCTGACACAGAGCGCGGTGCCGCGCTTGCCTGGCTTGGCATCTTGTTTTACACCTTTCAGATCTATTTCGATTTCTCTGCTTACTCGGATATGGCAATCGGACTCGGCCGGATGATCGGATTCGAATTCTGTGAGAACTTCAATTATCCTTATATCGCGGACAGCATTACCGATTTCTGGCGCCGCTGGCATATCTCGCTTTCCACTTGGTTCCGGGATTATGTTTATATTCCTCTCGGGGGAAACCGTGTAGGGCACGCCCGTCATATTTTCAACCTTCTGTGTGTGTGGCTTCTGACCGGACTTTGGCATGGGGCCGACTGGTGCTTTCTTCTTTGGGGCCTCTACTACGGTGTGATCCTGATTCTCGAAAAATATGTCTGGGGCAATGCCCTCAAGCGGACCCCTGCGGTTTTCCGGCATGTTTATGCGCTTGCTTTGATTCTTTTCGGTTGGTTCATCTTCGTGTCTCCGGATCTCGGTGAGTATGGTGCGTCCCCCCTTGCCTATGCAGCGTCTCTGTTTTCGGGTTCTTCGCCTCTTGCTGCCTATGAGGTACTGCGCAGCATCGTGCTGCTGATGCTTCTTGGGATTGCCGCTACTCCGTATCCCGCCAGACTGCGTCGCCGTTTTCTTGACCGAACGGGACGGCCGGGACAGGTATTGGATTTCGTCCTGCTCGCCTGCGGCCTCCTCCTGTCCTTTGCATTTATCGCCGCCTCGGACTACAGTCCTTTCCTGTATACACGATTCTGAAAGGAGGCCAAAATTGAACCATTCATATAAGTCCAATACAGAAAAAAAACGCATCGGCTCAGTTTCGGATATTGCCTCCGCGGTGTTGTTTTGCAGCGTGATTGCGCTCGGCGGTATCCTGACTGCTGTTTTGCCGGGACGCGAGGTTTCCGAAAATGAGAACAGGAGTCTCATGACGAAGACAGAGCTGTTTTCCGGAAACTTTGCCGATAAGCTTTTTTCGGGTAAGTTCAAGGATCAGGCGGGCGACTTCTGCCGGGATCAGTTCCCTTGGAGGGAGGAGATGCTTGAGCTGCGCGCTGTCAGCGATATGGCACTTGTCCGCTATGAAACGAACGCCGTTCTTTACGGTACGGACGGTTATCTGATTCCGCGCAGGGATTATACGGATATAAAAAATGTTCCTGTTAATACACAGGCAATCCATGCTTTGAAAAGCGCGCTGGAAGCGGAAAAAATCCCGACTGTCTTTGCCGTTGCACCGCGTCCTGCCGATGTTCTGGAGCGTTACTATCCGTCCGGATATTCTTCCGGTGCACTTTCCGGTGTCAGAGAGACGATTTTTTCTGCAGGCGACGGGATTGACCTTCTGCCTGTTTTGAAAGCTGCGGCGGATAACGGGGAATCGGTGTATTACAAAACCGATCATCACTGGACCGCCTATGGGGCATATCTGGCCTATCGCACGCTTTGCCCTGCGCTTGGAATGGAACCGATCCCCGCGGAGACTTTTCAGCGCGAAACCGTTTCGCAGAGCTTCCTCGGTACCTCTTACTCCAAGGTTATGACTCCGTTTGCGGAGCCGGACACGATGGAATACTGGCATCTTGACGATGACAGCTTTACAACTGAGATCCGGAACGGTGCGACCTTTTCCGGCTTTTATGACCGTTCCTATCTGGATAAAAAGGATAAATACAGCTCCTATATCGGGGGAAACAACGCGTATGTCCGCGTAACGAAAAACAGCGGCGAGAACCGTCCTACTATGCTTTTGATCAAGGACAGCTATGCGCACAGCATGGTTCCGTATCTTGCCCAGCATTATGATCTTATTATCATTGACCCGCGCTATTATTGGGAGTCGGCATATCTGCTTGCACAGGAATGCGGCGCCGATTGTGTGCTGATCCTCTGCGGCACGGACAGCCTGACCGATTCGGACAGCTTCCGCGGTCTGAGTTATCTCCTTCCGGAGGGGAAGTAACATGCTGACCTTTCAAAGTCCGGTAAGCGAAATCCGGGGAATCGGGAAGGCGCGTGCTGCCGTACTGGAACACGTTGGCATCCGAACGGCCTCCGATCTGCTGTGGTTTTTCCCACGCTCCTATCAGAACCGGGGAGACGTCCGCCCCGTGTCCATGGACAGCGTTGACGGAATGCGCCATTCCTATCTTCTGACTGTTGCCACACAGCCGCGTACTGTGCGACTTCCCAGCCGCAGAACCCTGACCAAGTTCCGCGCAACCGACGAAAGCGGAACCGTGGAGCTTGCCTTTTTCAATCAGCCGTATCTTTCCGGTACTTTTCATGTCGGGGAAGAGTACCGTTTTTACGGTGTGCTCCAACGGATAAAAACATCTTATCAGATGACCGGAGCCGCCTATGAAAAATATGATCCGGCAAGTCCTCCTGCCGATCTTGTCCCGATTTATCGTCTGCCGGAGGGGATGACCCGCCGTGCATTGGAGGACGCAGTGCATACCGCTGCGGAGGCTTTGCTTCCGCGGCTGAAGGATCCCCTGCCCGGCGAACTGCGCGAGCGCCACGGACTTGCCTCTCTTGCTTACGCCGTGCGCAGTATTCACCAGCCGGAGGATACGGAAGCGCTTCGCCGTGCCGCCCGCCGCTTGGTTTTTGATGAGGTTCTTTTCCACTATCTTCAGGTTTCGGTTTGTGCCGATGCCCGTCCGACGGAGGGTGGACTTCGCTTTCCGCGACAGGATCTTTCCGCTTTTTTTCGTTTTCTCCCCTTTTCTCCGACCGGTGCACAGCGCCGAACCATTGAGGAGATTCAGCGGGATACCGGTCGGGACGGGAAGGTCCCCCCGATGAATCGGATTGTTGTCGGCGATGTCGGAAGCGGAAAAACCCTCTGTGCGGAGGCAGCGCTGTACCTTGCCGCGCAAAACGGTTATCGGGCAATGCTGATGGTGCCGACGGAAATTCTTGCCCGACAGCATTTTTCGGAAATGGAACCGCTGTTCCGCGCTCTCGGCTTCCGTACCGCTCTCCTGTGCGGTTCCATGAAGGAAAGGGAAAAGACGGCGGTGCTTTCCGGCATGGTAACGGATGATCCCGCAGAGCGGATCGATCTGATGATCGGTACCCATGCGCTTCTGTCCGAACGCGTGCGCTGCGAACACCTCGGTCTGATTGTGACTGATGAGCAGCATCGTTTCGGTGTGGCTCAGCGTGCCGCGCTCGGGAAAAAAGGGGAAGAAATGCCCCATGTTCTGGTGATGAGCGCGACGCCGATTCCCCGTACACTTTCTCTCGCTCTCTACGGGGATCTTGATGTCAGCCGGATTGATGAGCTGCCGCCGGGAAGGCAAAAGATTGACACCTTTGTTGTCGGGGAAGCCTATCGCGCGCGACTGAACGCTTTTATCCGGAAAAATGTTGAGGAGGGCGGACAGGTCTATATTGTCTGTCCGGCAATTGAGCCGGAAAAGCAGGAGGGAGACGCGGAAAATGCACCGGGTACCGGACTTGGCGAGCTTCTTTTTGCCGCCGAGGATCGACCCCCGCTCCGCTATGCTGTGGAATATGCAGAGGAGCTTCGTGATAGGGTTTTTCCGGATATACCGGTGGAATGTCTCCATGGCCGAATGAAGCCGGCGGAGCGGGATGACGTGATGGCGCGATTTGCCTCCGGAATTACCAAAATACTTGTCTGTACGACAGTCATCGAGGTCGGCGTGAATGTCCCGGAAGCAACATTAATGATAGTCGAAAACGCAGAGCGATTCGGACTGTCTCAGCTGCATCAGCTTCGCGGCAGAGTCGGAAGAGGAAAAAGAAAGTCCTACTGTGTTCTGGTTTCCGACAGCAAGGGAGAAACGGCACGCGAACGGCTATCCGTTATGAAACAGACAAATGACGGCTTTGTCATTGCAGAGCGTGATCTTGCTCTTCGCGGCCCCGGGGACTTTCTTGCAGCGGCGGGGGAAAAACTCCGTCAGCACGGGGATGCCGGACTCCGGCTTGCCGCCGCATGGCAGGACGCCGAGACCTTCCGGGAGGCAGAAGACGAAGCGCGCCGCTTCCGCAAAACCGATCCCGGCCTTCGTCTGCCGGAGCATGCTGCACTTCGGTCTGCGGTTCTCGGCTCGGTCGAGCGCGACCCGGGAAAACTGAATTGAGATTGGAAAAGGAGAAACCATGCCGGAGTTCAACATCCAGAACCGACCGCTTGCCGACCGGATGCGGCCGAAGACCCTTGATGAAATTGTCGGTCAGAAGCATCTTTTCGGACCGGCAGGAACGCTTCGCCGTTTGCTTGAAAACGGAAGAATCGGAAATATGATTTTCTACGGTCCTCCGGGCACGGGAAAAACAACGGCGGCAAACATTATTGCAAAGCAGTCGGGGCTGACGCTTCGCCGGCTGAACGCGACCACGGCAACCCTTCAGGATGTCAAGGATGTAATCGGGGATACCGCGGGTCTGTTCGGCTCCGCGGGGATTCTTCTCTATCTCGATGAGATCCAGTATTTCAACAGAAAGCAGCAGCAGATACTGCTGGAATATATAGAGGACGGCAGGGTCACGCTGATTGCCTCAACGACCGATAATCCCTATTATTATGTTTATAAAGCGGTTCTGTCCCGTTCCTCAGTTTTTGAATTCAAGCCGCTGGACACGGATTCCATTGCACAGCTGATGCGTCGGGCGTGGGACATGCTGAATACCGAACGCGGGCAGAACAAGCGCGCGGACGACGCGGCGCTGCGCGCCGTTGCCGTCCGCGGCGGAGGAGATGCCCGCCGGGCAATCGGTCTGCTTGAAAATGCTTATTATATGAGCGATACCGAGCTTTCCCCCGAAACGGCGGAGCAGCTCGGCGGGAATTCACTCGGCAATTATGACAGAACGGATGATGTGCATTATGATCTGCTGTCCGCCCTTCAGAAGTCGATTCGCGGATCGGATGCAGACGCCGCGGTTTTTTATCTTGCCAAGCTTCTGGAGGGTGGAGATTTGATTTCCGCTTGCCGCCGGCTTCAGGTTATCGCGAATGAGGATATCGGACTTGCCTATCCGATCGCGGCTGCTGTTGTCCGCGCGTGCTGCGAAAGCGCCAAGGAGCTGGGTCTTCCGGAGGCAACGCTTCCGCTTTCCAACGCCGCGATTTTTCTTGCGACAGCACCGAAATCGAATGCAGCCCATAACGCCTATGCGGCGGCATCTGCCGACGTGCGGGCCGGGCGCGGTCAGGTGATCCCGAAGCATTTGCAAAGCCCGCTTTTCGAAGGATATCAATATCCGCATGATTATCCCGACCACTATGTCCGTCAGCAGTATCTGCCGGATGATTTAAAAAACGCCGTTTATTATCAGCCGTGTCCGAATAAAACGGAGTTGGCTGCAAAGCAATACTGGGACACAGTCAAAAAAAACACAAAGGATTGAGCCATGAAGCACTATTTTGTTTTGAATCCCGTAGCCGGAAAAGGCAAGGCACAGAAAAAAATAGCGGAGGAAATCCGTGCAGTCTGTTCAGCCAGGGGTGTTGATTACAGCATTTACATAACCAAGGCGGTACGGGATGCGGAGAATTTTGTGCGCAGGACTGCTTTTGACGGAGAAGGGGGCGGAAAACGCTTCTATCTTTGCGGCGGGGACGGAACCTTCAACGAGGGGGTAAACGGTGCCTTCGGAGCGCCCGGCGTTTCCTGCGGAATGGTTCCGGTCGGAACCGGAAATGATTTTCCGCGGAACTTTACCGGCGGAGAGCTTTTTCTCGATGTGGCAGCTCAGCTGGATGCTGCTGAGATCCCGGTGGATCTGCTCCGCTACGGGGAGGAGCGGTATTGTGTCAACATGATGAATATCGGCTTTGACTGCCAGGTTGTCCAGTATGTTTCGGAAATCAAGCGCAACCCTCTGATTCCCGGAAAGTTTGCCTATATTGCCGGTGTGGTTAAGGCGTTCGTGAGAATGCCGGGTGTGCATGCGTCGATCTCTTTTGACGGATCGGAACCCCAGAAATATGACCTGCAGCTGACCTGTATCGGAAACGGGGCGTTCTGCGGTGGCGGATTCAAGAGTCTGCCGTTTATTGCCCTTGACGACGGCAGAATCAATGTTTGCGCTGTCAGGCGTGTATCGCGTCCAACTTTTATCCGTTTGATTGGAAGATATAAAAAGGGGACCTATGTCAGCGAGAACACAAAGAATATCATCACCTATGCGCCTTGTCATCGGGTTAACTACGATTTCGGAGAAACCGTTTCTGTCTGTGTCGACGGGGAGGTTGAGCATCGCTCCTCCCTCTCGGTGGAGGCCGTGCCGCATGCCCTTTCTTTCCTTCTTCCCGCGGGCAGTGAAGTAAAGAAAAATCCTGTTTTGCCCGATGTTTGCTGTCCGGTTCTGGTATAAAAAACAAAGCTGTGCGGTATCCTAATCCAAACGGAGGCGGATGCAGTGAAGCACGGAGATTTCTATTATGCGTTTCTTTGCGGTGCCGCAGCGGTCGGTATTCTGGCCGTTGCCGTATTGCTGATTATTCTGCTTTGTTAGTGCGGAGGCTGTATGAGACTGGACAAATACATGGTTTCCTGCGGCGTTGCCAGTCGCAGGGAAACGGCTGCTGCTGTTCGGCGCGGAGAGATAACGGTGAATGGGATCCCTGTACGCTCTGCGGATGTTCAGATCGATGAGAGTTGTGATACCGTTGTTTTCTGCGGAGAAACGCTTTGCTACCGTCCTTATGTCTGGCTGATGATGAACAAGCCGCAGGGAGTGATATCCGCAACGGAAGACCGCGACGGGCAGAAAACGGTTCTCGACCTCCTGCCGGAACGTTTTCGCCGTATGGGGCTGTTTCCGTGCGGCAGACTGGACTCCGATACAACCGGTCTTCTGCTTCTTACAAATGACGGTCAGCTTGCCCATCTTCTTCTTTCCCCGAAAAGACATGTGGAAAAGCTTTACCGTTATACATCGAAACGGCGGATTTCGGAGGAGGAGGTCGCACGCGCGGCGCAGCGTCTTACTCTCGCTGACGGGTACGAGTGTCTTCCGGCAGTTATCGTTCCGGATGCTGAGGGCTGTGGGGGGACGGTTTTGCTGCGGGAAGGGAAGTATCATCAGATCAAGAGGATGTTCGGCGCACTGGATAACCGCATTCTGACATTGAGACGCGTCGGTTTTGCCGGACTGACACTTCCTGCGGATTTGGCGGAAGGAGCATGGAGGGAGCTGGCAGAGACAGAGGTCGAACATCTTCGGCAATGTGTTGTTGTAAATATCGACAAAATGTGAATAAATTGTGAACGAAATTTGAGCTGCTGATTTGAATCCCGTAATATTTGTGCAAATAATACAAACTGAAGAATGAAATTTTGGAGAAATCCCATCTTTTATTTCTCGCTTTTTTCTGCTACAATATACAAAGATAAATTTGACTTGGAGTGGCGTACCGGAAGTTTAACCCATTTCCAGGCTTCTAGGAGGATAATACAATATGGCAAGCCTGTCCCTTAAGCACATCTATAAGAAGTACCCCGGCGGTGTTACTGCCGTTTCCGACTTCTGCCTTGAAATCAAGGATAAGGAGTTTTTGATTCTCGTCGGTCCTTCCGGCTGCGGAAAAACGACCACGCTCCGTATGATCGCGGGACTTGAGGAAATTACCGAGGGAGAACTGTTTATCGGCGATAAGCTTGTCAACGATGTTGCGCCGAAGGACAGAGATATCGCGATGGTGTTCCAGAACTATGCGCTTTATCCGCACATGACGGTTTTTGAGAACATGGCATTCGGTCTGAAGTTGCGCAAAACCTCCAAGGAGGAAATCAAGCGCAGAGTTGACGAGGCTGCGCGTATTCTGGACATCGAGCATTTGCTCGACCGTAAGCCGAAGGCTCTTTCCGGCGGTCAGAAGCAGCGTGTTGCGCTCGGTCGTGCAATTGTCCGTTATCCGAAGGTCTTCCTTTTGGATGAGCCGCTTTCCAACCTCGATGCGAAGCTCCGTGCTACCATGAGAACAGAGCTTACCAAGATCCATCAGAGAGTTCAGACCACCTTTATTTACGTTACCCACGACCAGACCGAGGCTATGACCATGGCTACGCGCATCGTCGTTATGAAGGACGGTCTGATTCAGCAGGTTGATACCCCGCAGAACCTTTATGACTATCCGGTCAACCAGTTTGTTGCCGGCTTTATCGGTACCCCGCAGATGAACTTCATCAACGGTTCTCTCGAAAAGAAGGGAAATGATCTGTATTTCTGCTTCGGCAGCAACAAGCTGAAACTTCCCGCAGAGAAGGCGGAGAATCCGGCGCTTCAGGAGTATGTCGGCAAGGAGATTACCTGCGGTATTCGTCCGGAGTGCATTCATGACGAGCCTGTTTACCTCTCCCAGCTTGCTGACGGCGTGATTGATACGACCGTTGAGGTAACCGAGCTTATGGGTGCTGAGATTTATCTCTATCTCGTCTGCGAAGAGCAGAACCTGATTGCCCGTGTTTCTTCTCGTTCCAAAGCAAGAGCTGGCGACAACATCAAGGTTGCGCTTGAAGTCGGAAGAATGCATTTCTTTGACAAAGACACGGAGAAATGCATCTGCCACTGATATGACATAGAAAGGGTGTTGCATGGCAACACCCTTTTTGTAAGTTTTGAGGTATTTATGGATCTCCGTTCCGAACGACATCGGGGCCGCAAGCCGCTCATTCTTGCGGCTATGCTGGTATTTCATCTGCTTTTGATCGTTCTTTCTGCCCGTCTTTCGGGGTGGGTTGCTTCCGGGGCGCCGCGTATGCTGTTGTCTGCGGCTTTTCAGATTGTTTCCTGCTTGCTCCCGGCGCTGTTTTACCGTCTCCTCGGTGCTCCGCTTGTGCAGAAAACCATGACAATTGAGTGCATGCCCTCTCTGCCGATGTTTTTTATCGCTGTTGCGCTGATCAGCGGAGTTTTACAGATCAATCTTTTTATTTGCGATCTTTTTTCCCTTTCCGGAAATCCCTCGGTTTCTTCGACGGTTACCGGAACGGATGGTATCGGCGGTGTTTTGCTTTCGGTTTTCTGCTATGTTCTTGTGCCTGCTTTCTGTGAAGAGATTTTCTATCGGGGCGCTCTTCTCAGCGCATTCGGTGGATGCCGTTTTGGAATTCTTTTATCCGCTCTTTGTTTCGGAGTGACCCATTTTAATCTTTACGGGCTTCTGTATACAACGGCGGCTGGCATTGTTCTTGCTGTTTGTGCGGCGGCAACCGGATCTCTTCGCCTTCCGATCGCCGTTCACGGCGTTCTCAATTTGATTGTGCTGGGGCTTTCCTACGCGGAGGAATTTTTCTATCCTTCCGGCTACGCGCTTCTGGAATCGCTTATCTGGAGTCTTGTTTTCGGAGCCGGTGTGATTTTTGCGGTTTATTCGCTTCTCAATTACGGCAGGGTTCGTCTTGCGCAGGACTCGGAGAGCCCGGATGCCCTTGAGAGTACCGGAACAGAACGGGAGCGGGAGACGTTTCGAACAGTCATTCTTCCGCTGATTTATATTGTTCTGCTGATCCTCTGGCAGCTTGTGAGGCTTCTTCCGTGAGCGGGCGCGAGGAGCGCTTTATGCGCGAAGCCATTGCCTTGGCCCGCAGGGCTGAGGAGTTGGATGAGGTTCCTGTGGGGGCGATCGTCGTCTATCGGGGTGAGCAGATTGTCGGAAGAGGCTTCAATTCACGGGAGACAGGAAAAAACGCACTGTACCATGCGGAAATTCTGGCGATTCATGAGGCCTGCCGTTCCCTCGGCGGCTGGCGTCTTCCGGAGTGCGAGCTTTTTGTCACGCTTGAGCCTTGTGTTATGTGCGCGGGCGCAGTGGTAAACGCCCGGATTTCGCGCGTGATTTACGGCGCGCCCGATCTTCGCGCCGGGGCATTCGGTACTCTTTTGTCTCTGAATGATCTTCCGCTGAACCACAAACCGGAGATTGTCGGAGGTGTGCTCAGCGAAGAATGCGCTGACATTCTGAGGGACTATTTCAAAAGAAAAAGAAGAGGTTCAAAGGATTTAAATGAAGGAAACGAACCGTTCTGCGATAAAGAGAATCTGTGAAGCGGCCTTGATTGCTGCACTCTATGTTTTACTGACTCTTCTCTCGTCGACCATGGGGCTTGCGATCGGTCCCATTCAATTCCGCCTGTCTGAGCTGCTGACGATCCTTCCGGCGTTTACTTCGTCTGCCATTCCCGGATTGTTTGTCGGATGCTTGCTTTCGAATCTTCTCTGCGGGGCAGAGATTCTGGATATTATTTTCGGAAGTTTGGCAACGCTGCTGGCAGCTTTTCTAACGCGTCTGGTCGCCCGGCGCGCTCTTTGGCTTGCCTCTGTTCCGCCGGTGTTGGTGAATACGGCCGTGGTTCCTTTCCTGCTTGCTTATGTTTATGGTGCGGAGGGGACGCTCCCGTATTTCTTCCTGACAATTTTCCTTGGGGAATTTGCCGTTGCATCCGTGCTCGGTACCCCGCTTGCTTATCTTCTGCGCCGCACGCTTCCTCGCTTTTCCCCGCGAGAATAGAAGAGATTAGGGAGAAATCGGGAATGTGCTGCGCTGAAAGCATGGCAAAAGATCTGTGAAAAAGTGATGATGGAACATGGCACCGTAGCACAGTGCGGTGCCTTTTTCTCGTTTTTATAAAAAGAAGCTTCTCAAAATCGGTCAATAATGATCAGGATAGTTAAAAGATGCGATTTGGAGTACTTGCCGTGAGGGCAAAATTTTTTCTCTGCCAAAAGAAAAAACAGCACTGTTGATCCTTTGTGTCACCGCGATTGGGGATCGTTTCCCCGTGCAGTTTTTTCGAACGTTTCCATAACGTATCGGATCAGAATCAGGATTTCACTGTCCGAATAGGGTGATTGAGATCCTTTCGGAAGGATTATGGGGAATTGACCGGTGCGCGAGGGATTTTTCCGTAAAATCGATTTTGCTCACAGCGCTTCTTCTCGATAAAAAACGGTACGGACGCAGGGGAAAAGCGAAAGGAGGAGATTGTCGGCTTACCGATGAGCTTCTTGCGTATAGGGGATGGTTGTTTCCGGGGAACCAAGCATATAATAGATTTGCTGTCACCGTTCGGGGAAAAAGAGACTGGTGTTTTGTTATGCATGCGGATGCTTTTTCGGTTGTTTTCCTTTTCTTGACAAGCGCTTGGCCGCTATGATACAATAAAAAATAATATCCTCTTCAAAAAATATGGAGACAAGGCGCCGACGGTGCGGAAAGGGACCTTCATGCTGAACATTGAGCATTTGACAAAGACCTACGGAGAAAAAAAGGCGGTTGATGATCTGTCGCTTCATATCGCCCCGGGTGAGATTTATGGTTTTATCGGTCATAACGGAGCCGGGAAGACTACAACCTTGAAGGCTGCTGCCGGAATCCTCTCCTTTGACGAGGGAAGCATCCATGTTGGGGGAATTTCGATTGCAGAGGATCCGCTTTCCTGTAAGAAGCAGATCGCTTATATTCCCGATAATCCTGATTTGTATGATTTTATGACCGGGGTACAGTATCTGAACTTTATTGCCGATATTTTTGCCGTTCCTGCGGCCGTGAGAAAGGAGCGCATAGGAAAATACGCGGAGCAATTCGCTTTGACCGGTGACCTCGGGCAGGCAATCTTCTCCTATTCTCACGGGATGAAGCAAAAGCTTGCGATTATCTCTGCATGGATTCATGAGCCGCGTCTGATTCTGATGGATGAGCCGTTTGTCGGCCTTGATCCGATTGCCTCCCATCTTCTGAAGGAGATGATGAGGGAGCTTTGCCGGTCGGGAGGTGCGATCTTCTTTTCCACACACGTTCTTGAGGTTGCGGAGAAGCTTTGTGACAAGGTTGCGATAATCAAAGGCGGGAAACTGATCCGCTCCGGGACAATGGAAGAGGTTAAAGGAGATACCAGCCTTGAGGATGTCTTCCTGGAATTGGAGGAAACCAATGATTAAGCCTCTTTTGAAAAAACAGCTGCTCGAGATGTATCGGGGGTTCTTTTTCAATGTAAAGACGGGAAAAAGCCGCTCGAAGCTCTCCAGTTTTCTGTTCATTGCGCTTTACGCATTTTTGCTTGTCGGTGTGATTGCGGTCATGTTTGCCGGCCTCGCTTTTTCCATCTGTGCTCCTTTTTCTGAGATGGGACTTGACTGGCTCTATTTTACCCTGTTTGCGCTGCTTGCGGTTATGCTGGGGGTTATCGGAAGTGTTTTCACGACCTATACAAGTCTGTATCGCGCGAAGGACAATGATTTACTTCTTTCGCTTCCGATTCCGGTTCGCAGCATTCTCTTTGCACGGCTGCTTGGCGTCTATCTGACCGGGCTGATCTTCTGTGCATGTGTCCTGCTTCCTGCGGGGGTGGTTTATTTTATAACGGTATCGCTGACTCCTGCTTCTGTCTGCGGTTCTTTGCTTCTGCTTCTTTGCGTCTCGGTTTTTGTTCTGATCCTTTCCTGCCTGCTTGGCTGGCTTGTTGCAAAAATCAGCAACAAGCTGAAGCATAAGAGTTTTCTGACCGTTTTGCTTTCTCTTCTCTTTTTGGCGTTATACTATGTGTTTTATTTTCAGATAAACGAATTGCTTCAGAAGCTTCTGAAAAATGCCGAGCAGATCGGAAGCGCCGTTAAAGGGGCTGCCTATCCGCTTTACCTTGTGGGGCGTGCAGGAGCAGGGGACGGCATCGCCATGCTTCTTGTTGCTGTTGTACACGCAGTCCTTCTGGCACTTACCGTGCTTTTGCTGTCCCGGAGTTTTCTCCGCCTCGCAACCTCGACCGGTGTTTCCGTGCGTACAGCCTATCGCGCCGACCGCAGTCTCAAAGGGCACAGCATCAAGAACGCGCTTTTCCTTCGTGAGCTTCGCCGGTTTACCGCCAGTTCGAACTATATGCTGAACTGCGGTTTGAGCACAATCCTGCTCCCGGTTGCTGCCGTGGCGCTTCTGATTAAGGGGGAACAGATTCGTTCTGTTTTTACTGACGCTCTCGGTATGTCTGCCGGAGTCGGTTTTGTCCTGATTACCGGAGGAATGTGTATGCTTGCGTCAATGAATATGATAACGGCACCGTCTGTTTCTCTGGAAGGGAAAACCATCTGGCTTATTCAGTCTCTCCCGGTGCCGCCACAGCAGGCCCTCTATGCTAAGCTGAAGCTGCATTTGCTCCTGACCGAGCCTCCGCTTCTGTTTTGCTCGGTTTGTGCGGTGATCGCTTTGCAGGCATCTCCGGTTGCTGCCGTGTTGATGGTTCTTCTTCCCGCCGCCTTTGCTCTTTTTTCTGCTTGCCTTGGGCTTTTTCTGAATTTGAAGCATCCAAACCTGAACTGGACAAATGAAACGACCCCGATTAAGCAGTCGCTTTGCGTGTTGCTGACGATGTTTAGCGGAGCTGTCTATGGGCTGTTGATGGTTGTCGGTTATTTTCTCATCGGAGTACGGATCGGGGCAGAACTGTGGCTTTCCGCTTTCACGCTGCTTTCTCTTTTGCTCTCTCTCCTTCTTCTTCGTTGGCTTAGCGGAAGGGGAAGCAAAATCTTTGCGGAGCTGTGACCGCCTTCTCGGTTTTTGCAACGGGCAAAGACCAGCCGCAAATTTTTGTGTGCTTTTATCGGTTGCGCCTGAAAAGCACTTGTCGCTGTCTGAATAAGGATATTATTTATTGAAAAACAGGAGGGAAACGCCGTATAGTGAAGTATCTTATGAATCATACGCTCGCCTCGGAAAAAATCAAGGAGTCCTTTCGCTCGGTTCTGCCGATTCTTTTGATTGTTTTGCTTCTTTGTTTTACCATCTCTCCCATTCGTCCTGATCTGCTGCTGTGTTTTTTGATCGGAGCGCTGCTGATTGTTGTCGGTATGGGGCTTTTTTCGCTCGGTGCCGATGTTTCCATGACGCCGATCGGCAATCGTATCGGGACCGCTCTTACGAAATCCCGTAATCTTTCCTTGATTCTTGCGGTCAGCTTCGCGCTGGGTTTTGCCGTTTCTATTGCGGAGCCGGATCTCCAGGTTCTTGCGCAGACCGTACCGCATATCAATACAACCGTTCTTTTGGTTACGGTAAGCATCGGTGTCGGCTTTTTCCTTTCTGTTTGTATGCTTCGTATCATGAAGGGAATCCGTCTCCGGTGGCTGCTGCTGTTTTTTTACGGTGCGGTATTTGTTCTTGCGGCTTTTGCACCTACGGATATTCTGAGTATTGCCTTTGACTCCGGCGGGGTCACGACCGGACCGATGACGGTGCCGTTTATTCTTGCACTTGGTGTCGGTATTTCCAATATCCGAAGTGACTCTAATGCAGAGGCCGACAGCTTTGGCTTGGTTTCCCTTTGCTCGATCGGTCCTATCCTCGCGGTGCTTGTGCTCGGATTTTTCTTTCCTTCTCAGCAGTCTTCGATTGATATCGGATTGCCCGCATATGAAGACACGGGGGAGATTGCGCACGCCTATTTATCGGCGCTTCCGACCTATTTCAAGGAAATGGCGGTTGCTCTGCTTCCGATCCTTTTGATTTTTCTCATCTTCCAGATTGTTTCTCTCCACCTTCCCCTGAGGGAGCTTTTTAAGATTTTAATCGGTATTCTCTATACTTATATCGGGCTTGTTCTTTTTCTTCTTGGCGTCAATGTCGGCTTTTCTGCACTCGGAGCTATCCTCGCTGCTGAGCTTGCTGTCGGATGGACAAAATACCTTCTGATCCCGCTTTCCATGCTTCTCGGCTGGTTTATTATTTCCGCCGAGCCTGCTGTGGCGGTTCTGGAGAAGCAGATTGAGGAGGTCAGCGCCGGAGCCATTCCGGGAAAGGCGATTAAGCGCAGTCTTTCCGTTGCTATCGCGCTTGCCATGGGACTTTCCATGCTTCGTGTTCTGACCGGGATTTCAATTCTTTGGTTTTTGATCCCCGGATATTTCATTGCTCTTGCGCTCACCTTTTTTGTCCCGGATATTTATACGGCGATTGCTTTTGACTCCGGCGGTGTGGCCTCCGGACCGATGACCGCAACTTTTATGCTGCAGTTTATGCTCAGCGTTTCGTCAACTGTGGGCGGGAATCCTCTTTCCGATGCGTTCGGCGTGGTTGCCATGGTAGCGATGATGCCGCTGATTTCGATACAGGTAATCGGTGTGATTTATTCTCATCGCTTTGTTCCCGCTGCGGAATCTTATGAGGATGACGACATTATCGAGCTTTGGGAGGAAAAAAGCGCATGAACTACATTATTTCCGTTGTGAAGCCCGAATCGCTTGAAGCGGTGGTCGGTATCAGCGAACAGCTTTCTCTGCCCGTTTCTGTAAAGCTTCGCGGCAGAGGCACTGCGGTGCAAAGCATGCTCGACTTGCTTGGAATCGAGTCTACCGAGAAGCGGGTTTTATTTTCAATTGCCGATGAAGAAAAAACAAAGAGTTTTTTCAAGGAATTGAAGCATCGCTTGTTTATCGGTGTACCGGGGCACGGAATCGCGATGGCGGTTCCGATCAAAAGTATCGGAGGAGGAAAAACCTTGAGTTATCTGAATGGCGGTCAGCAAAACGCGAAATATCAGCCTGAACTGAACTATGCCTATGAATTGATCGTAATCATCGCGAATGAGGGGCGGACGGATCTTGTGATGAATGCCGCCCGGGAGGCGGGAGCCACAGGGGGAACTGTTCTGCACGGAAAGGGAACCGGTGACCCAGAGACCCAAAAGTTTCTCAATGTTTCGCTTGCCCATGAGAAGGAAGTCATTCTTATCGTCGCGAAAAGTGCACAGAAAAGTGAGATCATGCGTTCTATTTTGAGATCCGCGGGACCATCTTCGGAGGCGGGTGCGATCACCTTTTCTCTTCCGATCAGTGAGGTTGCCGGGTTTGGGTTGTTTGAGGATTGAATCCTTTTCCTTTTTTCTGTCAGCAGGGGGATTTTCCCCGTTTGCAAAAGAAAACAGCGGTCAAAGCCGACCGCTGTTTTCTTTTGTTTTCGGTGAATTACCGGAATAAACATGCTGAAGCTTTTGTGGAATTGTCTTTATCGGAGCCCCGTTATTTGTCGAGCGCATGCCGATCCGGATATCCGTTTACCGAGGTAAGCCGGTCAAGGACATTCAGACGAAAGACATTCACCCAGGATACCAGCCAGTCATTGAGATGGCCGCGCTCATTGCAGTTTTTCCGGTGTCCCCAGCGTGCATGATAAAACGCTTCATTCTGGGAGCCTATCGGACGCGATTTTCCATGGTAAACGCGGTTTTTCTCGTCCGCTATGCATTGGACCGCGTTGTACCACATCATTTTTGCTCGTGTGCGCCAGCGTTCATCGCCGGTGTAATCGGCAAGACGCAGCCATTCGCAGCACATCAGCTCTCCCCACTGGTCGAGAGCCGGATGCTGAACGGAAACATAGGTTGAGCCGGCTGTAAAATAGCCGTATTGGGTGAATTCCGCTTCCTTTCCGTAGTTGACATCATAGATATACATCCAGGATGCGAAATAATAGGAGGCTTGAACGGCGTATTCAAGGAAACGTGCTTCTTTTGTGATATCGTACAGATCAAGAGCGGCAATGATAATCGGACCGGCTGTTTCTTTATCCACACAGGTGCAGTCGATTGCGCCTGCCGTACAGACAAAATTGGCAAGGTCGCGCTTCATGTAAAAATCCAGCGAACGGATTGCAAAATCCAGATATCGCTTTTCTCCGGTAATGCGGTACCCGTCGCAAAGTGCCATGGTTACAAACGCGCCGATTGTTCCGCTCGGTTCTTCACAGGTACCGTCAAAATGCCAAGCTTTCCCGAAGGCATATTCCGGACTGTAATGGTCGCAGAAGAAATTCAGTATTTTTTCACCGAATACGCGGTACTCCGGCTTTTCAATCCCGTTGTCATGAAGAAGCTTCCAGACCTTCAGCATTTCATCTGCAGCCCAGCCGGTGTTGCAGGTTTCCGGGAGCCAGCCGTTGACATAGTCGACATTGCTTGCCCAGGATTTCGTGAGGTCACGGGGCTTGTAATTCCAGTTTTTTCCCTCAGTGTACCACTCGTAATGCGCCAGCACCAAGCCGGAGTCCGATTGCTTTTCCACCCAGTTGTCACAAACCGCCAGCGCGGTCATCAGGAGTTTTTTCTCGCCGGTACGGAGATACTCCAGAATCTGCATGCGGGAGTTCATAATATTCATTCCGCACCAGCCGACCTCGTAATGCTGTGCCATTTTCAGTCCGTCATTATACGGTACACATCCGGTGGAAAAGAGAAGCTTTCCTCTGTGCTCGCGCAGCAGAAATTTAGAATAGTCAATGCCGAGTTTCCAGATCTCATCCGTTGAGCGACACAGCTCGTGCCGGAACGGAAAAAGCTCCAACGCACGGTCGAGTGTTTCGGTAATACCGTAATTTTCCCATTTCGGAACCGAGAAGAGCAAATAGGCTCCGACTGTTACCGATTGCCCTGGAGCAAAGGTGAGCGTGGTGTCGAGCCGTTCATTATATTTATCATTTTCATAGTATGTAAAGGGAGCCTCGGTGACCGGCCAATAAATGCGATGTGAAATCCTCCCGCCCTCAGCCGGACGGAGAGAAACGGAGGAAATAAGGCTTTCCGGTGTGCTTCCGTCTGCAAAAAGAGAAAAGGCTATTTCCCTGGTTTCTGTCAGTGAGCAGGAGGGGATTGGTGTGCGGTCATAGGAGTGAATCCACGGTTCTCCGTTCTCGGCAAGCATCCCTTTGGGTTCCTTTCCTTCGCCCCAGTAGTTGCCGTTGTAGCTGACGCACGGGATCAGGTAATGCTCCGGTTCGTACTCTGTCACAACCTCCAGAATGAGTTTCACACGCCTGCTCTCATTTGTTTCATTGGTGTAGGTTCGCGTGAGCAGAAACAGACCTCGCCCCTTATCCTCAACTGCTTCGGAGCAGGAAAAACCGAATCCCTCGGAGAAGCAGCAGCCGGACTGAGACAGAATCAATTCCGCGCCGTTTTCCTCTATGATGGGGGAGTTGATTTTTACGATCGCGCGGGTTTCGGAATCCGAAACCGTGTAGCCGTTGTTTTTCTTGACTATATACATGACACGCCTCCAATTATTTAGTCCATTTTATCAAAAATGATCTAAAAAAGCAAGACAGAAAATTGCAAAAGCTGCAGATTACAGAAGGATATTCTGTAATCGCTGAACGTGCTCTATAAAAGAAAAAATATCAAAAAAAGAAAGCGGTACGGCAAAGGATCTTTCCGTACCGCTTTTGTCAATCGGTCAGGACATGGAGTCTTTGACCGTTTGATAAATCAAATTGTATCCCTTTTCATTGGGGTGAATTCCGTCTCGGCTGATCAGGTTCTCGCAGTGATGGTCAGCGAGAAATACCGATCGGATGTCAATCAGCCTAACGTTCAGGGAACGAGCGAGCATGACAAGACGAAGATTGTACATTTCCTGCCAACGGTACATTGTTTCGACGGTACCGCCGAGCCAGCGAAGAATGTTGTCGCGGTTTTTTCCGATTGCAATAGTATCAAAATATCGTTTCGGTATCATCGGCGGCATGGTAAGAATAACCGGTGTTGCGTTTTTCCCCCGAATAAGGTTGATTACGCGGCGATAGGCGTCCTCAAAGACGCTGAAGGGCGTCTTACATTCATGCTTTTCCTCCGGCTTGTCGGAAATTGCCTGCCAATCAAAGTCACAGTCATTTCCGCCAACCTCTAACAGAACGGTTTCTCCGTCCGTAAGCTCTTCGGCGTGCCGTTCAAGAACCTGAAGGGTGCGGGTAATCGTGGACCCGAAAACCGCGTAGTTTTTCAGTTCCAGATCTTTTCTGCCGGTCAGCTTTTCAAGATCGGGCTTAACCATTTTGTAGTGACCGGTATCCGGAAGAATAACTCCTTTTCCGATTGAATCACCGAAAATACAGATTTTCATAGAATGCCTCCCGATGGGTTTTGCTATTTTTTCCTGTTTTCACTGATCCAGAAGGCGGCAGCTACCACACAAAGATAGGCGACGTAAGCAAGCCATGCAACATTCCAGAGAGAAAAGCGGAAGGAAAGAGCGAGAAAAATGATTGTGGTAAAAACAAGTCCGGCGGTAATCAACTCAATTACAAAGGCGATGTGACCGCTGTGCCGAGCGAAGCAGAAAAGATCGACAATCAACCAGACGAGCAAAATAACAAGGACAGAAAGCCAGCTGAAAGACCAAATGTTTTTTCTGAGAAGTACTGTGCAGATCAGACTTGGAAAAACAAAAAATACCGGAACGAAGGAAAGAAAAAGCACACCGACAGAGATTCTTTTGAGAAGAGAAAGGGCAAATCGGGATGCATACCAAAGCATACTGCAGGAAAAGTAGACGAGATAAAGAAAGGAACCGGCAACAAAGGTGAGCCATGTTTTGTCAAAACTCCGGAAGGTGACAAGGGAGAGAAAAAGATAGAGAAAGGTCAGAAGGAGAAAGTAAAGCGCGCTGAAAGTGAGAGAAGAGACAAGCTGCTTCCGGAGCGCGGCACGGCTGCTTCCGCTTTCCACTTCGCGGACGGCCTCCCGGTATCCCTGCATTAAGGTCAGTGCCTCCCGATAGGCTTCATCATTCGAGTTGCCTTTTTTGAGTGCATCGTCGTATTTGTCGCACATCATGGCATACAGCTCCTCACGGAGATCAACGATTTCCTTGGTTTTCGGGTAACCGCGGAATTTCCGAAGAACGTATTTTCTCAATTTCTGCTTCATTTTTCTCCTCCGATGAGGTCGGATAAAACTGCGTTGATACGCTTCCATTCCTCAACCCGTTTTGCGTGAAATTCACGTCCGAGGGGTGTAATGGAGTAGTATTTTCTACGGGCGCCGCCTTCGATTTCATCCCCCCAGTAGGTTTTGATCAAACCGTCGCGTTCCATGCGCTTGAAGGCGGTGTAGATGGTTGCATCTCGGATTTCAATGATCCCGCGGCTGCGGTCCAGAATGGTCTTGAGAATTTCATAGCCGTAGGAGTCGCCGTCCTTCAAAATGGCGAGGATGATCGTTTCGGTCTGCCCGCGCAATGCCTCGCTCGAATAACTCATACCGTCAGCCTCGTTAAGTATCTAATCTGATTAGGTAATATTTTATCATCTGCTTGCAGTAATGTCAAGGGTCGGATGAATTATTTACAATTCAGACATATTTTATGCGTAAAAAAATGACCCGTGCCGTTGAAAGAAACGATACGGGTCATTTTTGGCTCAGAACAGGAAAGGAAGGATTGCCGAGGAAAGAGCGGGGAATTGCGCAAAGAAACTATCGAAGAAATCTTTGATCCCGCTGTTTTCCCAGAAACGGGTAAGGGCATCGACAATCGCGGGACCGTTGATGAGAAGTGCAATGGACACGCCGATGAGAAGAAGTCCCCAGAAAACAACCCAGATCAGCTTGGAACGCGCGAAGTTCTTAATGTTTTCATTTTTTGGTGCAAACATCATAATCACGCAAAAGATCCATCCGACCAAGGGGAGGGAAAACAGCAGCTCAAGTCCGAAGAAGCCCATCATGCTGACGGTGCCGGATTTTTCCTTGAGGTGTTTTTTCGTATCGGGAATTTCCGTCGGCGGAGGGGTCGGCTGATACTGTTGGTTTGCCGATTGGTATGGCTGCTGATTCGGTTGGTGATAGCCGGTTTGCCGGTTCATGTGGCTGTCCGGAGCGGGGTGGTCGCTGTGAGCGTATTCCATAGAGCCGGCGGGGACAGAGGAGTCAGACTTCGGGGGCTGCGGTTGTATGTCGCTTGCCTGAAAGCTGTATTCTGCCTGCGGCTCTGTGTGGGATTGCTCGGAAACCGGAGTGGAATGGCCCGAAACTTCCGGCGACTGATTGATATCAGAGGAAGGGTCATCGATGGTGTTTTCAGCCGATTTCTGTTTAGGCGTTTCCCCACTTGATTCTTTCTTTTCTTCTTCCGGAAGGACTTCCACTTTAGCTCCGCATTCGGTACAGAAAAGAACGGTGGGATCAAGCTCCTTGCCGCAATTGGTACAGAATTTTCCCATTTGGACCTCCTGATCATAAAACAAATTATTATAATTATTATAGACTTATTTTTCCGCTCTTTCAAGTATTTTTCAAAATCCTTTTGAAAAGATGACATAGTACCGTAGCGCAACTGCCTTAAGAGAATTCGTTTGCCTCTCTTAGTTACTTTTCTTCTTCTCCGGTTTTCTGAAACCGGATGTTTTTTAGGAAGCTGCTGTTTGTTTTTT
>JAXFQY010000022.1:0-12495 GCA_034178705.1 Eubacteriales bacterium | reverse complement strand
GCCATCAAAGAGCGTACGGATAAACTGCGCTACGTATCACGATAGGGATCCCTTCAAAAAAGGTGGGATATCTATTGTGCGCCGTCAGCGGCTGAGCTATAAGCGTTCTTATATCAAGAATGAGCGTAACGTCTATTGCCGTTTGCACCGCGCTTATGCAGAGGCGGATGTGCTTTGCAATATGAAGCCGACCATCAATGACGGAGAGCTGATTTTCGGGCTGCCGGATACAGGTGTGCTTTCCTGTGAGTTCAAGAATTGTGCAAACTATGGTTCCCTGACTGCTCTGTGGAAAATAGGAGGTATTGTAGTATCTTCTTCCAACAGTATAACTGCGGAAAAAGAGGGAAGCGGGATAGGGATCGTCACTGTCCGATCAGAGCTTTCGGATTGTCGTATACAATCTTATGCATCAGAGCTTTGGCTGCTGCAAGGTCGTATTCGCCGCGATCGACATATCCACCGACAAAATCCGCAAGAATACGGCGAAAAAAGTCAAAGCGGACATAGCTTGAAAAGCTGCGTGAGTCCGTCAGCATTCCGCTGCAGGTTCCGAGGGCGGAGTACTCGGCAAGGATTTCAAGATTTCTGCGAATGCCGAGTGGGGTATCGTTAAACCACCAGGCAGCACCGAGGCGGACGTTCCGGAATGCTCCCGCAGCACAGGCGAGGGAGGGAAGTGCGCTGTCGTTCAGGGAATAAAGCAGGATTCCGGGGCGTTCCGTGTCCGGAATACTCGCCAGAAAGGCAAGCAGTGTTCTGGGATCCGGAGATGCACTCATTGTGTCAAATCCGCTGTCAACGCCGATTGAGCGGAAGGCTTCCGGGTTTACATTGCGCGTCACCGCGAAGTGCAGCTGCGCTGTCATGTTCCGTTTCCTGTATTCCCGCAGAAGAAATCCGAGCAGAAAGCCGAAGAGCGCCTCTTTTTCATCAGCGGAAAGCATGCCGCGATTTTTGAAAAGCCGCTCGGCTTCCTCCCGTGTTGCCGATCGCGTCGGAAATTTTTCGAAACTCTGATCGGAGATTCGGCACCCTTGGGAGACAAAGAAATCCAGTCTGCGGATCAGCGCCTCAAGAAGTCCGCCGAGGGTATTCGCGTCGCAGCCGGCAGCCTTACCGAGCAGAGAAAGATAGGCAGCGTCGAGAGTAAAAACTTTATCCGGCCGGAAGGTTGGCGCAACGAGGGTATTGCTGTGTTTCCCGTGGTATTGCAGATTGTCAATCGGATCATCGGTCGTCGCGATGTAGTTGACGGCAAAACGGTTCAAAAGGTATTGCGGGGACATCCGTTCGGCTTTTCCGTTTGCTTCCCGGTAGATTTCCTCTGCTGTTTCTGCCGAAAGAGGCTTTTCAATACCGAAAATCTGCCGAAGCTCCATGTGTGTCCAGTAGTAAAGCGGATTTCCGCAGAGATTGGGAAGAATCTCTGCATACTTCAGGAATTTTTTATGAAAATCCGCGTCTCCTGTGATGAATTCTTCTTTGATGCCGCAGAGTCGCATCGCCCGCCATTTATAGTGGTCTTCCGCAAGCCAGAGCGAGCCAATGTCGGTGTAGGCATCATTTTCTGCAATCCTTTTCGGATTGAGATGGCAATGATAGTCAATGATCGGAAGGCTTTTTATCTCTGAATACAGCAATTTTGCTGTTTCTGTCTGGAGCAGCAAATCATCACCGCAAAACTGTTTCATATCGTTTCCTCTTATACCTTGACAGTATTTCCGCAACTCTTGTATGCAGCAAGAATCAGGCGGATGACCTTGGCGCCCTCTGCTCCGTCAATCCAGAACTTTTTTCCGCTCCGGATGCAATGGTAAAAATCCGCGATAAGAGCTTCGTGTCCGTTGCCGTAGCAGGTTTTTCCGAGGGGTTTGATTTTTTCTTCAAAAGCGGTAAAGCGATTTCCGATAACCGTATATCTCGGCATCAGTTTGATCCATTCTCCGTTCGCGCGAAGGGTTATTTCTACCGGACAGTCCTTGGCACTTCCGGTTGTGGCATAAAAAGTGAAATCTGCGTTGCCGCGGCATAGCAATGCGGCGGTATCTTCAACCTCGATTTCCTTTTTCAGCATCAAGGTCGAGATATTTGCCGTAACGGTTTCGGGCATTCCGCAGAGCCATTGGAGCAGGTCAAGCGTATGAAGGGCCTGATTGATCAGTACACCGCCGCCCTCTGTCTCTTTTTTTCCCCTCCAGATGCCTGACGCATAATAGGCAGCGTCACGGTGCCAGGTCACCTGTCCGACGGCACAGTCCACCTTCTTGCCTTCAAGATACTCCTTTACCGCGCGGTTGGTGCTGTTGTATCGATTCTGATGACAGACGCCAAGCTGTGCACCGGATTTTTGCTCCGCTTCGAGAATGATTTCGATGTCTTCTGCGCGGATACAGAGCGGTTTTTCACAAAGAACATGAATCCCGCGCCCGAGTGCCTCGAGAATCATTTCTGTATGCAGATAGTGCGGCGTGCAGATATGGACGACATCGGGATGGACCTCATCGAGCATTTTTCTGTAATCCGTGTAATGCAAAACATCAGGGATCACCGCAAGCTTTGTAGGATCGGTGTCACATACTGCCGCAAGTTCGCCGTACTGCGGGATCACTTTTGCGTGAACCGGTCCGATAACGCCGTAACCGATAATTGCTGCTCTCATTGTTCTGCTCCTGTTTTTTAGTTGCTTTCGTAGGTTCCTGTGGTATCGGTAACCGTGTCTTTCTGCACGGTTTTCCGCCGTGACACCGCACGGTGTGCATTCAGCTCGCGAAGATAACGTTCTTCATCAACCGGAAGCGGAACGGTTTCGCCGTTGTTCCAGCCGGAAAGCTCGATGGCGTTCATCAGTTCAACCCCGAGAAGCCCCTCCGCGCCGTTGACAAAAAGCGGTTCGGTACCGAGAATGGCTGCGGTGAAATTGTTGATGATGCCTGCATGCTGAGGATTTTTTCCGTCCGTTTCGACTTCGAAGATTTCCTTCGGGGGCTTTTTGAAGCCTTCCGGGCAGCTTTGGGACCATTCCATGCTGTCCGTTTTATTCTGAACCCAGGTGAGTTTGCCGCCTTCGCAGAGCAGCTTGCCCATTGTGCCTGAAATTTCAAAGCGGTTGGTTCCGGGAGCCTCCCCTGTGGTTGTGATGAATACCCCGGTTGCACCGTTTTTGTATCGGAAATAAGCCGTTACCTCATCCTCAACCTCAATATCGTGCCACTTCCCGTACCGGCAAAAGCCGTTGACCGATTCGGGCAGCTCGCCGACTACCCATTGCACCAGATCGAGCTGATGCGGGCATTGGTTGATCAGCACACCGCCGCCTTCTCCTTCCCAGGTTGCACGCCAGTTCCCGCTGTCATAATACTGCTGTGTGCGGTACCAATCGGTTATGATCCAGGTAACGCGCTGCAGCTCGCCGATTCCCCCCGCGCGGACAATCTCGCGCATTTTTCGATAGAGGCAGTTTGTGCGCTGGTTGAACATGATCGTAAATAAGGCACTGCTTTTTTTTGCTGCTTCGTTCATTCTGCGGACCTGTTTGGTATACACACCGGCGGGTTTTTCACAGATGACGTGGATCCCGCGCTTCAAGGCTTCCTCTACCATTTCCGGATGCTGATAATGAGGAACCTCTACAAGCACCGCGTCGCAGAGCCCGCTGTCAAGCAGTTCTCTGTAATCCGTAAAGTATTGTGCGGTTGTATTCACTGTTTTTGCCTTGATATTTCTGATCTTGTCTGCGTTGCAGTCACACAGAGCAGTGACAACGGCGTTTTCCGCCTTGCCTGCGTCAAAAATTTTCAATAGATAGCTTGAGCCTTGATTCCCAAGGCCGATAATGCCATATCGGATCTGGTTCATTCCAATACCTCCAAGTATGCGCATCGCGGCGCAAAATCGTTTTTCAAGTAGAGTTTCCGGCAGACAAAGGAAAAGAAAATCTGGAAAACACGGTGCGCGTTCGGGGATAATCCGTGATGCGCCCTCTTACTGAGCACTCCTTATTTTTCTGATAAGAGTTACCGCTTCGGCTGTTAGTTTTTCAATTTCATCGAATCTGCCCGCCAAAATTTTCTCTGACGGTACCATCCAGCTTCCTCCGCAGGCGAAGACCGCTTTGCAGTTCAGATAATCCGCAAGATTGGCGGTGTTGATGCCTCCGGTCGGCATGAAGCGTACGCCGGTGTAGGGGGCTGACATCGCCTTGATCATCTTGATTCCGCCGGCCGCTTCTGCAGGGAAGAATTTGAGATAGGTAAGTCCGAAAGACATTGCCTGCTCGACCTCGCTCGGCGTGCTGACACCCGGAAGGATCGTATAACCTTTATTGATACAGTGTTTGACAACGACAGGGTTCAGCCCGGGACTTACGATAAATTGAGCGCCTGCCCGGATAGCCGAATCCGCCTGCTCCGTTGTCAGGACCGTACCTGCAGCGATGAGCATATCGGGATGTTTTTTTGCAATGGCTCTGATCGATTCCTCGGCGGCATCGGTGCGGAATGTAATCTCTACTGCATAAAGCCCGCCGGTTTTCAGGGCATTTGCCAGCGGAAGCGCATCCTCGGCCTTGTCGATTTTTACCACCGGTATAAGTGCTGTATCGCTTATTCTTGTTATAAGATCTGTCATCGCTTTGATACCTCCGGATTATCTGTTGTTGACCATAAAGCATTGTTTTCCGGGCAGATCGGATTCTTTCGGTTTGTTACAGGTTGCGGCTGCTTTCCTGACAGGTACGGCGAACCGAACAAAAGGGTTTTGCGGTATCTGTATCCGGAAGGGAATCCGTTTTTGGAAAACAATCCCCTCTATCTTCCGGGACTTACGGTTGCGCAAGCGGCTTACACGCCGCTGTAGGCTGAGAAGCCGCCGTCAACCGGAATGACCGTTCCTGTCACAAAACCGCTTGCCTGATCGTCTGAGAGCCACAGAAGGGTGCCGATCAGATCGTCAATTCTCCCCAATCTTTTCATCGGGGTTGCTGCCAGGATTTTGCCCGTCCGCGCGGTTGGCTCACCGCTGTCGGTGAAGAGCAGGGAACGGTTCTGATTGCTCAGAAAGAACCCGGGGGCTATCGCATTGCATCGGATCCCGCAGGGGGCAAAATGAACGGAAAGCCAGGCAGTAAAGTTGGAAATTCCGGCTTTTGCAGCAGAATACGCAGGAATTTTTGTCAACGGGCGGAAGGCGTTCATGGAGGAGATATTGATGATATTGCCGCCTGTTTTGACCATATCCGCAGCGAAAATCTGGGTTACCAGAAACGCGGAGGTGATATTGAGATCAAAGACAAACCGGAACCCGCTTTCGTCAAGCGAAAAGAAATCCCGGATTCCCTCCAGATCTGGGGTCATGGTTTCATTATCGCAGGTTGCACGGGGATGATTGCCGCCTGCGCCATTAATCAGGAAATTCACCTGTCCCCATTTTTCGTTGACGCATTCTTTTGCCGTCCGGATGCTTTCCTTGCTGAGACAGTTGCACGGGACGGCCAGGGCGTTTTCTCCGATCTCAGCGGCGAGTTTGTTGATTGCTTCTTCGTTGATATCGAGCAAAGCAACCCTTGCTCCGCACTCGGCAAGTGCCCGCGAAAACGCGCTGCAGATTACGCCGCCCGCTCCCGTAACGGCAATCACCTTATTTTCCAGATTGACAGTAAAAGGAAGCTTCATACCGGTTCCCCTTCTTTGTTCCGTTCTTTTTCCGCGGCCTCGAAAAGTCCGTTCAGATAGGCGGCACCGAGCGCGCGGTCATAAAGCCCGTAACCGGGCTTGCCGTTTTCTCCCCAGATGTTTCTGCCGTGGTCGGGACGGACATAACCGTGAAATCCGTTCTTGACCAAGGCACGAACAATCCCGTAAATATCAAGATCCCCATTCGCTGTGAGGTGACCCGCTTCGCAGAAATCTCTTTCTCCGCTGAAACGGAGCTGACGGATGTGCGCGAAATAAATCCTGTTGGTGTATTTTCCTGCCATTTCCACGAGATTGTTCTCGCGGCCGGCACCGAGTGAGCCTGTGCAGAAAGTTACGCCGTTATGGGGGTTCGGAACGGCAGAAAAGAGTCTGTCAAGGCTTTCTGCGCCTGTCAGAATGCGCGGAAGACCGAACATGTCCCAGGGAGGATCATCCGGATGAATTGCCATGTTGATGCCGGTCTCATCGCAGGCGGGCATAATACCGTTCAGAAAATAGGAAAGATTTTCAAACAGCTGCGCGTGGGTCATACCGGCATAGGCAGAGAGAAGAGCGCTGAGTTCTTGCGGGGTATAACTTCCGATCCAGCCCGGAAGCTGCAGATTCCGTTGATCGAGTCCTAAAAGCTTGTGATGATTATAGGAGAGTGCAGTACTTCCGTCCGGAGCGATTTCTGCAAGATCTGTGCGCAGCCAGTCAAAAACCGGCATGAAATTATAGCAGATGCATTTTACACCGTATTTCCCGAGATTCCGGATGGTCTGTGCGTAATTTGCAATCAGCCTGTCGCGTGTGGGTCTGCCGAGCTTGATGTCCTCATGTACCGGGACGGACTCGATTACTTCCATCTCAAGATTTTCTGCGTCGCAGCGTTCCTTCAGACGGGCGATCTTTTCTTCGCTCCAGACCGTTCCGGGGGCTTCGTCGTAAAGAGCCGTAACCACACCCGATAAATTGGGTATCTGCCGGATGTACTGAAGAGGAATGCCGTCGGTTTCCCCATACCAGCGAAACGTCATTTTCATTCAGAGGAAGTTCCTTTCTTGCTTTTGAAAGCAGAATGTTTAGCTGCCTTTTTCAGAAATTTGCTTTGAGATACCGGATGCTCCGTTCTACCTGTCCGAGCGGGTCGGGAAGCTTTGCCGCGTTATCCTGTTCAACGAAGAAGTATTCGGCTCCTGCTGCTTTGGCGTGCCGGATGACCTCAGCAAAATTAATGTTGCCGTCTCCTACCGGGGCAAAGCGCGGCTCGAAACCGGTTTTCTCTTCATTTTTCAGAGCAATCATGTAGTCCTTCAGGTGTATGCATTCGGCTCTTCCTTTCAGACGGTCGATTGTCTCGCAGATGCTTACCCCTCCGAACTGCAGCCAATAGGAATCCAGTGTGAAATGAACATGCGGTGCATTTTTGATCAGCAGGTCGAAGATGGTTTCTCCGTCATGACGGAAAAATTCAAAGTGATGATGGTGATAGAAAAACTTGCAGCCGGCAGCTTCTATTTTCTCAGCTGCCGCCTCCAGTGCCGCGATGGTAGCGTAGCATTTTTCTTTATCCTTAGCAAGATCCAACGGCATCATGCCGAGACCGATATACTTGCAGCCAAAGCGCCGGTGCTCTTCGATCAGCGCCTCCGTGTCCTCCAGAATGCGTGCCATCGGAACATGGGTCAGCACAATGGGAATTCCGCTCTCGTCCGAGACTCTTTTGATGCGATCCGCGTCAAATATGCCGCCCGAGTATTGCAGATAGTCATACCCCATCTCTTTCAGGGCCTTTGCCGCCTCGAGAAAGGATTCTTCCGATCCCAGATAGTTGCGAAGGGAAAACAAATTCAAGCCAATCTTCATGCTTTCTCATAACCTCCGTTTTCTTGATTGTATCTATATCCGTTGCCGGTCAGAATCTTCTTGACCGCCGCAACTGCCGTATCAAACGCTTCTTCATTGCTTTGGAAGGAAAAGCGGTGTTTCATGATCTCGCTGTCTATGGCATTGTATCCGCTGAATACCATCAGGTGAGGCTCGATCGTAAGAATCGTGTCGTCGCTGATTCTGCGGATCAGTTCGTCAATGCTGCCGTCTCCGCATCCTGCCGGAACCAGTTCTCCGGTTTCGTATATCAGGTCCTTGATGTGGAAATAGGTGCTTATGCCATACAGGGCCGGAAGTGTCCTTGAGGGAAGCTCTCCGCATTGCAGATAGTTTGCGGGATCATACACAAAGCGCAGTCCCGACACATTCTTTTTCAGGTCCAGGACACGCTCAACTGTATCGCCGTAAACTTTTTTTTCATTCTCATGGCAGAGCGTTACCCCGTATTCCTTCGCGACTTCTACCATTTGATTCAGATAAGTAATGACCCGGTTCCGCTCTTCATAGGCATTGAAAAAGCTGAAGATCCGTATACGGTCGGTTTCAAGGATATTCGCAAGGACACACATCCGGCGCACTTCTTCAAGATATCCCTGAAAATCAACGGAAATATCTACCTTCCCGATCGGGGAACCGAGGGCAGAAAGACGGATGCCGTTTTCTTTCAGTTCGCTGCTGATTTCCCTTGCTTCATCAGCGGTCAGGTCGGCGATGTTTTTTCCCCCGACCGAGCGAAGCTCGGTGAGCCGGATGTTGTTACGGAGAAGCGCCGCAATCTGTACGGAAAGCTCCTTTCCCGCTTCGTCTGAAAATGCACTGAGTCGGATCATGAATGAACACTCCTGCCTCAAAATGATCTTGATATTCTAATTATATCTTTGCCGTAATTGAAAATAAATTGCAGAATTTGCATTTATCATTGCATTTTTGGCATTATTGTGGTATCCTATATTCAAATTAAAAAATGATTCTTTTGTTTCTCGGAAGGAAGCGTTTGATGATTTCTTTTGACGAGGGGAAATATACCTTTCATCATACAATAGGCACTCCGAAAAAGGACCGATTCCGTCGGCATATGCATAATGGTTACGAGATTCTTTACTTTTTGAGCGGCGATGCGGAGTATATTATCAAAGGCTCGGTTTACCGTCTGAAGCCCCGTGATTTGCTTTTTATTCACCCCCGTACCTTCCACAATCTTATACCGTTGACCGATGCAACCTATGAACGCTTTTGCATTAACTTTCCGGAGAATAGAATTCCCGAGGTCCTGCTGCCTTTTGCGGAGCATTCCGAAGAGATCTACCGGATCCCGAAGGACTCCCTTGTGGATCGCTTCTTTGAAAACTGGGCAGAAGCGGAAAAACAGTTCTCGGAAGAAGAAATGCGGGTCTATCTTTACCCTCAGATTTCCACCGTTCTTCTGTACCTTTGTCATCTTCCGTCGGAAGCCGCTGTCAAGCCGATTCACGAAAACCGCACGCTTGAGAAAATTCTGCGCTATATCGACGAACATCCTGAGGAACCGCTTACCGCCGAAAGCCTTTCTGCGAAATTCTATATGAGCACCTCATGGATCGTCCATACCTTCCGTCAGATGCTTGGAATCAGTCTTATGCAGTATATCGCCAAAAAACGGATTCTTTATGCCGAATCGCTGCTTCGTGCCGGAAATTCGCCGACCGAGGTTTTCAAGCGCTGCCATTACGAAAGCTACTCCACCTTCTATCGGCAATATAAAAAAATCCTCGGTCATTCTCCTCAGGAAGATGCCCGAACCGCGAAAAACGGAAGCTGAAACAGAAAAGCCGAATACCGTCGCCGCTCCTTGTTTCTTTTGCTTAATTCCGGTAATCAAAAAACGACTTGCTGAAACAAGTCGTTTTTGGATCCCGGAGAGCCGGTATGAATTTTGCGGTATTCCCGAAAACAGGGAAAGCATTCAGTTTTGTTAACCGTATAAGTGTGAAAAACGAAAAACCTTTTCAGACAGAGCTTCCGAACAGAGAGGCATATTCGCTCGGGGAGTATCCGGTAATCTTTTTGAAGGAACGGGAAAAATGGTAGACGCTTGCATAGCCGACCGCTTCCGCAATGGCGGAAACCGACTGATGTTCGTCCCGCAGCAGCTCCTTGGCTTTCTCGACACGCTGCATCAGGATAAACTGCTTCGGGGAGACGCCGAATTTCTGCTTGAAGATTTTCCGGAAATACACGTCGCTTATGAATGCTTTTTCTGCGAGAGCTGCGTTGGTGAGGGAAGGGTCGTTGTAATGCTCCTCAAGATAAAGAATAGCGGGACGGATGATATTATAATTGTTTTTTTCCTCTCTGGTGATGGATGCATGATACAACCGCGTCAACAGATCATACATTGTCGACATGGCGGAAAGATGGCTGTGCCCGCTTTTGAAAAAAAGTCTATCCTTCAGCTTGTTGAACAGAGCGATGTAGTCGGACTGATTGTCAACCTCGATTTCGATAAATTCGTTCAGACTTTCATCCGCTATTGCGTCGAAGTTGATCAGCGGGAAGATCCCTGTTTCCGGACATTCGAGCGTATAGGAGGAGTTTTTCGGAATCAGCAGAATATGCTGGGGATCAGACAAATAATCCCCGTTGCTGCAGCGATAAAGACATTTTCCGGATAAAGCAAAGCAAACAGCATAGGAAAAACGGTCGGATTTTTTACGGATCGTTCCTTCGTTGACGGGAACATTATAGGCCCCCAGAATTTTTGTGACGGTAATGCTTCCGATGCCTTCCATAACTACACCTCCTCTTGTATCAATTATATCAAACAAAAGTAAAATATCAAGGATAAACGCAGGTTTCCCGGAAAAATGTATCGGAAAAGCCAAAGCAGTTTTGTTTATTTCATTGTGTCAGGATTGGGTTTTAGGTATCATTTTATTGAACTAAAGAAAAACTGGAGGAAAAATGAAACCGAGTTTTTACGGACATGAAAACAAACCGCTTCTTGCGGCAATGGTATATGAGCCCACACCGAAAACTGCCAAGGCAACAATGAGAAATGCAATTTATGACGGTGCCGATGCTTTTTGCGTTGATTTGAATGTTCTGGGGCGGGAGTACCGTACCGAGGAAAATCTTAAAACGATTTTTGACACGGCGGAGAACAAGCCGATTTACAGCTATATGTATCGTGCCGCTCTGGCTGAGGGAGAGGGGGATGAGGCTCTTGCCGATATGTGCCTGACCTCCATTCGCGCCGGATCGACCCTTTGCGATGTCATGGGGGATATTTTTGAGAAAGGCGCTCCTCTTCAGCTTTCCCGTTCATCGGCAGCAGTGGAAAAGCAGAAACAGCTGATCCGGGAGATTCATGCAATCGGCGGAGAAGCCCTGATGAGCACGCATGTTTACCATTTCATCACCTTGGAAGAGACTCTTGCGCAGGCGCTGGAAATGGAAAGCCGCGGTGCTGATGTGATCAAGATTGTTGTCACGGCAAACAGTCGGGAAGAGGAAGAAGAGGTTTTCCGCACCACAATGGCGCTTCGGAAAGAGCTGAAGCATCCTTTTTTGCATCTCTGCATGGGCAAATACGGAAAAGTTCACCGTGCTCTGACACCGGTTTTCGGCAGCTGCATGACGCTTTGTGTGCAGTATTACAATGATCATTCGGTCTTTGACCAGCCGTTGCTGCGCGCAACCCGCGCGGTATACGACAATATTGATTTTGATCGCAACTGATCGGAAAGGATTTTACAGCAATGAGAACAATGAAAGCGATGCTTGTCGTTGGTGATAAGAAGGAAATGGTATGGAGCGATGTTCCGTATCCTGTGGCAAAAGACGATGAGGTTATTGTCCGGATTCATTACGCAGCAGTAAACCGTGCGGATCTGATGCAGCGCGCCGGACAGTACCCGCCCCCTCCCGGCTGCCCCGAATGGATGGGGCTTGAGGTTTCGGGGGAGATTGTCGAGATGGGCGCGGTGGCCGCGAAAAGCGGAAAAGTTCATGTCGGCGAGAAGGTTTGTGCTCTGCTCGGCGGCGGCGGATACGCAGAGTATGTTGCCGTGCCCTTCGGCATGACCATGCCGATTCCGGAGGGGTGCTCCATGGAGGAGGCTGCGGCAATGCCGGAAGCTTTTGCCACTGCCTATCTGAATCTTTTCCACGAAGGAAAAATTCAGCCGGGAAACACGTTGCTGATGCATGCCGGAGCAAGCGGTCTTGCCAGTGTTGTCATTCCGATGGCAAAGGCGTTCGGTGTTCATGTAATCACTACTGTCCTGAATGAGCAGAAGGCGAAGGAGATTGAGCATCTTCATGCCGATGTTGTTGTTGATACCTCCAAGACCGATATTGTTGACGTTCTGAAGGCGCAGCTTGATGCCGGACATCCGATAGATGTTGCCATTGACTGCCTCGGCGGAAAGGATATGGGCAAGTGCCTGCCCTATGTTCAGCGGTGGGGCAGATGGATAATGATTGCCACGCTTGCGGGTGACATCACTGAGGTCGACCTGCGCAACCTTTATGTTCGCAATATCCGTTTGATCGGCAGCACCCTTCGCGCGCGGACTCCGGAGTTCAAGGCAGAGATTCTCAGCAGTCTTGTCCGGGATATCTGGCCGAAGGTTACCACGGGCGAGGTTCGTGCTACCATCTGGCGTGTGATGGATATGGCAGACGCCGAAAAGGCGCATGATCTGCTGGAAAGCGGAACCAGTGCCGGAAAAGTTGTTCTCAGGGTTTGCTGAGGAATCTCCCTCTTTCTTGAAAAAGAGCCCTCCGGCAGAAGAATGCCGAAAAAGGCGGGGAAAACACAAATATAAATTTCATGCCGGTCTTCGGTGTTTTGGTTGTAAAAGCACAACACCCCAGAACCGCAATTTTTTTGCAGGAGAAAAAAAAAGGACATCGGAAAAAAAGGCCGCAGGAAACCCCAAACACA
>JAXFQY010000105.1:0-10005 GCA_034178705.1 Eubacteriales bacterium | reverse complement strand
GCTCCTGCAGTTGAGCCCTAATTCATTGTTTCTCTCCTGAAACAAATTCCCATGCATCCCCCGCGGCGATCGCCGCGGGGGATTTTTTCGGTTTTCCCCACCAAGCTCTGCCCGGCTCTTTGTGGCTTGCCGGCGGTTTTTTCCGTACGGAGGGGTGTTTTTTCCCTTTACGGATCGTGATCTGCCTTTTCGGAGCCCGCCTTTGTTTCCGCAGGATTTTCCGTTTTGGGACTTTGGCTTGCAATGCTGTCTGCCCTGTGATATAATGAGAAAAACAATCATAGGAGGAGCCTTGGTATGAAATTTTCCGAGATGCCCTATCACCGACCGGACGCGGAGGCCCTGCGCGCCGCGCTGGAGACCATTGAAAAAAGAGTGAAGAACGCCGGGAGCGCAGCGGAGCAGATTGAGGCGCTTGCCGATTTTGAAAAGCAGATGAAGGCGTTTTCGACTCTCGGATCGCTTGCCTATATCCGCAACACAATCAATACAAAGGACGCTTTTTATGAGGGAGAGCGGGAGTATCTGGATGAGACCGAGCCGCTCATCAGCGATGCGGCGCAGCGGGTGACCCTTGCCATGCTTGCCTCCCCGTTCCGCCCGGAGCTGGAAAAGCAGCTCGGCGTGCTGATTTTCCGAAATGCGGAGATTTCGGTCCGTACCTTCAAGCCGGAAATCATTCCGCTTGTACAGCAGGAAAACAGGCTTGCATCGGAATATCAGAAGCTCTATGCCTCCGCCACCGTGGAATGGGAAGGGAAAACCCTTCCGCTGCCGATGCTCGGCGTTTATAAGGAAAGCACCGACCGGGAGGTGCGCCGCTGCGCCTTTGAAAGGGAAGGCAAGTTTTTTGATGCGCATCGCGGGGAGTTTGACCGGCTTTATTCCGAGCTTGTGAAGGTTCGCAACAAAATGGCGCGGGAGCTGGGACATCGGAACTACATTCAGCTTGGCTATGACCGCCTGGGCCGCAACTGCTACGGCTATCGGGAGCTTGCGGAATTCCGCAGACAGATTGCCGAGGATGTTGTTCCGGTCGTCGAACGCCTGCGTGAGGCAACGCGCCGCAGAATCGGCGTGGATCGGCTCTATCTTTATGATACTCTCTGGTTCCCGGACGGAAACCCGAAGCCGCACGGTACTGCGGAGGACATTCTGCGTGCCGGGCGGGAAATGTATCATGCGCTTTCCCCGGAGACAACGGAATTTATCGACTTCCTGTATGATAATGAGCTGCTTGACGTGCTGAGCCGGGAGGGCAAGGCTCCGGGCGGCTACTGCACTGAGCTTCCGGATTACGGGGCGCCGTTCATTTTTTCCAATTTCAACGGAACCTCGGGGGATGTGGATGTGCTGACGCATGAGGCGGGACACGCCTTTGCCGCTTTCCGTGCCTTTAAGAAAGGGTACCCGTATGCCCTTCTCAGCCCGACGATTGAGGCGTGCGAATGCCATTCGATGAGCATGGAATTCCTTACCTCTCCGTATCACGACAAATTTTTCGGTGAAGACACCGGAAAGTATGAGTATATGCACGCCGCCTCCGCCCTCAGCTTTCTGCCGTACGGCTGCATGGTGGACGAATTCCAGCACCTTATGTATGAAAACGAGGATCTCACCCCGGAGGAGCGCAACGCGGTATGGGAGCGCCTGGAACAGAAGTACCGCCCGTCGCTTTGCCGGGAGGGGATGCCGTTCTACGGCAGGGGAGCCGGCTGGCAGCGGCAGCTTCATATCTATCTGCATCCTCTTTATTACATTGACTACTGCATGGCGCAGACCGTCGCCTTCCAGTTCTGGCTCCGGATGCTGTCCGATCCCACGGCTGCCTGGCGCGATTATCTTACATTCGTCGATCTTGCCGGCACGCGGACCTTTGAAGAGCTTGTGCATAATGCAGGGTTGGAGACGCCCTATACACCGGGTGAAATGGGGAAAATCGCCGAGAAAATCGGTCTTTGGCTTGAACAAAATGAAAAAAAACAAATCTGAAGCAGCATTTTGTGAGCGATATCTATTGACTGCGTGATTTTTTTGTGATAATATTAACTCACTGAAAATCTGTTCGTGTACCCTTTTGCGCCGTGTTGTCGGTTGCGGCTTCGGGGTGTGCGGATGGGTAAAAATGAACAAGGAGAATATGATGAAAAAGACACTTGCGTCTGTTGTTGCAATGCTGCTTGTTTTGTCGACGGTACTTTCTCTTGCAGCATGCGGCAAGGAGAAACCGGTGGAATTCGTTGGTGACTTTACCTATCAGGATTCCGTTTCTACGATGGCTTCCAACTGGAACCCGCACACCTATCAGACCAATGATGATGCCTATCCGGCGGACTTCCTCCGCGTCGGTCTGTATGGCTTCATCTTCAACGATGAGCTGAATCCCGTTGAGGGCAAGGATCCCTATGCAGGATACAAGATCATCCCGGAGATGGCCGCTTCCGAGCCGGTTGATGTGACGACCAAGATCAAGGCGGAGCATCCTGAGTTCGGCATTCCGGAGAACGCCGAAAAGGGTTATGCCTACACGATCGATCTCAACAAGGACGCTACTTGGGAGAACGGTGAGAAGATCAACGCAGACACCTATGTGTACTCCATGAAGCAGCTTCTGGATCCGAAACTGCAGAACTATCGGGCAACCGATTACATGGATTCGGATCTCGTGATTGCAAACGCTGCAAATTATTACTATCAGGGCACAACCGCATACATGGATAACGGTATTAAGAATCAGTATGCTGTTGCCGACCTCACCAAGAACGCCGAAGGTCAGTATGTGACCCCGGACGGCAATCTGATGTATATCGGACTTGCTTATGCCCTGGATTGGACCGGCGGCAGCACCCTGAAGGATTATGTCGGCAAATACGGCGCGGCTTATTTTGATACCACGAACTGGGAGAAGCTGGTCGGCATGGTCGATGAGAACGGTCTGATTCCGCTCACGGATGCGAACTATGCTCTTTTCCTCCCTGTTATTACCGGAAATCCCGCTTGGGGAGAGACCGAGGCGGACGCGCTGAACTACTTTGTTGAGCGCAAGGATTATGCTCCGGACTACGATTTTGCAAACGTCGGTTGCTACAAGACCGGTGAATATCAGATCACGCTTGTCTTCGGTAAATCCCTTGCCGGCTTCAACCTCCTGTACAACCTCTCCAGCAACTGGATCGTTTATGAACCGTACTATGAGGCGAACAAGAAGCAGGTCGGTGAGACCGATGCATGGACCAGCACCTATAACACGAGCGTAGAGACCACCATGTCCTACGGTCCGTATAAGCTGACCAAGTTCCAGGCAGATAAGTTCATGAAGTTCGAGCGCAACGAGAATTGGTACGGCTATACCGACGGCCGTCACATCTATGTTGACCCGAGCGACGGTAAAACCTACAACATGTATCAGACCACCGCAATCGAGTGCGAAGTCGTGGCAGAGGCTGCGACCCGCAAGCTGATGTTCCTCAAGGGCGAGCTGATGACCTACGGTCTGCAGGCTGAAGACTTTGATACCTACAGAAGCAGCCAGTACTGCCATGCTACCCCGTCCGAGACGATCTTCTTCCTGATTCTGAATGGTTATGTTGATGCGATCAATGCCCGTGAGAAAAATGAGGGCTTTGATACCACCAAGTATGATCTCCAGTCCATGACCCTTCTGAATTTCCGTAAGGCGGTTGCCGTTACCTACGACCGCGATCTCTTTGCGGCTACTGTTTCTCCCGCACGTTCCGGCGGTTACGGCATTATCGGTACCAACTATATCTATGATCCGGATACCGGTGCGAAGTACCGTGACACCGATCAGGCAAAGAAGGCTCTCTGCGACTTCTATTCCGTTGATGTTTCCAAGTACGCTTCCCTTGACGAGGCGGTAGATTCCATTACCGGATACGATCCCGTTACCGCGAAGGAGCTTTACAAGAAGGCGTTTGACGATGCGATTGCTGCCGGCTATATTACCGACAGCGACAAGGACGGCAAGTCCGACCAGATTGTCCGCATCGAATACTGCATCTCTTCCGACAGCGACTTCATGACCAAGACCATCAACTACCTCAACGAGAAGATGGCTGAGGTGACGAAGGATACGCCGTTCGATGGCAAGATCGAATTTGTCAAATCCGCTCCGTACGGCAACGATTGGAGCACCAAGATCCGTGAGGGTCAGGCGGATACCGTTCTCGGCGGCTGGTCCGGCTCTGCTCTCAACCCGTTCTCTCTGACCGATCTGTATGTCAATCCCTCCCGCGCATATGACGCCAAGTGGTTCGACGCAACCAAGATTAACATGACCATGACGATTGACGGTAAGGAAATCACCATGACCCTGAAGGATTGGTCTGATGCACTGAACGGCGCCGATGTTAACGGCAATAACTTCGGCGACGGCATGGTCGATATTAACACCAGACTGGATATCCTTGCTGCGTTTGAGACTGAGGTTCTGAAGACCTACGACTATCTGCCGATGCTTCAGGACGGCGGTATGTCTCTGCTGACTCAGCAGTGCTACTATGTTGTTGAAGAGTACAACCCGATCATGGGTCGTGGCGGTATCGCATACCTCAAATACAACTACAACGATGCTGACTGGGCTACCTATGTCAGCGAGCAGGGCGGCGAGCTGAAGTACTAATTTCAAAGAAAGCACAACTCTCAGCAGTAAAATGCAAGATGTTGCCGGCTCCCCTTCCCCCGGGGAGGGAAGCCGGCTGTGCAGAAAAGCAAAAATGCTGCCGGGAAACCCGGCGGCATTTTGCTTTTTCGAACCTTCGTCGAAGACGCCGCAGCGACGCGGCTTTCTGTGTTTATTCTGTTCCGATTCCGTTCTTGTCTGTTTTCTCTCTGCCTTCCCGGCGAAACGGGCAAAACAAACCTTCTGGAGGAGACTCATGGCAAAATATATTATCCAGCGCGTACTCTTGATGTTTATGACGCTGTTCATAATCACCTTGATGTGCTTTGTGCTCATAAGGATGCTGCCGCCCCTGGAGCTCCCGATTGAGGATATCCATTCCGCTGTTATCGCTGCCCGGAGAGAAGCGCAAGGCTACAATAAGCCGTATATGGTTCAGTTCGGAATCTTTCTTCGCGATATCTTTACCAAATGGGACTGGGGCCTTTCCGATAAGCTGTATTTCGGACAGAGCGTGGTCGATATCTTTATGGCAAAGGTGCCTGCCACGATGGTTGTCAATCTGTATTCCATCCTGCTCAGTATTCCGATCGGCATTGCGCTTGGCGTTGTTGCAGCGCTTAAGAAAAATACCCTGCTGGATCATACCATTTCCACGCTGACCATGGTCTGCATCTCGGTACCTTCTTTTGTCTATGCTTTTTTGATTCAGTATTTTCTGTCCTATAAACTCGGCTGGATACCCTTTTTGATGAAGGAGGGAACCGACTGGTTTTCCTGGTCGATGTTCCGCTCCATGCTCGGTGCGATTCTTTCGCTTTCTCTCGGTGTCATTGCCGGCTTTACCCGTACAACCCGTGCGGAGCTGACCGAGGTGCTGACCGGGGAGTTTATGCTTCTTGCCCGCACCAAGGGTCTGACCAAGGCGCAGGCGGTGATCCGTCACGCGCTCAAAAACTGTGCTGTCGTTATTGTTCCGTCCATCTTCGGTCAGTTTGTCGGAATTATGGGCGGCTCTCTCGTGATAGAAAAAATCTTCGCGGTGCCCGGTGTCGGCGAGTTGTATCTCAACTCCATCAACGGGCGCGACTATCCGATTTTCATGATGCTTACCGTCTTCTATACGGCGATCGGACTGATTGCCAGTATTGTTGTCGATATCAGCTACGGCTTCATTGACCCGCGCATCCGTATGGGCTCGAAGAAGTAAGAAAGGACGGAAGCAAAATGCAGAACGAAATGAATTACGAACACATTCCGCAGGAGGAATTCGCGTTCGCGCAGATGGAGGAAAAGCTTCACGATAAGAAGCTTGAAACCAAGGCAAGAAGCTTCTTTGCCGATGCGCTGATTCGCTTCCGCAAAAATAAGTCCTCCGTTATCGCGGCGTATATTATCGGATTCCTGATCCTGTTTGCTGTTTTCTCTCCGATGCTTTCTCCGTATACCATTAAGGATACCGAGAAGGTCTATGTCAACTATCCTCCCTTTGTCGAATCGGTATCCGATCTGGGGATCGGTATTCTCGACGGGGCCGTGAAGCGCACCTCTCAGAGTCAGGCTCAATTGGATAAGTGGCATGCAATCGGGCAGGAAACCGGGATGGATCCGGTTATCCGGGTGCTCGGCACAACCGAGACCAAGGTGAAGTGGAAGAACGATTACCGCGTCACCACCTATTATAAAATTGAGAACAACCGTTATTATGAGACGGGAATTGTTTACAGAACGCTGTCTTACGAAGAGTTTGAAAAAATCTGTGCCTGGCAGGATGAAACGGGTCTTCAGGTAATTTACCCGTATGTTGAGTCAAAAGACATCCTCGGGATAAAGGACAATCCGAATCTCTGGTATCAGATCTCCGACGAGAAGGGTACCCCTGTCAAGGATGAAAACGGCAATCTGATCCCTGCCTATTCCACAAACAAGGAAATTGAAGGCATAGAATACAATTCCCTCCGTATTGCCGGCGACGACGGCAGCTATATTTACAGCGTTCGCAAGAGCGGCGCTGTTCACTGCCGGATCTGCTATTATAATTATTATAAGTTCATCAACGGTCATGCCCCTCAATATCTGATGGGCACCAATTCCATGGGCTATGACCTTTTTATGGCGATCGGGATCGGTGCGCGCTTCTCTCTTCTTTTTGCGCTGATCGTTTCCGCAATCAACCTGACAATCGGTGCGGTTTACGGTGCGATTCAGGGTTACTACGGCGGCGCAGTCGATTTGATTATGGACCGAATTGCCGATATCCTGTATGATGTTCCGTTTATCGTTGTGGCAACGCTTTTCCAGCTTCACCTTGCCCAAAAGGTCGGCATTGTTGTTTCCTTCCTGTTTGCCTTTGTCCTCACGGGCTGGATCGGCATGGCGGCACTGACGCGAAAGCAATTCTATCGCTTTAAAGGGCAGGAATTTGTGCTTGCTGCCCGTACGCTCGGTGCGTCCGACTGGCGCCTTATGTTCAAGCATATTTTCCCGAACTCCCTCGGAACGATCATTACAAGCTGCGCGCTTGTCATTCCGAGTGTCGTCGGTTCGGAGACCCAGTTAACCTATCTCGGCATCATCAATTTGCAGGAATTTGCCGGCACGACGCTCGGCACGCTGATGTCCCAGGGACAGACGGCGATGACCGGCTCGCCCCATGCGATGTTCTTCCCGGCACTCTACTTTTCACTGCTGATGGTTTCGTTCAACCTGTTTGGCAACGGGCTGCGCGACGCATTCAACCCGTCCACGAGAGGAGTTGAGGACTGATGGAAAACAAGCTTTCGGTAAATAATCTGACAATATCCTTCAAAACCTCAAACGGCAAGGTCCAGGCAGTCCGCGGGGTCAGCTTTGATCTTGCAAAAGGAGAAACGCTGGCGATCGTCGGTGAATCCGGATCCGGGAAATCGGTAACCAGCAAGGCGATTCTCGGTATTCTGGCTGGCAATGCCATTGTTGAGGGCGGAGAGATTATCTATGACGGAAAGGATCTTCTGAAAATTTCGGAAGAGGATTTCCATAAGATCCGCGGCGATAAAATCGCGATGATCTTCCAGGATCCGATGTCTTCCCTGAACCCGATCGTTAAAATCGGAAAGCAGCTTACGGAAGCCATGCTTCTCAAAGGAAAGGCGCGCCAGCGGGAAAGCCGCAGGAACTTCAATACCTATCTGAAGCTGCTTGAGCGGAATATGCTTGCGGCGGAGGCTTCAGAAGGGGACGCAAAGAAGGCGGAGATTCTTGAGAAGTGTAAGAGCTTCGACAAATTTGAATACAAACACCTTGAGCTTCAGGGCGCGTATGCCAAAGCGCATGAGGCGGCTGAAGAATTTGTCGCGGATGTGGAGCCGCTTCTCTTTGAGCTGGAGAAAAATGCGGCAAAGGATCTTTCCTATCGTGTCGGACGCCTGAAGCACTATGCTCTGACCTCGATTCAGACCTATGTGGTTGATGCAAAGGCAGAGCGCGTACGCACCCTTGCCGCTACTCTTTCCCCTCTTGCTTCCGCGGCGCGTAAAAAGGGAGAAAGCACAGAGCTTCGCGCTGCCCTTACAGAGCTGAAGGAGATTCTTTCGGAGGCGATTTCCTTCCCCGAACCGAACTTCTTTGCGATGGGTTATTATATGACCTTTTCAAAGGAGCCGCTTCCGGCGCTTCCGGTACCGGAGCTGAATGTGTTCCTGCGCAAGTTCCTCGACGATCAGTTCATGCTTTCCTTTATTGCGGACGCAAAGCAGGCGCTGGTCCATTCCGCGATGCGCTCGCGCGATCATAAAGCCGCATTGATGGAGGCATTGGAAGCGTACCGTCCGGTATTTACAAAGGAGTCCTTGGACCGTGTCGAAACAAAGACGGCGATAAAGTCGCTCACGGAAAAGGCAGAGGCGGCAATTGACCATCTGGAAATCACGAAGGACAGTATGCTGTACACCTTCTCCTCTTCGATCCAGTCAGAGAGCGAGCTTTATTTTCACGCTATACAGAAAAACCAAAAGGAGCAGAAGCGTTATGAGCGCGAGATGGCACGCCGGGACAGACTGACCGCAAAAGGGAAGGAACCGGACTGGCAGGTTGTACCTGCTGCCATTACGGATCTTGCTCTTGTTCGCGGCAGTATTCTTTCCGATATTGATCATCTGCATAATCATCTCAGCGAGCAGATTGAGGCATTCTCCGCGCGCGATTTCGATTCGGAGACCGTAGCCGTGATCGATTATCTGAAAATGTGCGCATCCGGCGTTGTCAACAAGGTTACCAAAGCCATGGCAAAGCAGAAGGCCCTCAAGCTGATGGAGGAGGTCGGTATTCCGGAGCCCCGCAAGAGATACAACCAGTATCCTTTTGAATTTTCCGGCGGTATGCGGCAGCGCATTGTCATCGCCATTGCTCTTGCCGCCAATCCGGATATCCTGATCTGCGACGAGCCGACAACAGCGCTTGACGTGACTATTCAGGCACAGATCCTTGAGCTGATCAACCGCCTGAAGGAGGAGCGTAAGCTTTCCATCATTTTCATTACGCACGATCTCGGTGTTGTTGCCAATATGGCTGACCGTATTGCCGTTATGTACGCCGGAAAGATTGTGGAGTACGGCACGGCGGAGGATGTGTTCTACCATTCTGCACATCCGTATACCTGGGCCTTGCTCAGCTCCATGCCTGACCTTGACACCAATGAGAAGCTGGATGCCATTCCGGGGACACCGCCGAATATGATCTATCCGCCAAAGGGCGACGCCTTTGCGCCGCGTAATAAATATGCGATGAAGATCGATTTCGAGCGTCAGCCCCCGATGTTCCAGATCAGCGATACGCATTATGCCGCCACTTGGCTTCTGCACCCGGATGCGCCGAAGGTGGATCCGCCGAAGATCGTGACCGACCGCATCGCAAGAATGCAGAACAAGGGAGGTGCCGGAGATGAGTGACAATAAAGAAGTCCTGCTGAAGGTTGAGCATCTGTGCCAGTACTTCAAAATGGGCAGCAATGAACTGAAGGCAGTGGACGATGTCAGCTTCGACATCAAAAAGGGAGAGGCGTTTGGGCTCGTCGGAGAATCCGGATGCGGCAAGACCACAACCGGCCGTTCCATCATCAAGCTTTACAACATTACCTCGGGAAATATCATTTTTAAGGGAATCCGTATCGGCGCAGGGCTTCGCTCCTATCAGGAGGCGATTGCCGCGGCGCGCGCTGACTGTAAGGCGGGGAAAATCACCGCCGAGGAGCGGAATGCGATTATTGCCGAGCAGAGAGAGAATATCAAGAAGGCGAAATACGACCAGAAAAACTGTGATAAGGAATACGCCGACCGGAGTGTTGCGGAGATCAAGGAGAAATATGGCCTGTCCGCCGTGCGGCC
>JAXFQY010000028.1:0-8101 GCA_034178705.1 Eubacteriales bacterium | reverse complement strand
CCGGGACCCGGAGTAATGCGAACCGATTTGGAAACAGTAAAATCATTGCACTGGCAAATAACAAGCCAAGATTTGTCGGTGAAGGTCAGATTCAGGTTCTCAAATACCGTTTTCCCATAAAGGACAAAACGTTTACCGGCAGATTGATAAACAGCGCCTCCGTTCTCAGGCAAGCGATAATCGACGCCGTTATAGACAGAGGTAAACGTAATGGAGGTCCAATAATCGCTTTTCATTTTCAGATCAAAATCCGCTGTCTGCGTGAACGGACCGCATACAACGATCGTTCCTTCCTTGCCTGCCAATTTTTTTGCCGCACTATGCAGGGATCCCATGGGCTTATCGGGGGAACTTCCGTCACCGGTTCCACCGCCCTTCAGAAATACGACATTCTCCCCTGCAGCGCTGACGGGAATAAACGTGAGGGGGACCAGGGAAAGTACCAGCAGAAATGCAAGTACCGAAGCGAGGATTCTTTTCATTTGCTGTTCTTCCTTTCTGAATGTTCTAAAGCAGAATGCTTTAAGTTTATATATGTATCCTAACATATAATTTTCGGTTTTTCAAGTCAATAAAGGAAATTTGATACAAAATAAATCACTTTTTTCCTGCAGCTTCCAATTTATTACCTTTTTTCTGCTTTTCTCTCTTCCCTTACCGCAGCAAGCCTTCCCGGTAAAGAGGAAAAGGCTCCTTCAGCGTATCTCAGACGGGAGAAAAGCTCCCCATGGATCGATCGAAAATCCGCACGTTGACTTTTTAATAAATTAAACATTATCGCCTTGACAAACGCGGATTGATGCTGTATAATAATACACGTTGACACGACATCGACGGGGTCAACGGGTATGGAGAAGTACTCAAGCAGGTCGAAGAGGCGCCCCTGCTAAGGGCGTAGGTCGGGGAACCGGCGCGAGAGTTCGAATCTCTCCTTCTCCGCCAAATCATCACCGAAAAAGAATATCGGTGCAGAAACTCTCGGAATCTCAACGGTTTCGGGAGTTTATCTATATTTTGGCGAAGGCAATTCAAAAGGGATCAATAAAAACCAATAACGCATTTTGGTTGGTGCAATTCGCTACATTAGACGAAAATGCTGATTCAATCATGAAAAGTCGGCCGCTCTTACTTCAGAGCGACCGATTGATATTTTTATGGATTCTATATCTCTCATTTGATGAAAGGCTTTGCGCGATTGCTCAGGATTTTTCCTGCTCTACCGCGGAAAGGTCGAAAGGATCTTCGGCAAGCGGCTCCCTTTTTGAAGATGGACAGTCATACCTTGCCCAAAATTGTCTTGCCGTCGTCCGGTAACGCTCCGGCTCAACATAATAGCTCATTCCGTGACCTGCTCCGGGAACGATCAGGAGCTCCTTTGGCGCCCGGCAGGCAAGATAATTCTCATAAGTCATCCGAATCGGAACAAAGCGATCCTCTGTCCCATGAATCAGGAGAACCGGTATGCGCGTATGGTTCAGCGCCATTACGGTGGAGTAATCACCTGCCCCAACCATAATTTTATGTCTGCACATCGCATCCGCCATAGCCCCGCGAATTCCGTAAGCAAGATGAAGATTCTTCTTTGCTACATGCTTCCATACTTCGCGCGGAGAAGTAAAGCCACAGTCAGCCAGAATACCATGCACAGCATCGGGCAGCGGAAGTCCCGCCGCCATCAAAACCGTTGTGGCTCCCATGGAAATACCGCAAAGATAAATCGGAAGAGGAGTTTTGCTGTGGGCAAGGATCCAACGGATCCAGTCAAGGCAGTCAAAGCGTTCTGTGAGTCCGAAACCCATATAGGCTCCGCCGCTGTTGTTTTGCCCTCTCTGCTCAATATAAAGAACACTGCATCGGTTCTCCCGCCAAAAATCCGCGATCATCCCAAAATCCCGATGCCAGGAGGAACGCCAGCCATGCACAGCAATCAGGATTCTCTCTGCGTTTTCGCACGGAATATAATGTCCGACCAATTTTTCTCCGTCGTGACTGACGATGGTAATTGTTTCATTATCTGAAGAAGCCAAACGATCGGACGCCTCACGTACCCGCCGGACGAACTCACCGTCGGCATCGGAGCAGGAGCCGGAAAGTAACCGTCCTGCCCCCTTTATCGTCTTCGGAACCTCGCGGTTCAGCGCAACATTGACAAGATACTTTGTGGTGGCATATGCAGCAAGCGATGCTGCTGACAGCACTGAGGCCGCCGTACCGAATGCTGCGAGCATTTTTTTCGCCGTTTTATCCATATTACTTCCCTCTCCTTGAAAAATCCTTTGTTTTTCTTATTATGTTCCGAAGAGAGAACGCATAGACCGAATCCGATCAGAAAAATTCCGGATAAACAGAGCGCTTGATGACCGACAAGGCCAAAACAATAAGCAAAATCTCAGGATAGCTCCTTCTGCCCCGTCAGAGTCTCAACGCTTTTGTAGATCTGCTCCATGCGCCTATCAAGCCCCGCGCTGATTTCCGCGCAGATCTTCAGCTCCTGTATGGTTTCATCCGTCAAGGTATAATCCTTTTTATAACGGATCTTATGTTCCAAGCTTGCCCACCAATCCATCGAAATTGTCCGGAACTGAACCTCCACCTTCATCAGTTTCTTTTCATCATGAAGAAAAATCGGTATTTCCACAATCAGATGGAGACTGCGGTATCCGTTACTTTTCGGCTCCTTGATATAATCCTTGCGATTGATCAGGCGGATATCATCCTGTTTGATTAGCGCATCTGCCATCCGATAAATATCAGACGGAAAGGTACAGATTACCCTTACCCCGGCAATGTCAAAAATGTTTTCCTCAATGCTTTCCACCGAAACCGCGATTTTTCTGCGCTTGCACTTCTCCAGAATGCTTTCCGGCGTTTTCAGGCGCGTTTTTATGGTTTCGATTGGGTTATGATCATACTGAAGCGAAAGCTCCTCATTCAGAACGTTAAATTTTGTCTTGACCTCCATCATTGCACAGCGATAATACGCCATCAATTCCCGATAAGGCTTTGTATACCGATCCGCCAGCTCCTTCATATCCTTTTCAGAAAATTGCGACCGCACCATCTCTTCCAAATCTTTTCCAAGCTGATCTGTTTCAAGCATTTTGTTTCCTTTCCGGCTTCATTCCGCATTTTCACAGGCAGGCTCGCCAACAAGCAGTTCTTCAAGACGATTGCACGCCTCCTGATAAAATACGTCAAGACTGCCAATATATCTGTTTTTCCACGGTTTATTCCTTCCACAGTAATGAATAATCACAGCATGGCGGCGGACATAATCAAGATCCATCCGATCTCCGCTCTGGCGATGGAACAAAAAGAGTCTTTCGGTCATGTTATAACGATAGCAATCCACAGGGATAATACGATTCCCGTAAAGACCGCTGATAATATCCTGATCCGGAAGAATCAGTTTTCCCTTATGCGTCCTGATATAGTCAAAAACCTCCTCGCATCTCTGCTCTTTTCTAAGCTGTCGGAGATTGATCAGCATAACGCCGGAATTGATATAAGGCATATCTTCATCCATGTCCAGGCGAAGCTCATTGAAACGGTGAAGAATATTCCCGATGTGCGACGCGGCAGCAAAAAAAGCAGTTCCCATCGGCATATCATAAAGCTCCCGGATACTCTTATTGACGATCAGATCCGGGTCAAGATACAGAATTCTGTCCAGCGTTTCCGGCAGATATTTTGCGGCAAAAATCCGGTAGTAGATCTCCTTCGGATAGCGATCCGTCGTCGGGGCTTCGCTCAGCTCTTCTTCCCGAATCCCCACAAGCCGCAGCACGCCCCGGTCACCGAGAATACGGATCGAATCGGTCATATCCGATGGACACAGACTGTCATGAAGCAGATAGACTTCAAAAAATTCCTCCGGATTGCTCTCCAGAAGAGAAAACAGCATAACATTAAAATAGGGTATGTAATTACGGTCCAGGGTAGCAAGAATCCGAATCGACCCTTGTTTTTCTTCTTCTGTACTCATTTCTTCTCCTTGTAAAAGCGCACGACGTTTATTCTCTGGGCAAGAGTCCGGGAAAAGCAGTGGAAAGCAATCGACAGCGAAGCACGGATTCCTGCCTAACCGATTAAATCGGTATGCCTCTCCGCAAAAAACGGAAGACGATCTTTTTATAGTTTATCACAAAAATCGACAAAAATCAATCGTCGAAGCAGGACTTTCGGAAAACAACGAAGCAGGACTTTCGGAAAAAAACCTTTCAAGAACAAAAAACGGACGGGAGAGTCAATGGGCTCTTCCGTCCGATTCGTATTTTAGGCCATCAGCCTGTCGTTATGCTAACCCAAAGATCCTCGTAATACTTTCGTGTCTCAGCGTCAAGATCATGGAAATATGTGGTTTTGATCTCGTCAATGTTTTTCGGATAAAGGAATTCATTATCCCGATAGGAATACTCCGGGTTACTCAGTACCCCGTCATTCGGAGAAGCATAGCAGATATACTCCGCATTGGCAAGTGCCACTTCCGGCTCAAGCATAAAGTTGATAAACATCATAGCGGCATCTACATTCTGTGCGCCTGCGGGAATACACATGGAATCCACAAATATATTCACGCCTTCTTCCGGGTAAACAAACGCAAGATCGGGATTGATTGCCTGCATTGTCAGAAAATCACCTGCATAATAAGGCGCCAACGCTGCATTCCCGTCCTCCATCTTGTTAAAGACCTCATCCATGACATAACCCTGAAGAAGGGGCTTTTGCTCACGCATCTTGGCTGCCACGCGATCCCAGTCTGCCTTATCGGTGGTATTGTAATCAATGCCGAGGATTGCCTGCGCAATAGCAAGAGAGTCGCGCGGGTTATTGAACATCAGCATTTTTCCTGCATACTGCTTATCCCACAGTACGCTCCAGCTTGTCGGTGCTTCGGAAACCATTTTCGTGTTATAAATCAAACCGACCATTCCCACATTATAGGGAACGGAATACTCATTGTTTTCATCAAAATACAGATTCTTGTACTTTTCGTTAATCAGGTTGTAGTTGGATAACTTTGTTACGTCAATTTTCTTCAGCATTCCCTCATTGATCATGCGGGCAATCATATAATCGGAAGGAATCACCACATCATAAGAAACAGAGCCGCTTTTCAGCTTACTGTACATGACCTCATTACTCTCATAGGTCGTGTAGTTGACCTTGATTCCCGTCAGTTTTTCAAAAGCCGCCTCAACATCCAGGGAGCCTTCGCTGCCGTCAGAAATATACTCCGCCCAGTTATAGACATTCAGCGTGGTACCGGCGTATTCGTCGGTGTAAGTTCCAACGAGGTTTTCCACCGTGTCCAGCGTGCCGCAGGAAGCAAAGGAGAGAGCAGTTACGAGAAGTGTTACAGCAGCCAGTGCGAGGGAAAATGCTTTTTTCATTTCTTTTTTAATTTCCTTTCTTTTCATCAGCGCGCCCGAGAATAAAGTTGTAAACCACGAGCAACGCAAGAATAGCAATCAGTATAATGCTGTACAAAGCATAAATGTCCGGGGTAACCGTTTTTCGGACAAGAGAGTAAATATAAACCGGAAGAGTCACATAATCGGTTCCGCTTGTATAATAGCTGATGACAAAATCATCAAAAGACAGCGTAAAGGCCATCAGCATACCCGCGGCAATTCCGGAGGATATTTGCGGCAGGACGGCACGGAAGAAGGCGGCAGTCGGTCGGCAACCGAGATCCTGTGCCGCTTCATAAAGTGCAGGGTCGGATTGCTTCAGCTTCGGTAGGACATTCAGAATCACATAGGGCAGATTAAAGGTGATATGCGCCACCAGAAGTGTCCAGAAATTCACCCGGTCGGTAATACCGAAAAGCGCCCCGGCAAACACAAAGAGAAGCATCAGCGATACTCCCGTTACAATATCCGGGTTCATCATCGGAATATTGTTGACCGTCAGGATGGCACCGCTGAGAAACCGGCTTTTCAGATTGTAGATACCAATTGCCGCAATCGTACCGAGGACGGTTGCAATCAAGCCGGAAAGAAGCGCAAGCTTCAAAGAGTTCAATAAGCATTCAATGATCATACGGTCATTTGTAAACAGCTCCACATACCACCGAAAAGAAAAGCCGGAAAAAACCGAGGTGCTCTTCCCTGCGTTAAAGGAGAAAAAGATCATCACAAGCAGCGGAGCATAAAGAAAGAAGTAAACAAGACCGAAAACAATCCGGGATAAAGTTTTCATACGACGATGTCACCCCCGTCCTTGTCCGCAAAGCGGTTCATGATAAAGGTGCAGAGCAGAATCACAAGCATCAGTACAAAGGACATGGCGGAACCGACATTCAACCCGCCGGAGGACCATTGCTCCTTGATTTTCGACTCGATCAGATCCCCCACAAGCTTGATCATACCGTTGCTCATCTTCTGAGAAATATAGAAAGTGGAAATCGACGGTACGAATACCATAATCAGACCGGAAATCACACCGGGCACGGAAAGCGGAAGAATCAGCTTTACGAGCTTGTTCCACGCATTACAGCCAAGATCGTCTGCGGCCTCCAAAAGCGACGTATCAATCTTTGACATAATGGTATAAATGGGGAGAATCATATACGGAAGGTAATTGTAAACCATACCGAGAATAACGGCGCCGGAGGTTCCAAGCATCGTTACCGGTCCGAGTCCGACCAGAGAAAGAAACTTATTGATAATGCCGTTGTTTTCAAGAATCTGCTGCCATGAATAGGTACGGACCAGCATGTTCATCCACATCGGCAGCATGATCAGAAGCATCTGAATCCGCTGGGATTTCGCCTTGGAACGTGAAAGAAGATAGGCGAAGGGGTAGGCGATGACAAGAGAAATCAGCGTTGCCGCAATGGAATACAAAAAGGAAAGCCGCATGGCATAAAGCGATCCTTCGCTGAAAACCTCCCGTATATTGGCAAAGGTAAAACCGGTTGTGCGATTCTGAAGAACGGCACGTTCAAAATCCACTTCTGCAGCGGTAAAGCCAAAACGCGCTGCTGCCTGTTTCTTTGCGTCAAAAAGGGAAACAGACTCTCCGGTCTCCGTGGTATTCGGAATCTCACAGGTATAGCTTTCCCCATTGGCGGTAAAGCTGATATCGTAATAATTCACCGTTTCCGAAAAAGCATAATAAACAACAAGAAAAAGCGGAATCAGAATAAAAAGAACAGACCAGACAATATAGGGAGCATTCAGCAAACGCACACCCAGATGCCCGCGGCGGCGCGGCTGCACTGCGGTTTTTGCCGCAGGGGACACCCCGGTCACTCCTCTGCCTCCTCGTCCGGGAGGACGTCAAGCTCATCAATTTCGTCGCTGTACGTGCTGTAATCGCCGAACTTTCCGGAGTATTCTGACTTTTTCATGATATGGATGGCATCCGGTTCAATATACACACCGATTTTTTCCCCTTCCGCAACAAAATCGGTGGACTGAATCATCCATTTGAACCCGCTGATATCAACGATAATCTCGTAGTGGACCCCCTTGAAGGTAACGGAGGTAACCGTGCCGCGAAGCATTCCTTTCTCAGGGGCAACCACATCGACATCCTCCGGACGGATCACAACATCGACCGGTTCGTTTTTGCCGAATCCGCTGTCGACACAGGAGAAGACAGTTCCGGCAAAACGGACCAAGCGATCCTCAAGCATTACACCGTCGAGAATATTGCTTTCCCCGATAAAATCCGCGACAAAAGCGTTCTGCGGTTCGTTATAGATATCCTGCGGCGTTCCGATCTGCTGAATCCGCCCGTCTGCCATCACGACGACGGTATCAGACATCGTCAGTGCTTCTTCCTGATCGTGAGTAACATAAATAAACGTAATTCCGGTCGCCTTCTGAAGGTTCTTAAGTTCATTCTGCATATCCTTACGTAGCTTCAGATCGAGTGCAGCGAGTGGCTCATCCAGCAGCAGACATTTCGGATGACTGATCAGTGCACGGGCAATTGCAACGCGCTGTTGTTGCCCGCCCGAAAGCCGCGCGACACCGCGGTCAATAAAGTTCTCCAGATGAACCAACCGGAGCATTTCCCCGACACGCTCCTTGATCTCCTTTTCGGGACGCTTCTGCACACGGAGGGCAAACGCCACGTTTTCAAAAAC
>JAXFQY010000118.1:0-2508 GCA_034178705.1 Eubacteriales bacterium | reverse complement strand
CATTTTCATTTCTCCTTTTTAATAAAGTTCATATTCCAACTTGCCAGAGAGTCTGCAGACCTGTTTCTATTCCAAGCCTCCCCCCTCTTTTTTGCGATGTTCCGTTGGGGTCATATTCGTATACTTCTTAAAACTGACGCTGAAATGATAAGGATTGGTATATCCAACCATTTCTCCGATCAGTCCAACGCCCATGTCCGTCTGCATTAATAGTTGCTTGGCCTTTTCAATTCGAAGCTCCGTAATATACTCATGGATTCCTACTCCATATTCTTTCTTAAACAAAGAGCACAGGTAATTGGGACTGACGTTTACATTGCCGGCGATTTCGTTCAAGCTCAATTCCCGGTTCGAATAATGATCTTCAATGTATAAATGGGCTTTTTCCGCAATGCAAAGGCTCTGCTCATCCTGCTCTTTTCGATTTGTTTCACATCCTTTTACCAAAAAATCCGCAACGACTTCAAAAACATCCGCCAGATGATCGGCAAGATCAATCCTTGTCATTATGCTATCCAGAGAAAGCGGCGTCGGTCGAATTAACGTATTCATCTTCAGGACAATACTCTTCATCATAGTTTTTAACATATCACTGGATAAAAAGGTATCATCTATTTCCTTCCGAAAAAGTTCAAAAATTTGACGAAGAGTCGGAATATCCTGTTGCTGAAGAGCCCGAATCGCTGATGTTTCAAAGCGGCTGAATTTCAAAAAATATTCATTTGCTCCCGCCAATTGCACATCTTTCGAAGAAATCACACAGACTTCGTCGAAGGAAAAGCAACGATCTAATGCAGATCTTGCCACATCGTAGGAAATTTGCAGCTCTTCCAGTGTTTTGACCCATTTTCCAATGCCGGCGTGCAAAATAGTGGAATAGGAAAGACGAAGCTCCTCTCCTATATCTACCAACTTCTGAGAAATGTCGATTTCTTTTTCTGCCCCCAGCTGATTCAGAACGAAAACAAACTCGCCTCCCGGGAAAGAGTAGGGGCCAAAGAGCCGCGCCTCCTTAAAGAAATCGGTCAATTTCTGTGCAACTTGCATATGCTTGATTTCCCGGCGCATAAGCGGCTCGTTATTTTCATTTTTTACTACCGAAACCAGTTTGCACACCACACAGAAAAATCCCTGATCCACTTGGATCTGCAAAAAGTCAGCCTCGTCTCGAAAACTTTTCCTTTCTTTCTGTCCTAGCAGCAGCTTGGTAAAAAGACGTTCGCGATAGAAGTCCAGATGGTTCAAAATAAAGGTGCGCGTCTGCCGAAGTTCGTTGTTGGCCTTTCCGGCACGCTGGATGCTTTTGATCAGCTCGTCAAAATTCAGCGGTTTTTCAAAGTAATCGAAAACATTGGTCTGCAGCGCCCGTTGCGCATAATCAAAGCGGCTGTACGCGCTGATGATAATCACTTTGATCTCCAGATCTGAATCGAAGAGATATTTACTTAATTCAAGCCCGTCCATGCCATGCATCACGATGTCTGAAACAACGACGTCCGGCTTTTCTTCCAGAATAAACGGAAGCGCTTCGTCGCAGCTAGAAAAGAAGCCGATCGGCTCAATGTCGTTTTCCTGCCATGGAATGGTGTGCTTCAGCGCTTCCAGCATCAGACTACGATCTTCGATAAAAACAACGCGAGTCATGGGGTTGTCTCCTCCCTTCCGCAAGGGCACTGCCGGTTTACTGCGTGATACCCCCCACCATCAATCCGTTCAAGATCTGCTTTTCAAACAAAAGAATAAACAGCACGGTAGGGAAGAGCATGATGCAGCCGGAAGCGCTGATTGTATCCCAAGGCTCTTGCCACTGATTGATTCTGGGTACGTTGTAAATCAGCATACTCAGAACCTTTATCTTACGGGTCGTAAAGATCAGCGGGTAAAAAAACTCGTTAATACAGGTAATAAAATTAATGATGCAAAGCGTTGCGATCATAGGTTTCAAAAGGGGAAAGATAATGCGGAAAAAAGCGCCTCCCACATTCAGACCGTCGATCCATGCCGCTTCCTCCAGAGCCTGAGGGATCTGCCCGATAAAGGCAGCATACATCGTCACGGAAAAAGGAATCACCATGGAGAAGTAAAGCAGGATTAATCCCTGATAAGTGTCTGTCAGCTTCATAGACCGCATGAGCACCATCAGCGGAATCACTGCCACAATGCTGGGGATCATCGTAGAAAAAACCAGAAACGCCTGCGCAATTCGCAGCCCTTTGGTTTTTACACGGGCAAACGCGTAACCTGCCATAGCACATAATACGACGGACAGAATCAGTGTTCCTCCGGTAATGAGCAGCGTATCGGCGATATACTTCCCGGTATTTCCCGTGGCGCCAAAAAGTGTGCGATAACTGTTGAGCGTCCAGCCGGAGAAGTATTCCACCGGCATGGCATAGAATTTATCCGAGACGGTAAAGGAAGACTTTACAATCCAGTAAATGGGCCACAAAATAACAAAGCAAGTCACCAACACCGCAGCCCAGATCATCAACCTTTTATACCATTTGG
>JAXFQY010000113.1:0-24949 GCA_034178705.1 Eubacteriales bacterium | reverse complement strand
TGTACGAAATTTAGGTAATTGCTAATAGGGAATAGTGATAAGGGAATGTTTCCATCCCTATAATGCCTTCAACTGCGCGTTGAACAAATGAAACTGTTGATTTATTGTTCGGAAGGTTTATATGTGATATAATTAAACCATAGAAAGGAGTTGGTCGTATGGAGAATTATAGACGATCTTTTTTCAAGAGAGATCAAAACAGAAATTTACTTCGATCTCTGCACTGAACTTCCTTGGCCAGACGATAATACTATAAGGATTTTTAAGACCTTGGGCAAAAAATTTTATGGTCGCAAGAGGACAATTCTTGCATAGAAGTGATTTTTCCGCGAAATTGCAATGAAATTACACAACAATATTTTAAGGTTGAGGTTTTTGGCAACATTGTGTCCGACAGCAGTATAAACGGCGTCGTGGTTTGCCACGGCAGAATTGATTGTTACGAAATCAATGGTGATATTACGTCACAAGGTGATATAAATGCTTATCTGATCAATAATCATGGTAAGATTATTTGTAATGAGGTTATTAAGAAAGAATAAGTGGCAGTGGGTCAAAAGTGTTGGGGTAGCCCAAATACGACTGGCGGAATCCTGCCAAACGAACCCCCTTGTGCTTTCAAGGTTTTTTTGTTTCATGGAATTTTCCATCCCCTCTTTCTCCCCTTCGGCTTTCTTTCCCTTACATTTTCCGCTCCCTCTAAACTCCCTTCAAACGATTCTCCTTGTCAAAGCTTGATGAATGTGATAGAATAAAAATATGAATACTTACTGTTCTTCCCAGAAAAATGTGGGTCGGCGTACCATTTCAGAATTATTTTGTAATTCCATAAGTTCTATAGGCTCATCTATGGAGGGAAAATGTCTGACAGTCAACATAAGTTCAAGGGAAAATGGATCACGTCGGAGGAATTCTGCGATCTGAAGAGCGTGAATGTCTTTCACCGGCAGCTTGAAAAGGCCGAAATCAACAGTCTTGCCCCGCAAAACAGCCATATTCTTTTCCGGAAGAAATTCCATGTACAGAGGACTGACGGGGTACGGATTTTTATTTCGGCGGACGATTACTATAAGCTTTATATCAATGGCCGCTTTGTCTGCCAGGGACCCGCCGCAGGATATCCCTTCCATTATTATTACAATGAGGTGGATATTACCGCCTATCTTGTCACAGGGGAAAACACAATTGCCGTTCACACCTATTATCAGGGATTGATCAACCGGGTCTGGGTAAGCGGGGATGACCGCCACGGACTCATCTGTGATATCGTGCGGGAAGGGGAGACCCTGCTCGCTTCTGATGAGAGCTTTTTGTATTCGTACCATAAAGGGTTTTCCGCAATGGGGAAATTCGGGTATGAAACACAGTTTGCGGAATGCTATACGAGCGGTACGGTAAGCGAAGGCTTTTACGGAGCCGACTATGACGATTCGCAATGGGCCCATGCCCGGATCAGAAAATATGCCGACTATGAGTTGTTTGAGCAACCGACAAAGATGCTTGTGTTTGAAGATATCAAGCCTGTGGAGCAATGGGATGCAACCGGTGTAACCCTGGATTTCGGCTCGGTTTATGTCGGATATCTGTGCGCTGAGGCGACCGGGATGCGCGGGCAAAAGGTGGAGCTTTTGTTCGGTCAGGAACTGGAAAATGACGGAACCGTCCGCTGGAGGATGAGAGCAAACTGCGATTACCGGGAGGAGTGGATTCTTTCGGGGGACGCGGATAGGCTTGATGAATTTGACTATAAATCCTTCCGATACGCAAGAATCAATATACCGCAGGGGTGTGTTATTAAGAATGTTTATCTGCGCGCAAGGCATTATCCGTTTGAACTGAAGGCAAAGCCATCGGTCCGTGACGCCAAGCTGCTCTCCGTATGGAATCTGTGCGTCCATTCGCTGCAGTACGGCGTGCAAGAGGTTATTCAGGACTGCATGGAGAGAGAAAAGGGAAATTATCTCGGCGACGGCTGCTATACCGCGCTGGCGCATGCCATTCTGACCAAGGATACAACGCAGCTCAAAAAGCTTGTCGATGACAGCATCCGCAGTGCTTTTATCAACAAAGGACTGATGACATGCGCCGCCTGCTCCTTTATGCAGGAAATTGCCGAGTTCCCCCTGATGATGTTCTATTTACTGTATTCGTACTACAGACTGACGGGAGATAAGGAGTATCTCGCGGAAAAATACGGGAGTTTATGTGAGATACTGGATTGTTACAGAGACAGTTACAGGAAGGGGGATGGGCTTCTGTCCGGCCTTGACAAATGGTGTTTGGTTGAATGGCCGCCGAAGTATCGCGGGGGATATGCCGCCGACATCCGCCAGGGGAAGATATGCAAGGACGTACACAGCGTTATCAATGCGCATTATATCGGAGCCGTCAGGTATCTGAATCAGATAGCCGCTTTGCTGAATTATAAGGCCTACTGTGATGAGGCTCCGCTGCTGAAAGCCTATACGGACGCATTTTACGATAAAGAAAAACGTCTTTTCAAGGACAATGTGAAATCCGAGCATATCAGCGTGATATCCAACGCATTTGCGCTGATGTACGGTCTGGCGCCGGACAGAGAGGCCGAAGAAAGAATGGTTGCCTTCATCCGGGAAAAGGGATTCACAAGCGTCATGCTTTTCGGCGCTTATCCCATTCTGGAGGGGCTGAAAAGGCTGAAGAAAAAGGAGCTTCTGTATCAGTTTCTTTCCGATGAGAACGCATGGCTGAGAATGCTACGCGAGGGGGCGACAACAACCTTTGAGGGGTGGGGGAAGGATGAAAAATGGAATACCTCACTGTTTCATCTGACGCTTTCTTATGCCGTTGTGTTTCTGACTGACTGGGAACATAACGCTTTTTCCGAGCAGTAAAAACACCGCTAACCGGCATTCACATCTTGCCGGAACGCTTCTCGATTGATGCTTTTTCTTACCACAGAGCAGACTGGATAAAAGAAGGGAGCTCCCCGGGAACTTCCGGCGGTTTTTTTGCGGATAAAGAATCCTGACCCGACAGAAAAAGAACGGAAAAGCGGACGCAGACAGCACTTGCTATCTGCGCCCGCTGATGCTATAATAAAAACCGGGAGGGGTCTCGCAGCGTGCGCATGGAATTTTTGTGCGTTGCTTGCGTGTCGGGCCTTTCCCCGAAGATTCTCGGAAGAAAGAATCCCCGAAAGGAAGACGCCGCTTTTCTGACGGGGGAGAGAGACCATGACACCGCTTGAGCAATTTCTTGTCCTTTATTTTTCCACTGCTTCCGCGCTGGCTTTTTTTCTGACTGTCTATGATAAGCTAGCTGCAAAGCATTTTCCCCGCCATCGCATTGCGGAGCGCTCCCTACTCGCACTGGGAGCGATCGGCGGCGCGCCTGTCATGCTTGTGACCATGGCTCTCATCCGACATAAAACGCAGCACTTTGGAATGATTGCTTTTCTGTCGGTTTTTTCCGTGTTCTATCTCGGCGCATGCCTCGGTTATCTGCTGTTTCTGAGATAAAAAAGAATTCGGAGGAAGAAACGATGAATGAAGAACAGAGACTGAAAATGCTGTTGCCGCCCGAGCCGGGCGCGGAGGTTTTGCTGGATACCGACGCCTTCAACGAGATTGACGATCCGTTTGCGATTGCCTACCTGATTTCTTCTTCCGAGTTGAAGCCTGTTGCGATCTGCGCCGCGCCCTTTCTGAACGAACGCTCGGTTTCCCCTGAGGACGGGATGGAAAAAAGCTATGCCGAAATCCAAAAGGTTCTCCGGCTCGCCGGGCGCGAGGATCTGCTTTCCTGTGTTTGTCGGGGGGCCGGGCGTTTTCTCGATGCCGGCGGCGGACCCGTTGAATGCGATGCGACGGAGCGGATTATCCGCGAAGCCCTGCGCCATGATACGGAGAACCCCCTGTACGTGGTTTCCATCGGCGCGGCGACCAATACGGCTTCTGCGCTTTTACTCTGCCCGGAGATCCGAGAACGAATGACCGTTGTCTGGCTCGGCGGAAATGCGCCGTTCTGGCGGGACGCGCGGGAATTCAATCTGATGCAGGATCGCCGCGCTGCCTGCATTCTTGCGGAAAGCGGGGTACCCTTTGTCCGGCTTCCGTGTCTCGGAACGGTTGACCGCTTTTATTCGACCGAACCGGAGCTGAAGCACTGGCTCTCCGGACGGAATCCCCTTGCCGATTATCTTGCGCAAAATGCGATTGCCGCGGCGAATTCTTATGCAGAAGGAAAGCCGTGGAGCCGTGTGATCTGGGATGTCACGGCGGTTGCCTGGCTGAAGAATCGGGGGGAACGCTTTCTCTTTTCCTCCCTTGGTCCGGCTCAGACCGTCTCGGAGGATTACCGGATGATTCCCTTTGCCGGCGCGCAGACGATGCGAACCGTAACCTATGTCCGGCGGGATGAGTTGATGGAGGATCTTTTCCGCCTGCTTATGTAAACAAAACGTCTCCGCGGCAGTCTTCTGCCGCGGAGACGTTTTTGATCTTGAAATTCGGAGACATTGGGCCCGTTCTTCAGGACAGCGTATCTTTTCCGCGGGGGAGTGTGCGCCGCGCGGTAAGGTCGTATCGGCGTTCGAAGGAGACGGGTTCGGCGCCGAGGGAACAAAATGCGCCGAGCAGAAGAGCACAGGCGTCGCTGTCGCTTGCTGCCCGGTGATGGTCGATCGGAAAGTTGAAGTAGGTACAGAGCGTATTCAACCGGTGATCCGGAAGCTCCGGAAGAAGCGCACGCGCCATCCGGCAGGTGCAGAGATACGGCACGCTCGGATGCCAGCGGATTTTGTAGAAGGAAAGGCATTTGGCAAGCACACTGAGGTCAAAGGGGGCGTTGTGAGCGACCGGTATGCCGGAATCCAGAAGCGGGCGCAGAAGCTGCCAAAGTTCCGGAAAGGTGGGGGCGTCGGCTGTGTCCGCCGGAGAAATTCCGGTCAGCGCCGTGTTGAAAATGTCAAACCAGGTTTCCGGGTTCACAAGGGAGGAAAAACGCTCGGTGATGCTTCCGTTTTCCAATACGGTAACACCGATTGCACTGATGCGGTCGTTTTTTCCGTTGGGGGTTTCTACGTCGAAGGCGATATAGCGGTTCATCGGTGCTCCTTCTGCTGCCGGAAAAGATACGGCATGTTTTTTTCTAGAAGTGTGGCAAACTTCGGAATACGGACATATACTTGTAAGGAAAAGGCCGCGCGGAGGTGGATATGAAGGCAGGGAGAAAGATCAAAACAGTCGGAATCATTATTTTGTCCTTTGGAGTAGGGATACTTGCGTCTTTTTTTCTGCCGGAAGCGGTTCTTGTGGTGATCGAGGCTCTTGTCATCATCAGCGTCGGGCTTTTGTGGTTTTGCGTTAAATAACGGCGTTCCCGGCGGGCGCCGTGAGTCGAACAGCCGGAGAAAGCGTGCGTAGTCAGATGAAAATCGTTGTAGTGAAAGCGCCGAAGGCGTTCGTGCCGGCGCTGAAAAGAATATTCCGTGTAAAATAGCATTGCCGGGGCTGAAGAGATTCAGCCCCTTTTTATTATGTAACCGAACGGACGGTCAGGGTTTCTCCGTTGACGGTAAAGCGGATTGCGTGTCCGGCAAAGGAAAAGCCGTATATCCGTTCCGGATCGTTTGAATAGCCGGGGCGCGGATCCTCGGCAAGCAGGGCACATAGGGCCTTGGCCTCTTCGGGGGAGAGCTTCGCGGCGAGCTCCTCTGGCAGCTCGACCAAAAGCGTGTGAAGCGCTGCGGCGACAGCAAAGCCGCCGGAGGCTTCCGGATGACAGTCAGCTGCAGGAAGATAGGGCTTGATGTCATACAGCGGGGTGTTGTCCCGCATATCGACTCCGGAGACGCATAGCGCGGGACCGTCCGGTGCACCATATTCCACCGCGTCAAGCCGCACACAGGAAAGTCCGATCGGATTCGGACGGAAGGGGGAGCGTGTAGCAAAAACGCCCATCCGTGTGTTTCCGCCGAGCCGTGGCGGGCGTACAGTCGGAGACCAGGTGCTTCGGACAGCATCGGAAAACTCCCAGAGCAACCAGATGTGGGAAAAACCTTCAATTCCCCGCAGAGCTGCAGGAACGCGGTATTCCGGCAGAAAGACAATTCTGCCGCGCAGCTCCGGGACAAGTCCGCTTTGCCGCGGCAGACCGAATTTTTCCGGAAAATCGGTGCGGATATGTCCGATAATTTTCATTGATGCTTCCTCCCTCTCTAACTGTCGGTATTATAGCAGATTTCAAAAAGGTCTTCAAGAGAAAACACCTTTGTTTTTTACTTTCTCCCCGAAAGCCTTGAAAATAAGAAGAAGATATGATATTATATATAATCAGAAAATTTATTATAATTTCTTTGCTTCGGAGGAAGGATCCATGGAAAAAAAGCTGTTCGGAAATATGCCCGACGGTCGGGAGGTTTTTGCGTACATACTGAAAAACGGAGAGATGGAGGCGGAAATACTGACTCTCGGCGGGATTCTTCGCCGGCTTGTCTTCCGCGGGACCGATGTTGTGCTCGGCTATGATGATCTGGAGTCCATTTTGACGGATACCTCCTATCAGGGCTCCCTGGTCGGGCGTCACGGAAACCGGATCAAGGACGCTCATTTCTTTATTGACGGCAAGGAGTACAAGCTTTACGTCAACACCGGCAAAAACAATCACCTGCACGGCGGAAAGGTTGGCTTCAATCGCCGGATCTGGAATGCGGAGGAAGTATCGGAGAATCGCCTTGTACTGACCTATTTCAGTCCGGACGGGGAAGAGGGATATCCCGGAAACCTTAATGTCAAGGTTACCTATACGCTGTATGAGGACGCGATCGGCATTCACTACGAAGCGGTAAGCGATAAGGATACCTATGTTAACCTGACCAATCATGCTTATTTCAATCTGAACGGCAACGGAGAGGGAAATATCCTCGATCATTCGCTTCAGATCAACGCCGACACTTATACCGAGGTTGATCCGGAGCTGATTCCGATCGGCAGAAAGCCGGTGGAAGGGACACGCTTTGACTTCCGTACGCCGAAAAAGATCGGCAGAGACCTCCACGGAGAAAAAGTATCCGATCCCGATTTCGGCTATGACCACAATTTCAATCTGACGGGAAATCCGAAGGTGATCTTCGACGGACACACGCTCGGTGTCTGTGCCGTGCTTTCCAACGGGAAAATCGAAATGACCGCGCTTACCGATCAGCCGGGTGTACAGTGCTATACCGGCAATTTCCTTGACCGCAAGACGCTTCGCTTCAAGGGCGGTGTTCCTCAGTCCCCGCGGATGGCGGTCTGCCTGGAAACGCAGTTTGAACCGGATGCTCCCACAAGAGGGGAGAACCTCCTGAAGGCGGGAGCCAAGTACGATACGATGACGGTCTACCGTTTCAGATAATCGGAGAACGCCATGCAGATCATGAAAGATATCGACAGTCTGATCGCCTATGCTGTCAAAAACGGTCTGATTGAGGACTGCGACCGCGTGTGGGCGGTCAACCGTCTGTTGGAGGCGCTGCATCTCCGGGAATATATCCCTTCCGGCTTTGCGGGAGACCGTCCTCTTGAGGAGATTCTTGCTTCTCTGTGCGATTATGCCGCACAGAACGGATTGCTGCCTGAGAATACCGTAACCTACCGCGATCTTTATGACACGAAACTGATGGGACTTCTGACCCCTCGTCCCTCCGAGGTAATTCGCCGTTTCCGCGAGGAATATGCCAAGTCTCCGGAAAAGGCGACGGATTACTACTATGCCCTTTCCCGTGCGACCGACTATATCCGCTCCTATCGCGTCAAGCGCGATTTGCGCTGGGTTACGCCGACCGAATTCGGTGAGCTTGATATTACCGTCAATCTTTCCAAGCCGGAGAAGGATCCGAAGGCGATCGCCGCTGCGCTGACGCAGAAGACTGCGGAGTATCCGAAATGCTTGCTATGCCGGGAGAATGAAGGGTTTGAGGGGCATCTGACCCGTCCGGCACGGCAGAATCACCGTGTGATTCCGCTGACCCTTGCCGGGGAAGAATGGTATCTGCAGTATTCTCCGTATGTTTATTACAATGAACACTGTATTGCCTTCAACGGCAAGCATACCCCGATGAAGATTGACAGAGCCGCTTTTGACAAGCTGCTTGATTTTGTGACGATCTTCCCGCACTATTTCATCGGCAGCAATGCAGATCTGCCGATTGTCGGCGGCTCCATTCTGACACACGATCACTTTCAGGGGGGACGCTATGAATTCGCTATGGCAAAGGCACCGGAGGAGATTCCCCTTTCCTTCTCCGGATTTGAGGATGTTCATGCTGCAATCGTTCACTGGCCGCTTTCGGTGATCCGTCTGCGGCACGGCGATCGGGAACGTCTTGCCTCCCTTGCCGAAAAAATTCTTACCGCATGGCGCGGCTACACGGATGAGGCGGCATTCATTTTCGCGGAGACTGACGGAGTGCCGCATAATACCGTCACCCCGATTGCGCGCCGCCGCGGCGCGGATTATGAGCTGGATCTGGTTCTTCGCAACAATATCACCACTCCTGAACATCCGATGGGGGTCTATCATCCGCACGCGGAGCTGCATCATATCAAAAAAGAAAACATCGGTCTGATTGAGGTGATGGGGCTTGCCGTGCTGCCCGCGCGTCTGAAAACCGAACTTGCCCGTTGCGCGGAGCTTCTGGTGAGCGGCGGTGATTTTGCGGCCGATCCGCTGACCGAGAAGCATGCGGCGTGGGCTGAGGAGATCCGCCGCACACATGGTCGCTTTGCCGATACCGCGGAAGCGGACCGCGTCCTCCGCGAGGAGGTCGGACGGGTGTTCTGCCGGGTGCTTTGCGATGCGGGGGTTTATAAATGTACCGGGGAGGGAAGAGCGGCCTTTCTCCGCTTTGTCGAAAGCGTGAGCCGCTGACAGGCGTTTTTCTGCGCAGAACCCAAATCTTTTTCCGAAAAGGACTTGCTTTTTTTCGGAAAGTATGGTACTATATTTGTCTGTAACCGACATTTCGGGGAAAGCCGCATCCTCTCAGGCGGGTTTCCATATTCCATAATTTCAGAAGAGGGAGGTGTGTGCCATGCCGAACATTAAATCCGCGAAGAAGCGTGTCAAGGTTACCGAGGCAAAGACGCTTCAGAACAAAATGTTCAAGACCCGGCTTAAGACCGCGATGAAAAAGTATGCGGCCGCAGTGCAGTCCGGCGACAAGGCCGCTGCAGAGGCAGCCTACAAGCAGGCTGTGAAGATGGTTGACCGTGCCGCTTGCCGCGGGACCGTTCACAAGAATCTGGCTGCTCGCAAGAAGAGCCAGTTCACCAAAGCGCTCAACAATATGTAAGTTGAAAAAGCCGCCGAAGAGAATCGGCGGCTTTTTTCCTTTTTCAGTGCGGTTTCCCCGAGGAGGGACAGATTTTGAAAAGCGTGGTAAGATCCGCGCACGGAACGCCGTCTTCTTCTTTTGTGAATCCGCAGAGATAGAGAACGGCGGGCCCGTGGGGGGCGCCGCGGTACAGCGCTTTCGGTGTGCCGAGCTGCTCCATAAAAGAAAGGGCAGTCCGGCAGAGTGCGGCAATGTACTGTGCCGCTGTTCCGTCTTCGTTTCCGGAAAAACCCGACGTGGTATTCAATGAAACGATTTCTCCACCGCCGGAAAACAGCCGAAATTGACAGAGACCGGAGAAGGTACCGTCAACGGTCAGCGCGTAGGCGAGACAGTCCGGACAGTACGGCGTGTTGCAGAGGGCGGACAAACGCTCCTGTTCCTCTTTGGATTGTACAGATAAAACGGTGAACATGTATGTCTCCTTTCCGGGGGCGCGGCTTTCGCGTGTCAGCTCACAGAGATTTCAGATATTTGATTTCCTTCGCGGTCAGCGGGCGGACTTCTCCCTTTTTGAGATCGCCGAGCTCCAGCCTGCCGACGGCAATGCGTTTCAGACGGCGAACGGAAAGACCGTTTGCTTCAAAAATACGGCGGATTTCGCGGTTCTTTCCCTCGGACAGCACGATTTTCAGCACTGAATGCTTGTCCCCCGGGGAAACGAGCTCAACGCTGTCGGCGCAGAGGCGCTCTCCGTCTGAGACGACCGGCTCTGTGAGACGCATGGCCGTAACCTCATCGATGGCTGAGTCGCAAATCACAATGTAGGTCTTTTTTACGCCGTTCCGGGGATGCATCAGGCGGTTGGCAAGCTGTCCGTCGTTTGTGAAAATCAGAAGCCCTTCGGAGTTGTAGTCCAGTCTTCCGACAGGATAGACACGCTCTTTTATGCCATGCAGCAGTTCGGTTACGCTTTTTCTCCCGCGCTCGTCCGACAGGGTGGTGATAAAGCCGCGCGGCTTGTGAAGCATATAGTAGCTGTATTCGCCTGTGCGGTGCGCTATCGGCACTCCGTCAAGCGCTACGGCGTCCTTATCTGCGTCGACACTGTCTCCGATTGCCGCCGTGCGGCCGTTGACGGTCACCCGACCTTCTGCGATTGCTTTTTCGGCGGCCCGTCGGGACATGACACCGCATTCGCTGAAATATTTCTGTAAACGCATTTTTTCCATGTATTTAACCTATATGTAGCATATTTGTCAGCGGAGGAAGCTGAAAAGCTTCCGTATTCCGCGTTTTTCCGTCGTTTTTTCCGGGACATCCCGCTCACAAAGGAGCGCGGTTTCCCCAAGCAGAGTCTTTCCTGCCCACACCTCACAGACGCCGAGAGCATCTCCGGTGTGAACAGGCGCAAAAAGGATGGAGGGCAGAAGAAGATCGGTCGTAATGTCGCTCTGCCCCGACCGAGGGACCACGGCACTGATTGCGCCGGCAGCGCGGCAGTACGCATACCGTTCGGTCCCACCCGAAAGAGAAATGCGGAATCGCTGACCCTCCGTGACAATGGTGCGTCGCTCAAACAGGGTGGCTCCGTAATCAAAAAGGCGCAGGTGATCGTTCCAGTCGTCCGGTGCGTTGATTGTGACGGCAATCAGCCGAACCCCATCCCGGTCTGAAAGCGAGACAAGACACCGCCCCGCTTTTTTTGTGAAGCCGGTTTTTCCGCACAGAACATCGTCCCGAAGGAAAAGCAATTTGTTGTGGTTTGTCAGAACCTGCGTTCTGCCGTCAAGAGGCAGAACGTACTTTTTTTCCCCGCAGATCCGGAGAAAATCCGCATTTTCCGCACAGGCCGCCATGATGCGTGCCAGGTCGCGCGCGGAGCTGTAATGTTCCGGATTATCCAGTCCGTGAGGATTGGCGAAGTGCGTGTCGGTGCATCCGAGCCGCGCTGCCTCCGCGTTCATTTCGGCGACAAAGGCTTCCTCTGACCCCGAAAGCGCAATGGCAAGGGCGGACGCGGCGTCATTTGCGCTCCTCAGCAGAAGGGCATAGAGCAACTGTTCCGCGGTTAGTTTTTCTCCCTGACGGAGATAAACGGAGGAGCCTTCAATGCCGCAGGCTGCCGCCGGAACGGTCAGGAGCGTGTCTGTCGGTGTCAGGCGGAGTGCCACCAGTGCCGTCATAAGCTTGGTCGTGCTTGCGATCGGCAGACGCTCATCCGCGTTTTTCTCAAATGGAAACCGTCCGCCTTCCGGCTCAAAAAGCACGGAGGCCCGGGCGGAAACAGCCGGCATTGTGTCCGCAAGAGCTGATGCCGCCGCAGCCGGGGCGCTGAAAAGCGCCGCCGCAAGAAAGAAAAGAGACAGAAATCGTTTCATGTCCATAGTTTGCCGCGTCGCGTCAAAACTATGCACGCTAAGGCTGTTTTCTTCTTATTCCTGCGGATTCTTTTCGTCAGCCTTGTCTTCCGTCGGTGTGTCTTCCGGCTTTTTCTTTGCGAAAACCAGCTTCATCCGCTCCATAATATCGGGCGCCTTGTCGACCAGCCCGGCAACCTTATCAAGCGTATCCCCGCCCGGAGCCGCAACCGTGAGCAGCTCGACACCGCCGGTCGCAGAAACAACAAGAAAGGCAACCGGCGTCACGCTGATTCCGGTTCCGCCGCCTCCGCCGAAGTTTTTTGATTTGTCCGGTGTTTTGTTCCCGTAATCAAGCCCTCCGGAGGCAAAGCCGACAGAAACCTTGGAGACCGGGATAATGGTAGTTCCGCCCGCGGTCGGGATCGGAGTTCCGATGATGGTTTCCGCATCTGCGATGGTGCGGATCTTTTCAAGCGATGTTGCAATGATATCATTGATTTTTTCGGTTGCGTTGTTCTCTGCCATTGTGTTCACCCCGACTGCAGAAGCAGTCATCCTTTCCGTTCATTTGAGAAGTAGAGTTTCTTGAGTGCGCGGTAAGCCGCGGCGATCAGGATTGCAAGCAGCTGCCAGACGCGGAGAGAGGCGCAAATGTCCAGTTCACAGCGGCTTTTTCCCGTAACAAAATCCGCGTCAACCGTTGCTTCCCGCTGCGGTTTGCGGCGCAGATCGGTAAAACGGTCGAGAAAAGCAAGGAGCCAGGATACAGAAGCGCAGACGGCGCCATAGACAAGACCGGTTTTTGCCGCATCATCGGTTGAGACGGTGATGTGAAGCCGGGCGACGTCAAGACGGAGATAGCGGGAGAGGCGCGAAAACACCGATTCGGCAAGGCTACGGACCAGGGAGAGGGTATCGGTCAGACTCCGCTTTTCCGGCGCGGCTCCATCGGCAGCGGCCTTTTTACGGGCTTCTTTTTTTTCTGCCTTTGCTTTTGCTTTTTTCGCTTCTTTTTTTTCTGCGTTCAGACGTTTTTTTCGCTCTTTTTCGAGCTTCCGACGCAGTCCTGCCGCGCTGAAACGGCGCGGATTCGGCTGTTTGACCTTCTTCGGGTAAAGCCGGAATCGGAAAAAGAGAACCGAAGCATCCATCTTTACCTCCGGCTCCGCCGTGATCCGGAGGCGAAGGCGGAGCATCAGCAGAAGAAAAAACAGAAGCAGAAGGGCACCGATTATGATGAGTGCGGTCATGCCGCTTCTCCTGTCAGCTGACGGCGGAGGAAGCGGGCGGCTTTTCCTTGCTTTCCGCTTCTTCTCCGGAAGGAGCGACGGTGCCCGGCGCTTCCGTCGGTACCGGAGAAGCGCTTTCGCCTGCCGTGCCGTCCTTCAGCATATCGTCAATTGTCAGGTTGACAAGGGCAGAGGGCAGATCCTCCGCTCCCTCCGGCTTCGGCAGCTCCTCAATGGAGGAAAGCCCGAAGCAGCGCAGAAAATCCGGCGTGGTGCCAAGCAGCATCGGGCGCCCCGGCTGGTCCAGCCTGCCGACGCATTCAATCAGTCCCCTTTCCAACAGAGAGGATACAGCGTAGGAGCTGTCCACTCCGCGGACGTTGTCAATATAGACGCGGGTAACCGGTTGGTTGTACGCAACGATGGCAAGCGTCTCAAGTGAGGAATTGGAAAGGTTCCCTCCGCGCCGGATGCCGAGTGCTTCCCGGATATAGGGCGCGTACTCCTCGCGCGTGCAGAGCTGTGCACAGTCATCAAGGGCAAGCAGCAGTACGGCCCGGTGTGATTCGTTGAATGTTAGGGAAAGGGCCTCAATCCGTTCCTTGGCTTGCTTCGGTGTCGCTCCGAAAAGCTTGCCGATCGCCGTATAGCTGAGCGGATGCCCGGCAGCGAACAGCACAGCTTCTATGATGCTTTCGGCCTCCGGCCCGTCGAGCTTCGGCAACTCCTGCTCCGCCGTTCCCTCTGTGCCTTCCGGAAGGGGCCGTTCGGTTCTTGTTTCGTCAGACATGGGCGGTCTCCTCTGCGGTTTTCTCGGTCGGAGGAGCGTTATCCCCTTCGCTCTCCGCTTCGTCACCGTCGTATTCGGTCATCAGATTTTCCGGATCTGCGTCCGGATTCAGTTCAAGGGCAATGGAATAGTCAATATCCCCGCGTTCCGCCTGCTCCTCGGTTTCGCAGAGCAACAGAACCTTCTGCTTGATCAGCTCCAGCAGAGCGATGAATGAAGCCACAAGCTCTCCTCTGGTGGAAGCGCCGGCAAGCAGTGTCACAACCGAGGCTTTTTTTCTCTCCCGCACGAAGCTGAGCATCGAGGAAGCCATTTTTCTTACCGGAACCGGTTTTTTGCGTACCAGCGGCTCGATCAGCCTGTCTCCCGTGTTTTCTTCCGCCTTCATACGGGAGAGCAGTTTGAGAAATACTCGGGTCAGCCTGTCCGGGTCCAAGCCGGTCGGCAGCTCGTTCAGTGGGAGAACCTCGTCTTCGTCCTTGATCATTCTTCCGGAATATTCGGCATAGCGAGGCAGCAGAAGGCGTGCTGCCTCCTTGGCTTGCTGATAGATGAGCAGCGCCTCGGCAAGAGGCGCGCGCGGGTCTTCCTCTGCTTCCTGACGCGGCAGCAGCATCCGGCTTTTGATCAGCATCAGCTCACTTGCCATAACGATGAATTCGGAGGCAAGCTCAACATCCATTTGCTCGGCGAGAGAAAGATAATCAAGGTACTGCTCGCAGATCTCCGAGATCCGGATATCGCTGATTTTCATTTTGTTTTTATTGATGAGCGAGAGCAGAAGGTCAAGCGGCCCTTCGAAAAGCTCCAGCTTCAGCGTCGGCTGCGGCATGGCGCACTTCCTTTATATAAAACTCAAATCAGAATATATAGAAAATCCGGTAACCGAGATTAAAGAGCCAGTCGGTGACCGTGCTGATGTTGAAGGAGAGAATGTTCAGGGAGAACAGCAGGAGCACGGCAAGCATGATATAGCGTTCGTATTTCATCAGGGCAAAATACCACTTGTCCGGCAGAAAAACAAAAAGAATACGGCTGCCGTCGAAGGGAGGAACCGGGATAAGGTTGAAAAGCCCGAGTGAAAAGTTCAGAATGGAAAAGACATAAAACAGCAGGTAAAGCGCCTGTGAAAGATTGAAGAACCAAGAATAGGGGATTCTCGGCAGAAGAAGGACGGAAAGCTCAAAAATTCCCCGGCAGAGCATGGCGCTGAGAAGTCCGAGCAGCAGATTGGCGGCCGGGCCTGCGGCAGCTGTCAGAGCCATGCCGCTGCGCGGCTTTCTGAAGTTGCGTGTGTTGACCGGTACCGGTTTTGCCCAGCCGAAGCCGAAAAGCAGCATGCAGAAAAAACCGACGGGATCAAGATGCTTTACGGGGTTGAGGGTCAGCCTTCCGAAATTGCGCGCGGTGGAATCGCCGAGACGGTAGGCTGCGTAACCGTGGCTGACCTCGTGAAAGGTCAGCGCGAACAGGATGCAAGGCAAGGATAACAGAATGGAGACCAGCATTTCTCTGGAAAAGCCGCTCCGGATCAGATCAAGCAGCATAGCGCCTCCTTTACTCGATACAGGCGAAAATTTTCTGCCACAGCTCCTCCCTTCCCGCACCGGAAAGCGAGGAGAAGGGAATCAACGTGTCGCGGCTGACGCTGCAGTCGGCTGCGATGGTATCCAGAGCAGAAGACAGTGCACTTTTACTCAGTTTATCGGTTTTCGTCACGCAGAGAAGAAACGGAATGTCTGCGTTCCGCAGATAATCCAGCATCATATGATCGTCTTCTGTGGCGCCGCAGCGGCAGTCCACAAGCTGAACAACCGCACGGAGCCGGTCAATCGACGGATTCTTTGTGAAAAAACCGTCAGTCAGCGCGGACCAGCGACGGATTTCCTCCCGGCTGCGCTTGGCATAGCCGTAACCCGGAAGATCAACAAGAAGGAGACTGCCGTCGACATCATAATAATTGACCGTAATCGTTTTCCCGGGAGAAGCGCTGACTCTTGCCAGAGCCTTCCTGCCAAGCAGCGTGTTGAGCAGGGAACTTTTTCCGACATTGGAGCGGCCGGAAAAGGCGATCTGGGGAAGCGGTCCGCGCACAAGCTGACCGGGGGTGCCCGCCGTTACGGCAAGGCGGGCGTTTTGTAGGTTGATTTTGTTCATTTTTCTCCCGATTATTCGGTATTTATGCGGAGAAGGTCAGACCTTTCTGCATTTTTCAAGAACGGGAACGCGCCGCGGCTCGGGCGGGGGAAGCTCCTCCGCTTTCTGCGGCTTCTTCGGGGCGTCCGTATAGCTGCGCACCAACTTCTCAGGGGCGGGAGGAAGCAGGGCAAGCGCAAGTGCCTCGTCCGCCGTTGTAACCGGACAGAATTCCAGCCCGGCGCGCACCTCTTCGGGTAGCCGCTCGATTTCCCGCGCGTTGTCCTGCGGGATAATGACGGTTTTCGCACCGGCACGAAGCGCGGCAAGCGTCTTTTCCTTCAGACCGCCGATGGCGATCGCCCGTCCGAGCAGGGAAATCTCCCCTGTGACGGCAACGGTGCGGTGCACAGCGCGTCCGGTCAGGGCACTGACCAGTGCTACGGTCATGGCAATACCGGCACTTGGTCCGTCCTTCGGGACGGCGCCCTCCGGGGCGTGAATATGAATATCCTTCGTCTTGTAGAAGTCCGGATCGATGGCAAGCGTATCCGCACGGCTGCGGACAAAGCTGACAGCGATATGCGCCGATTCCTTCATAACATCGCCGAGAGAGCCGGTCAGTTCAATTTTTCCGGTTCCGGGCAGGAGCGCCACCTCAATCGGCAGCAGAGCACCGCCGCTTTCGGTATAGGCGAGTCCGTTGATCAGACCGACGGTGTCCGCATCCGGGATCGCATCCGGAATCAGTTTTTCGGGACCGAGTAAAGCGGGCAACAGTTCAGGGGTAACCGTGAGTTTTTTGTATTCACCGGCAACAATGCCTGCGGCGCATTTGCGGCATACCGCGGCGATTTTCCGCTCCAGATTCCGCACGCCTGCCTCCCGCGTATAATCGCGGATCACCTCGGTGAGTGCGGCATCGGTGATTTTCAGCTGGCGCGCGTTCAGCCCGTGCAGTTTCAGCTGCTTCGGAATCAGATGGTTGCGTGCGATGGAGGCCCGTTCCCCGTAGGTATAGCTTTTCATTTCGATGATTTCCATGCGGTCGTAGAGCGGTGCGGGAATACGGGACTCATCGTTTGCCGTGGCGATGAACACGCACTGCGAGAGATCAAAGGGAAGTTCAATGAAATGATCGCGGAAGTATTTGTTCTGCTCGGAGTCGAGAACCTCGAGCAGAGCGGAGGCGGGATCGCCCCGCACGTCGTTTGCCAGCTTGTCGATTTCGTCAAGAAGAATCAGCGGGTTTGCAGTGCCTGCCTGACGGATGGCATCAATAATCCTGCCGGGCATGGCGCCGACATAGGTTTTCCGGTGACCGCGGATGTCTGCTTCGTCCCGGACACCGCCGAGAGCAACGCGCACGTATTTGCGTCCGAGCGCTTCGGCAATGGAGCGCGCGACGGAGGTTTTTCCGACGCCCGGAGGGCCGGCCAGACACAGGATCTGGCTTGCGGGCCGGTCGGTCAGCTGACGCACGGCGATATATTCGAGAATGCGGTTTTTGACCTCCGTAATCCCGTCGTGATCCCGGTCAAGTATTTTCTTCGCCTGTTCAAGCGACTTGTGCGATGAGGAGTATTTGTTCCACGGAAGCTCGAGACAGGTTTCTATGTAGTTGCGCAGCACGGTGGCCTCGGCAGAGCCGAACGGGGTTTTCTGAAGATGCACGTTTTCCCGGAGAAGCTTCTCTTCGATCTCTTCCGGGAGTTTTGCGCGACGGATTTCCTCCTCGTAATCCTCATCGTCGTCATTCATGCCGAGCTCCTCGCGGATCACGCCGAGCTGCTCACGCAGATAGTAGTCGCGCTGATTCCTGTCGATGGATTCCCGCACGCGGCGATGAATATCCAGCTCGCACTTCAGAAGCTCCATTTCCTCCTCCATGCAGAGGATAACGGTTTCCAGACGGCGCAACGGATCAAATTCCGCAAGCACCTTCAGCTTGTTTTCAAAACGGGCAAGCAGATTGGCGGCGAGGAAATCGGCGATGAGTCCCGGAGAACGGATGGTGTCGATGGCAAACTTGACCTCGTCCGGTACGGTGGGAAGGAGCTTCGAAAGTTCCTCGAAGGTTTTTTTCAGCTGCTCCAACAGCGCTTCTCCTCGGACACCGCCCTCGCCGGGCACCATGACGGTTTTGGCAAGCCCTTCAGCGGCAAGAAAGCCGCGCTTTTGAAGAAAAGAGGTGATATTCGCCCGCGCCTCGCAGTCGAAAAGCACGCGAAGCGAGCCTTCCTTTGTCTTATTGACACTTTTTACACGGGCAACGGTGCCTACCCCGAACAGATCCTTCGGGAACGGACGCTCCACATCGGGGGAAAGCTGCGGGACAAGAAAAACTCTGCCGTCAGTGAGATTGGCTTCTTCGACTGCGGCGGCAGAACGCTTCCTGCCCAGCTCAAGACTGAGCGGCATGGAAGGATAGGCGACAATCGAGCGAAGCGGCACGACGGGCAGGACATATTTATCAATGGTTTCTTTGGTTTCGGACATTTTGCTGTGTTTGTTTCCTTTCGGTTGCTGGATGGTCGGCAAGCATTCTTCTGCCGACAGATAATATAGCATTATAGCACGTTCTGCAAGGAATTGCTACATCTTTCTTAATTAAATTTGTAAATTTTTCGTGAAGGACAAAAAACGACAGAAAGAAAAAGCACAAGCGTATCCTTTTCGGTCATGAGCTTGACCGCGCGGATTGTGCTTGTGCTCCGGACTGCAGGGCAGGGCACCCTGCGGATCGTGTCCTCATTATAACAGCGCGGAAAAGAAAAGTAAAGAGGGAAAAAAGACGAAAAGAGAGAGCTGTTTTTATCCAATTATACGAAATCCGAAGGAAGCGCGGAAAAATCGGAAAGACCCCTTGACAAACGGATCGGAAGGTGATATAATCACGGGCAGAAAAAGAAGAAGAACAGTTCCGTTCTCACCGTGCGGCCTTGCCAGCACGGTTTGATAGTCCCCGGTGTGTCCCGGGCGTCTTTGTGCGGAATTGGTTTTTCGCACATTATTTTTTTCTACGGAGGTACCACCCATCAGCGCCAAGGAATTGCTTATCAACGACAGCATCAGGGCGAAGGAGGTTCGCCTGATCGGCGAAAACGGCGAACAGCTCGGGGTTAAGCCCCTCGACGCCGCGAAGACCTACGCCTACGACAGGGGGTTGGATCTTGTGCTGATTGCAGCGCAGGCAACGCCGCCCGTTTGCCGCGCCATGGACTACGGGAAATACCGTTTTGAGCGCGACAAAAAGGAGAAAGAAGCACGCAAAAACCAGCAGATTTCCAAGCTGAAGGAAGTCAAGCTTTCCTGCCGGATCGACACGCACGACTTTGAAACGCGTCTGAACCATGCCAAACGGTTTCTCGGAGACGGGGATAAGGTCAAGCTGATTGTTGTATTCCGGGGGAGAGAAATGACCCATCAGGAGATCGGAAGAGAGCTGATCGACCGGTTCCTTGCGGCGGTCGGAGAGCTCGGTACCACCGATAAAAAACCGGTCATGGAGGGCAGATTTATGTCTGTCGTCATTTCGCCGGCGAAACCCGTTTCGGCAAAGGCGCGTCCGAAGCCGAAGGCGCCGGAGGAAAACGGAGAGGCTTCGCAGTAACGGCGGAGCTCATCCCCGAAAGGCAAATAGGATATTTATATTGAAGGAGAACTACCATGGGAAAGATTAAAACGCACAAGGCTTCTGCCAAGCGCTTCTCCCTTACGGGAAGCGGCAAGGTGAAGATGAATCATTCGCAGCATCGCCACAACCTCGGGCTCAAGACCCAGAAGCGCAAGAGATCGCTTCGCAAGGGTGTTACCATGAGCGAGTGCATGGCTCCCACCTATCGCCGGCTTATCCAGAAGTAAGCCGCTGACTAAAAAAGAATTCGGAGGATAACATAAAATGGCAAGAGTCAAGGGCGCCATGGCGACACGCAACAGAAGAAACAGAGTTCTGAAAGCGGCAAAGGGCTATTGGGGCGCAAAGAGCAAGCATTTCAAGATGGCAAAGCAGGCCGTTATGAAGAGCGGTCAGTATGCCTTTATCGGTAGAAAGCTGAAGAAGAGAGATTTCCGCCGTCTTTGGATCGCGCGTATTTCCGCGCAGTGCAAGGTGAACGGCATCAATTACTCCCAGTTCATGAACGGACTGAAGCGTGCGGGTATCACACTCAACCGCAAGATGCTGTCCGAAATTGCGATTTCAGACAAGGAAGCCTTCGCGGAGTTGGTTGCTAAGGCGAAAGCAGCACTGTAAAGAATCAAAACGAAGGGCCCTCGCGTATGCGTACGCGGGCGCCCTTCGGTTTTTTCGTTCCGTGAGGACGAAGGGGGTCGAAAATGAAGCTTTCTGCGGAGATTGTGGTCGGAAAATCGAATACCGCGCTGTCCCACGCCGCGTCTCTGCGGGAGAAAAAATACCGGAGGCGCTTTGGCACTTTTCTGGCCGATGGCTGTAAGCTTCTGACTGAGATCTGCGCGTCCGGAGCGGAGATTCTGACAGTCTGGCTGGATGCCGACCGGGCAAAATCCCTATACCCTTTTCTTCGCGAAAGCGAGAGGCAGACAGGACGGGAACTGTCTGTCCGCCTGGTTTCCCCGGCGCTTTTTCCCCGTCTGACGGAGGAAGGCGGCAGCGAAGGAATTGTTACGGAGGCTGCCTTTCCGCCGCAGTGGCGGACGGCAGTGCACTCCGACCCCGGGGAGAACGAGCGCTGCCTGATGCTCTGCGGGCTTCAGGATCCCGGAAATCTCGGCGCGGTAGCGCGTTCTGCGCTTGCTTTCGGCGTGACACGGCTTTTGCTTACCGCCGATTGCGTCGACCCGGCCTCCGGAAAGGCGCTCCGGGCTTCGATGGGGGCGCTGCTTCGCCTCAACATTGACACGGTGACGGATCCCGCAGGGACCCTACGCGCTCTGCGCGCGGCAGGCCGACGGGTATATGCAGCGGAGCTGCGTCCGGGGGCTGTTCCCCTTCTTTCCTGCGCTTTGTGTGCACAGGATGTTTTTCTCATCGGAAACGAAGGGCACGGAATTTCTCCTGCGCTCTCTGCGGAAGCGGATGCCAGTGTTTATATCCCGATTTCACCGCAGGCGGAAAGCCTGAATGCCGCCGCTGCGGCGACTGTTTTGCTGTGGCAGCAAAGCCTTTCGAAAAACTGATTCGGAGGATTGGATATGTCGGAAAAGCAAGCGGGAGAGTCGCTTTTGTATGCAGTGTGGCTTGCCGACCGTGTCGGGCAGACGCCGGGACTTTACCGTGTCCTCCTCGGGGAATTCGGTACGCCCGCCGATGTGTACCGGGCGGACTTTTCTGCGCGTGAAGAGAGCATAGCCATTCGACGTGCGTCACTGCGCCGTCTCTCCGATAAGTCTCTGGATGCGGCGCGCCGCACGGTTGATTTCTGTGTGACCCGCGGCATTACGATTCTGACCCCGGAGCATGAGGAATATCCCTCTTTGCTGCGCGATCTTCCGGATCTGCCTGCGGTTCTTTATGTTCGCGGACGGCTTCCGGATTTTGCGCATGTTCCGGCAACCGCGGTTGTCGGAACGCGGAAAATGACGGCGTATGGAATGAAACGCGCCTATGCTCTCGGCTACGGACTCGGGCGCGGAGGCTCCGCTGTCGTCAGCGGAATGGCTGCGGGCGGGGATAGCCTTGCGCTTTGCGGCGCGCTGGATGCGGGTGGGGCCGCCGTTGCCGTTCTCGGCTGCGGGGTGGACCGTGCCTATCCTTCGGGAAACCGCTATCTGATGGAGGAGCTTGCGGAGCGCGGCGCCGTGATCAGCGAATATCCTCCGGGCACCGATGTCAGCCCCGGTAATTTCCCCGTTCGGAACCGTATTATCAGTGGGCTTTGCCGCGCAACGGTGGTGACCGAGGCGGACGCACACAGCGGCGCGCTGATTACCGCGCGCTGTGCAAAAAATCAGGGCAGAGAGCTTTTTGCCGTGCCCGGCGCTGTCGGAGAAAAGGGAAGCGAAGGTGTGAACCGCCTTCTTGCCGATGGGGCTGCTCCCGCTCTTACGGCGGATGACGTGCTCCGCTCCTATGCTTTTCTTTACCCGGATCGGATTCGCCTTGGCAGAGCGGAGCCGGAGGAGGAAGACGCGCTCCGGGCCGCACGGGAGCACCGTGCGGACGTCGGTTCCCTTCTGCGAAGCGGGCAGAAGCAGGAGCAGTCCGGAAAGGAAGCCGGACAGGCGCTTCTTTCCGGAATACGCATAAAGCATCGGGAAAACGATATAAATAGGAGCAAGGAAGGCTCCGGGCAGCAGGAGATTTCCTCCGTGCTTACCCTGGTTGACGAAAAAACAGGGGCACTGTACCGTTCGCTTCCGGAGGAGGTTTTTACCCCGGATGAGGTGACGAACGACCGATTTGACATCGGCGATGTGCTCTGTGCCCTGACGGTGCTGGAGTGTCATTCTCTTGTCCGCGCGCTTCCGGGCGGAAAATATCAGAAGATCTGAAGAAACAGAGGAAAACAGAAAGTATGGCAAATCTGATCATCGTGGAGTCCCCGTTTAAGGTAAATACCATTAAGGGCTATCTCGGTTCGGGTTATAAGGTGGCGTCCTCCGTCGGACATGTCCGCGACCTGCCGAAGAGCAGCCTCGGCATCGATATTGAGAACGGCTTTGCGCCGCATTATATCAACATCCGCGGCAAGGGAGATGTGATCCGCCAGCTTCGCAAGGAGGCAAAGGCGGCAAACAAGGTTTTCCTGGCATCCGACCCGGACCGTGAGGGGGAGGCAATCTCCTGGCATCTGGCAAACGCGCTCGGTATCGACCCCGAAAGGGCGTGCCGTATCACCTTCAACGAGCTGACCAAGGGCGCGGTCAAGGAGGCGGTCAAGCATCCCCGCGCGATCAACATGGATCTGGTCAACAGTCAGCAGACCCGCCGGATTCTCGACCGTATTGTCGGATATAAGCTGAGCCCCTTCCTTTGGAAAACCGTGAAAAGCGGCCTTTCCGCCGGCAGGGTGCAGTCTGTGGCAACCCGCGTGATTGTGGAGCGGGAAAGGGAAATCGAAGCCTTTGTACCGGAGGAATACTGGACGATCGATGTTCAGCTGGCAAAGGAGAGCGGAGAAATCTTTACCGCGCGTTATTTCGGGGAGAATGGGAAAAAGCAGGGGCTTTCCTGCCGTGCGGATGCGGATGAGATCATCCGGGGGCTTGACGGGGCTGCGGTAACGGCAACCTCCGTCAAAAGGACGAAAAAACAACGGATGCCCGCACCGCCCTTCACGACCAGCACGATGCAGCAGGAGGCGTCCCGTCGTCTCGGCTTTCAGTCGGCGCGCATCATGCGTGTTGCCCAGGAGCTGTACGAGGGTGTCAACATCGGTCATGAAAACGGCGGAACGCGCGGTTTGATTACCTATATGCGTACCGATTCCCTCCGGATCTCCGAAGAGGCTCAGAACGCGGTTTTGGAATATATCGGTGAGAAGTACGGAGAAAACTACCGTCCGGCGAAGCCGCATGTCTTTAAGTCCAATGCCACAAATGCCCAGGACGCGCATGAAGCGATTCGCCCGACCGATGTTCGCATTGAGCCGCAAAGCATCAAAAAGTATCTGACCCCGGATCAGTTCAAACTTTACCGGCTGATCTGGGAGCGGTTTGTTGCCAGCCGGATGGCAAGTGCGGTGATCAACACGGTCAGTGCCGAGTTTACCTCCGGCAGCCATGTTTTCCATGCGTCCGGCTCGACCGTAGAGTTTCCCGGCTTCCTTGCCCTCTATGAGGAAAGCACGGAGGAAAGCCGGAAAGGAAAAGAAACGGAATATGTTACCACGCTGCCCCCTCTTTGCGAAGGGGAAGCTCTCAGCTTGCGCGAGGTTACACCGGCTCAGCACTATACCGAGGCGCCGCCTCGCTACACCGAGGCAAGTCTGATCAAGTTTTTTGAGGAACGGGGAATCGGCAGACCGAGTACCTACACTCCGATTATCACCACGATCATTCAGCGCGGTTATGTCCGGAGGGAGGGGAAGTCCCTTCGGCCGACCGAGCTCGGCGAGCTGACGACAAGGATCATGGAGGAGAATTTCCCCGTGATCATGGATTATGAATTTACCGCGCATATGGAGGACAGCCTGGACCGGATCGAGGAGGGGCGTGAGTCGATGAACCGCGTCCTGACCGATTTTTATCGGGATTTTGAGGGGTGGCTGGAACAGGCGTTCGCCTCCATTTCCAAGTACAACGTTGATCTTGCTCCGGAGGAGACCGATATTATCTGCGACAAGTGCGGTGCCCGGATGATTGTGAAAAACGGACGCTTCGGAAAGTTTGCCGCCTGCCCGAATTATCCGGAATGCAAAAACACCAAGCAGCTCGGACAGGACGGCAAGGAGGCACTGAAAAAGGAAAAACCGCAGCCGGTCGCGGGAATGAAGTGTGAGCTGTGCGGCGGTGATATGGTTCTGCGTACCGGCAGGTACGGGGAATTTTATGCCTGTGTAAACTATCCGGCATGCAAATTTACCAAGCAGAAAACGCGCGACACCGGTGCTGTCTGTCCGGAATGCGGCGGAAAGATCGTCATGCGCTTCGGCGGAAAACGCCGTTCTGCTTTTTACAGCTGTGAGAACTATCCGACCTGTAAATTCTCCTCCTGGATGCAGCCGACGGCGGAAAAATGCCCGAAATGCAGCAAGCCGCTCTTTGTCAATAAAACGAAGAACGCACTGGTCTGTGCGGACAAGACCTGCGGTTATGTCGGTCCGCAGCTGCCGCCCGATGCGTTCGGAACGGCTTCCCCGGAGGAACCCGGGCGGGAGAACGGGTGACGGAAATGGGCACCGGAAAAACGATTGATATCTACGGCGCCGGACTTGCGGGCTGTGAGGCTGCCTGGCAGGCCGCGCACTGCGGCTGCCGTGTGCGTCTTTTCGAAATGAAGCCGGACAAGCATACTCCTGCACACACGACTGACAGCTTTGCGGAGCTCTGTTGCTCCAACTCTCTGCGCTCCGACTGCCTTTCCAATGCGGTCGGACTCCTGAAGGAGGAAATGCGCCGTTTTCATTCCCTGATTCTGGAGGCCGCGGATGCGACGCGCGTTCCGGCGGGCTCTGCGCTTGCCGTTGACCGCACCGGATTTTCCGATTAT
>JAXFQY010000111.1:0-5814 GCA_034178705.1 Eubacteriales bacterium | reverse complement strand
TGTACGAAATTTAGGTAATTGCTAATAGGGAATAGTGATAAGGGAATGTTTCCATCCCTATAATGCCTTCAACTGCGCGTTGAACAAATGAAACTGTTGATTTATTGTTCGGAAGGTTTATATGTGATATAATTAAACCATCGAAAGGAGTTGGTCGTATGGAGAATTATAGACGATCTTTTTTCAAGAGAGATCAAAACAGAAATTTACTTTGTTGAAATGTCGGGAGCTACTCCTGTTATCGCTGTGATGTACGGCATATTTATTGGTCCTATTATCATTTTATCAATTTTCAACCGTTTCAGTTTTGGAAAGATTTTGGGAGTAGCGAATGAAGATACTCTATTTTTGGAAAACCGAGAGATTCCAACAAAGAATATCGTTGAGATCGTTTATCATCCACAAGTTGTGTCAAGGAGAAAAACTGTTTTTTCTTATGCTACCTTTGTTGTGAAATCAAACGAGAACGAGATTGAAGCCTTTGACATAATTCATTTTCCAATGTACGGTTTGAGGGCAATCCAAAAACACAATAAAGAAATCAAGCTAAAATGTGACAAATATATATGGTTTTTAATATTGTGTCCAACAGTTATTTTTGCCGTTATGGGATTCATATTTGGCTAATACAAAGGTTCGAATTTGTTGTGGGAGCTCAGAAAAAAGAGCATCGCAATCGCGATGCTCTTTTTTCATGTGATAAAATAAAACAAAAAGCCCCCTGACGCTATTTGCTGAGCGCAAAAAAAACAACGCCCGGAAGACTTTCTCTTCGGCGTTGTTTTTTCGTGTAGCTTATTGATCCTGCTCTGCAAATAATGTTCAGCGGCATAATCGTACTGCTCTTCAAACTTTCCGATGGTCTGCTTGCTTTTTTCCTGGATGGCGGCAGCATATCAAAAGCAGGAAAGGCTATATGATACTACAAATCTACCCCGTCCACACACGCCCGCATCCCGAAGCGGAGCGATAAAAGCAAGGGGTTCGCAGCAGAACAATGCGCTATCGCCCGCGAACGTATGGGTGGGAGACAGATTGCGATAGTCTGTCTTGCGGGAACCGCGTATGCCGGAATGGCTCCTGTAATTTTCCGATAATATGCTTTCCATCTCCCCTGATTGCGCTTTGTATTCCACAATATGCCGTGATTGTCACGGGAAGACTCTGTACCCTGATACAATCATCGGGGAGAGAGGCATTTGAAAAGCGATCTTCCTTTCTCCCCTATCCTGCGCATACAACATAGGGCGCAGCCAAACCGTCGCCGGCATCTGCATGGCGCACCGATCCGCAAGGTCAGAGGGATTCCTTCTGCCAGGAGCCCCGTTTCCGCAAAACAATTTTTATGAAATTCAAATACTTTCCGCCGCCGGCCTGCATTGCCTTACGGTCGCCGATTGCATATTCGTTGTCTTGTTCCAACCAATCTTTCCAGACTTCCCCGTTGGCTTCCATTTCGGTGACCGCAATAACCTCTGCATCCCTGCTTTGACTTACTATGGTCCGCCAGTAGTCAATATCGTGCAGATAGTCAAGCTCTTCGGGAGTCCAGGATAACAGCAGCTCTGCCGGGAGATTGTCATGGCAATCTTTTTTCATCCCGGGAATTGCAATATAAATATAGCCTCCTTTTTTGATAAAGGGCAATAGCTTCTTGTCCAGATATTCTGTATCGCGACCAAAATAATTATAGGAGTCGGTAGAGACTACCGCATCAAAAAATTCATGATCAAATGGCAAATCGCAAGCGTCTGCCTTAACGGGGAGGACTTGTTTATCGGTAAGTTCCATTTCACAGAAGAATTTCCGATTTTCTTCCGGATCGCTCCAAAGATCCGCCGCATACACCTGAAAACCATATTCCTTTGCAAGAAAAACCGATGTCAAGCCCTGTCCGCTGCCGAGGTCGCAAACTACCGACCTTTGAGGAATTTTACAGTCAATCAGTAATTCCTCCTCCAGCTTCACGGGATTTGGCCCCATAATTTTTGACAGTAATGTGGGAGTATTGTATTTTTTGCTGCGTATATATTCCATGTTGTTTTTCTCCTTAATTCTTTTTTTCCGTTTTATAAAAATCGCCGTTGTTCTTCGGCAGGCAGCCAATCCTTTCCTGAATAAAACGGTTTATAAAGCTGTCTATATGTTGATCAACCGATTTTTTTACGTTTTCCTTGTTTTCCGCGTTGTCATAGACACTGTATAAAAGGAAGAGCGGACTGTAAAAGGCAAGAGCGGTTTGCATGGCATCTTGTTTTGAATTTATCCATTCACTGAAAACATTAGCCATGTATCGCAGCGGTCCGCCTGCGAGATATTGTTGATAGAGTTTTGCCATTTCCGGGCTGCGATATTGTTCCAATGTCAGCAGCTTCCGGAAGTCAGCAGAAAATGCTTCTTCTGTCCAGTAGCGGAATTGGGCTTTGGCATAGGTTCTGATTTTTTCCGGAGCTGTGTTTTTGTAGTCTTCTTTCCCTTCCTCAGGAGGACTTCCCGGCATTTCATAGGCTTTTGCTCTCTCATAGTCATTTTTACTCATCTGCTCAACAATACTTTCAAAAATGGCGCGCTTATTTCTGTAGTGCCTGTAAAGCGCGCCTTTGGTTATTCCCAGTTTCCCGGCAATCCTGCTCACAGAAACCGCCTCATAACCGTCTTCGGCAAATAACCCAAGTGCAGCCGTCAGGATTTTTTCTTTTGTATCAGACATTGAACCACGTTTGCCTCCGTTATGTGAACAATCGTTTACATTCATATTGTAGTAAACGATTGTTCACTTGTCAAGTATATTTCCTGTCAGAGATAAAAAAAATAACCGCTCGGTTGCTTAAGTCAATAGGCTTCCAAATGCCTATCGAGTTGCAACAAAACGATTATATAAAAAGTATATCCTATTTCAAGCGTTCTGTCAATGGAGAGAACCTCTTTTTTCAGATCAAGGGACAAGAACAGAGTGCTCATACTCCGCTGTTTCTGCAAGCCGGAACAAAACCGCAGACTGAAGGCTTGAAAATAGACAGAAAACCGAGTCGCCTTTTCCTGAGACCGTTTTGCAAGGCTCACGGGAAAATCAAAATGACTTGGAAACGGAACCATGCGGTTGCGTTTAAAAAAAAGCAAGCCTGTCGACTTGCTTTTTTGGAGCGGGTGACGGGAATCGAACCCGCACGGCCAGCTTGGAAGGCTGGAATTCTGCCATTGAACTACACCCGCGATTTCAGCTTAATTATCTTACCACAACTGAAGGCGGTTGTCAAGTTTTTTCTTCATCATACTTAAAATATTCTTTTTTCTTTTCTGCGACCGGAAAGAGGCTCCCTCGCTAACGGCAGATGCACTGATTACCGTTTGTTCATATGGACCCCGTAGTAAAGACTCCGGTATTCCCCCGGCGATATGCCTTCATGATAGGTGAAGAACTTCAGAAACGCCTGATAGTTTTCAAACCCGCACTGCAGGGCAACCTCGTTGATGTTCTTTTCTGTGGACAGCAGCGTTTTTTTGACATAATCCACTCTGCGTTGCTTGATATACTTTTCCAAAGGCACACCGAAGCGTGCCTTCATCAGGCGACTGAGATAATCGGGATTGTACTTAAAACGCTCGGATATTTCGGAAACGGTGATACGGCGGTCGGAATTGATGCGGATCCATTCCGCAATCTCCCCGGCAAGTGCGCCGGGACCGCTGTCCTCCCGGGCAACCTTCAGCTCTATGAAAATCAGCTCCAGCATCAGCTCAAGCGTTCTTCGGGGAAAGGTCGGATTGTTTTCATAATGAAACAACTGACGGATCAGAACCGAAAAACGCGAGTCCGCGGCATGCAGCTCCTTAACAGGAAACGGACCGTTAAAATGAAACCAATAGAATTCCACCCCGACCGACGGTGCAGTCCCGCGGTGTCGCTTGCCGCCCTCAAGAACAAGGATATCCCCTCGGCTGAGCGTATAACAGACGCCGTCCTCTTCAAGGAAAACCGTTCCGTCAATAACGTAGATCAATTCGTTGCTGTCTATACAGCGTTCCCCGTGAATCCAGGGATCCGTGCTCCGGAAAACACCGCCGTTCAGATATCCCATTTCCTTTTTCCTTTTTCTTATTATAATACTATAATACAGCAGAATTTGCGCATTGTCAAATCCCTTCCCGGGGATTCCGCTTTCTCCTGTTCTTGACAAACAGGGGGAACCCCGCTATAATGTTCTTGTTATTGCAAAATATAATGAATACGGGTGAAGCCGCCATGAAAAAACTTTTTCCTTTTTTGCTTGCCGCTCTTTGCCTCGGATCCTTCTGCAGTTGCGGAACGAACATCACCTATAAAAATGCGGAAAAATATTCTGTCGGCGGATCAACCGTTACCGGTGTCGCCCGGCTGGAAATCGGGTGGCTGGACGGTTCGGTGACCATCGGCACCCACGACGGAGAAGGCGTGATTTTCTCCGAAACTGCCTCAAGAGAGCTTGGAGACGCGGATAAACTCCGTTACTGGCTTAACGGAGACAAACTGTATCTGCAATATGCCCGCGCCGGAAGAGTGAATCTGAAAAATCTCAATAAAGAATTGACCGTTCTGCTTCCTGCCGGAACGGAGCTTCTTTCTTTAGAAATCAATGGTGTTTCCGCCGATATCGTCTGTGGGGGAGGGGGCGGAGATTTCTCCTGCCGTCAGGCGGAGATCGCTTCCATTTCCGGAAATCTGTCTGTCCGTTTGCTTTCTTCCGGAGGAACACTGGAGTTGGAATCGGTTTCCGGACGGATAACTGCCGAAACAGTTGGGCAGCTTGAGAGTCTGAAAGCGGAATCCACCTCCGGAGATGTCCGGATGACCGCTTCCGCCCTCCGGGAATTCGAAATCAGCACAGTCAGCGGAGACATTGAGCTGGTTCTGCTCTCCGGCGAGCCGCGAGAAGGTCAGGTTGAAACGGTTTCCGGCGTGGTTTCCCTCTTCCTGCCTGAAGGGATCGGTTTTACCGCGAAATACAAGACAGTTTCCGGCAGCTTCCGTTGTGAACACAGCGGAACGCTCGAAACCGGAAGAATTGAGGTCGGCAACGGAGCTTGCGAGCTGAAACTGGAATCGGTTTCCGGAGATCTGGAAATCCGCAAAACAGAGTCATGACTGACGGGATTCTTAATCGGATCGGTATGCTTGCCGATGCGGATTACCGCGCTTTTCAGTGCTCGTTGATGCCGACTGTCAATCCCGAGCGGGTTCTCGGCGTGCGGACGCCTGCTTTGAGAAGACTGGCTCGGGAGCTTTCCGGAAGCACGGAAGCGGAGCACTTTCTTGCTTCTCTTCCGCATTCCACCTATGAGGAAAACAACCTTCACGCTTTTCTGCTGGAAAGAACCGCAGACTATGATCTCTGCGTTGCCCGTCTTGATCGTTTCCTCCCTTTTGTCGACAACTGGGCTACCTGTGATTCCATGAATCCCCGTGTTCTGCCGCGCTTTCCCTTGCGTCTTTTGGCGGATGCCCGCCGATGGATGTCTGAGAGTCATCCGTACACGATTCGCTTTGGGATCCGGATGATGATGTGTTATTTTCTCGACGCGCGGTTTGATCCGACTTTCCTCACTGAGATTGCGTCGCTCTGTTCCGATGAGTATTACGTCAACATGATGATCGCGTGGTATTTCGCCACAGCACTTGCCGAGCAGTATGAGGCCGTTCTTCCGCTTTTGATCCATGAAACGCTTCCTGTTTTTGTTCACAATAAGGCAATTCAAAAAGCACTGGAAAGCCGCCGTCTGTCTTCGGATCAAAAAAACTATCTGCGCACTTTGAAAATCAAAGAAAAAATCGGAAAA
>JAXFQY010000102.1:0-26352 GCA_034178705.1 Eubacteriales bacterium | reverse complement strand
TATCACCATTTTCATCAGGAGGAAGAAAAATGAGAATCATTACGGGAACTGCAAGAGGGACAAAACTTTTTACTCTGGAGGGGGAAGCGACCCGTCCAACCTCTGAGCGGGCAAAGGAAGCCGTTTTTTCAATGATACAGTTTGAAATTGAAGGAAGGCGTGTCCTTGATCTTTATGCCGGTTCCGGGCAGCTCGGACTTGAGGCACTCAGCCGAGGCGCCTCCTTCTGCATGTTTGTCGATTCCAATCCGGAAGCGATCGCTGTTATTCGGAAAAACGCAGAAAAAACGAAGCTTTCGGACCGTTGCCGCACCTTGATTTCAGATGCCGCGAATTATGTCCGAAAGGGGGCGGGCGGGGAGAAATATCAGATTGTTTTTATGGATCCGCCCTATGCAAGCGGGCTTGTGATTCCGACTCTTGAGCGTTTGATTTCTGCGGATATTGTATCTCCCGGGGGACTGGTTTTCTGCGAAACCGATCAGGAGAATCTTTTTGACGGCAGAGAGGATATCTTCCGCACTTTTACTCTTCGCAGGGACGGTTCCTACGGAAAGATCAAAATGTATCTCCTTGAAAAGAAGGCGGAAGAGTGATGCCGGATCGTGAGCCTGCAAACCGGGAAAAGACCTGCCTTGTTCCGGGCAGCTTCGACCCTCCGACGCTCGGACACCGTTTTCTCGTCGAGGAGGCTGTCCGTCGCTACGGTCGGGTTCTTGTGGTCGGCTTTATCAACAGCGAAAAGCGCTATACCTTTACCGAATCACAGAGAAAACGTTTGATGAAGGAGCAATTCGGGGACCTTCCTGTTGTGCTCGGTTTTTCCCGTGGAATGCTGTATGCCTATTGCAGACGGCACGGGGTTGATGTGATTCTGAAGGGTGTCCGGAACATGCAGGATAGGGAGTATGAGCTTAAGATGGCGGAGTATAACGCGGCCCGTTGCCCCTCTGCTGTGACTGTTCTGATCGATGCCCCTCCCGAACTGGAAGAAGTCAGTTCAAGCACAGCCCGCGCTCTTTTGACGGACGGTGGGGAAGCGGAACGTCTTCTGGGGCCCGGAGTGGCGCGTCTATGCCTTGGTTATCTTGAAAAGAATAAAAATAAATGAATCGGTGTTTTGCCGGTACAGAAAAGTGGGGAACCGCTTTCTGTACCGGCTTTTTTATGCTGAAGGAAGGACGGTTCGGGAGCGTTCCCCACTTTCGCGGGAATTGGGCGCTTTCTTCTCGTTTTTCGCCTTTTTTCTCTTTCGAATCCGCTCGGAGATTGTCGAATCCTCTGTTATTGCTGTTCATTCTGCACAAAATTGCTTATAAATTTTTTACATTTTCAAAAAGAATCTTTTGAAAAACTCTTGACCAAGCCGTTTGGAGGCTGTATAATATAGGCAAGTGGGGCGAAATGGTGGAAAATGTCCTAAAATGTTTGAAAATGGGGGAGAGGTGAAGCGGAGATGGAGATGTTTTGCAGGGAATACCGTTATTCTCTCGATGCAAAGAACCGCATTTTCATTCCCGCCAAATACCGTGAAATCCTTGGGGACAGCTTTGTGATCACTCGCAGATTGGATCCCTGTCTTGCCCTTTATACGAATGAGGAGTGGGAAAAATACGCCGATAAAATCCGTGCCCTTCCTGATTCGGTTGCCCTTGAGCTGAAGCTTTTTATTTTCCCGAAAACACTTGTTGCCGAGCCGGACTCACAGGGTCGTGTGCTGATTCCGAATGATTTGAAGGAATATGCACATCTCGACAAGAATGCGGTTATCCTCGGCGCGGGGGATCATGCACAAATCTGGTCAGAGACCCTGTGGGAGGAAAGAGAAAAGGCGAGAGACGTCGACCATCTGCGCGAGCTTATGCGCCAGCTTGGTTTGTGAAGAAAATATGGAAGAATTTATTCATGTCTCCGTTCTGCTGCGGGAAGCAGTTGAACTGCTTGCGGTAAAACCGGACGGAATATACATAGACTGTACGGCCGGCGGAGGAGGTCACAGTGCCGCCATCGCCGAAAAGCTGACGACCGGTCATCTCTATTCCTTCGATCGGGATGAGGAGGCAATAGCTGCTGCTACGACGCGTCTTGCACCCTACGGGGAGCGCGTAACCGTAATTCGGGAAAATTTTGTGAATGCTGCTGAGGTTCTGCATTCTATCGGTGTGGAGAGAATTGATGGCGCTACGGCGGATCTTGGGGTATCCTCCAGGCAGCTGGATGCGGAAGAACGCGGATTTTCCTATATGGCGGACGCGCCGCTTGATATGCGGATGGACCGCAGAGCAGGGATAACGGCAAAAGAGGTCGTAAACTCTTATCGCGAAGAGGAACTATCGCGGATTCTTTTTTCCTACGGAGAGGAAAAATTCTCCCGGAAAATCGCGGCGGCGATCGTAAGGGAGAGAGCGCGAGAACCGATTGAAACAACCGGAAGACTTGCCGAGATTATCAAGAACGCAATCCCTGCTGCCGCAAGGAGCGGAGGACATCATCCGGCTAAACGGAGTTTTCAGGCGATCCGTATAGAGGTGAATGCTGAGCTTTCCGTAATTGAGCCTGCGATCAGGAGCCTTGCCGGGATGATGAACCCCGGTGGAAGGCTCTCGATCATAACCTTCCATTCGCTGGAAGACAGAGAAGTGAAGAACACCTTTGCCTCTCTTGCGTCGGGTTGCATTTGCCCCCCCGACTTCCCGGTATGCGTCTGCGGGCGTAAGCCGCAGCTGAAGATACTGACAAAAAAGCCGGTTTTGCCCGGAGAAGAGGAACTGGAAAGCAACCCGCGTGCTCGCAGTGCAAAGCTCCGCGCAGCGGAGAAGCTTTGAAAAGGAGACGACATGACAGCATATCAGATTACCGAAAACGATCTCTACGGCTTCAGAAGAAGCGCAAATACCCCGGGCAGGCGTGCGATGGAAAACTATCGTCGCTATCTGCTTGAGGTTAAGGAAAAAAAGCTTACAACCGCGGACAAACTGGCAAGAATAGAGGGGCTGCACCGTAGAAGTGCAATCCGTGCCGCAACTGAGAAAAAGAGCGTATTCTCCGCCATCGGTGAGAAATTCTTTACACTGGACACGGCAGAACGTACCGAACGGGTTCGGACGCGCTTTCCTGCTGCATCGGTGTTAATGACACTGGTATTTGCCTGTATTCTGGCGGCTGTCGTGTACAGTTCTGTTCAGCTTTCGGGGGCAAACAGGGCATACAGTGATGCGCGCAGCAATCTTTCTGCTTCTAATGGAGAGATTGCCGATCTGAATAGTGCACTGGATTCGCGTGTTGACCTTGATGAGGTTGGAAGAATTGCAGTCGAAGAGTACGGAATGATTCAGAAGGATAAAGCAGACAGCGCTTTTCTTTCGATTGCTTCCGAGGACTCGGTGGATCTTGCGGAGAAGGATGCGGGAAGCAAGGGAACGATGTCTTTGATTTCCGCCTTTGCCGAGCGTCTTCGCAGCCTCTGGAATAATTCGGATAACGCCGAATAAAATGTGATAAAGCAGAACATTGCCCGTGCCGTTGCATGATAACACGGCATGGGCAATCGCCGATGAAAGGAGAAGTACGGTAAGATGGCGACAGGATCACATTATCGTGTTTTCACGGGTCGCAGGCGTTTTGTACTTGCTGTGTTTTTTCTTCTTACCGCCGCATTAATTGGCAGACTGTTTTATATTCAGATCATCAGTTATGACTATTATCAGTCTCTTGTTGTCGATCAGGTGACGGTGGAAACAAAGGAATCGGCAAAAAGAGGGGAAATTTACGACACCAATATGTCCGCGCTGGCAACAAATGTTACGGCATGGCGTGTGTTTATCTCGCCGCGCGACATCGACCGCGCAGAAAAAAAGTCCTCAATGCATCGCAGCTTTCTGCGCTTCGGGGCTTCCGGTGTGCAGGAGGAAGAAAAGGGAATCAAGCAAAGTGAACTGATCGCAAATCATCTCTCTGACATTCTCGGAATTGAGAAAGAAACCATTTTGCAGCGCTGTGAAAAGAAAAATCGTTTGGACGAAACGCTGAAGGCAAGAGTGGATGCATCCGTCAAGGATGAGATTGTTGCCTTTATTGAGGAATACGGGCTTGAGAATCAGGTTCATCTTCAGGCACTTTCCGTACGCTACTACCCACACGGCGATCTTGCGGCGACTGTTATCGGTTTTACCGGTTCGGACGGAAACGGTGTGTACGGATTGGAGCTTTCTTATAACGATGAGCTTACCGGCACACCGGGCAGATATATTTCTGCGAAGGATAGCTACGGAAACGATATGCCTTTCGACTTTGAAACATACTATGAGTCCCAAAGCGGGCTTAAACTTGTGACGACGCTGGATGTTACCGTACAGGAGGCTCTTGAACGGCAGCTGCTTGCATCCTACAATGATTGTGCGCCGGATGCGAAGGTTGCCGCCATCGTTATCAATGTTAAGACCGGTGCTATTCTGGCGATGGGCGTTTATCCCGGCTTTGATCTCAATGATCCCTATACACTGAATGCGTTTTATCAGAATAAGCTGGAAACTTCCGGATACGCGGAGGACAGCGAGGAATACAAAGAACTGAAAAAGGAATACCGACTTGAAATGTGGGCAAACAAGTGCGTTTCCGAGCTTTATGAGCCCGGCTCCACCTTCAAGCCGATAACTTCCTCCATGGCACTGGAAATGGGAGTGCTGAAAGAAACCGATCAGTTTTATTGCTCCGGTTCGTACGTTGTTGAAGGCACAGGCACCCGTATCCGGTGTCACCGTACCTGGGGGCATGGCGCTGTGACCTTCCGTTTGGGTCTTCAGTATTCCTGTAACCCGGTTCTGATGCAGGTAGCTGCACGGGTCGGCAGTGAATCCTTTTATGATTATTTCGGTGCATACGGATATCTGGCTAAAAGCGGTATTGATCTCCCCGGTGAGGCGGTTACCTATTTTCATAAAAAAGAAAACCTCGGACCGGTGGAGCTGGCTGTTTCTTCTTTCGGTCAGCGCTTTAAGACTACTTTGGTTCAGCAGATTACTGCGCTTTCGGCGGTAGCAAACGGCGGATACCTTGTGACGCCGCATCTGATTTCCTCGCTGGTCGATGAAAACGGAAAAACAGTTTATACTTATGAGACAGAGGTAAAACGTCAGGTTATCAGCGAAGCCACATCGAAGCTTCTAAACAACATCCTCGAAGAAAGCGTTTTTGTCCTCGGTGGAAATACAAACTGTTATGTCAAAGGATATCGTATCTGCGGCAAAACCGGAACCTCCGAAAAGTTCGATGTTCTTGATGAAAACGGGAATTCCTATCTCCGAGCCGGAAGTACCCTCGCATATGCACCGGCGTATGACCCGGAGATCGCCATCCTCTTTCTCTGTGACGAGCCGACCTGTTCCAATACTTACGGAAGCAATGTTGCTGCTCCGTACTGTGCACAATTTATGGCAGAGATCCTTCCGTATCTTGGGTTTGAGCCCACCTACACCGAAGAAGAGCTTGCAACGCTCGAAATCAGTGTAGGGAACTATATCGGACTCGATCTGGAAACTGCGAAAAACAAAGCAAAATCGGCGGGACTTACGGTTGAGGTAATCGGAGACGGAAATGCAGTTACCGGTCAAATCCCATCAAGCGGTGTTGCGGTTACAAAGGGATCCGCGCGTGTTATCCTTTATACCGGAAATGAAATCATAAAGAACACGGTAAAGGTCCCGAATGTCAGCGGTCTCAGCGCAGCCGAGGCATCGCGGAGACTTGTGAACGCCGGGCTTAGTGTTCATGTAATTGGAGCAACAAACACCGGAACGGCCGGTGCGGTAGTCTATTCTCAGTCTGTTGCCCCGGAAACCGAGGTTCCCCGGGGAACCGCTGTTACCATTTCCATGAGACATATGGACAACACAGATTGACCAAAAGGAAGTAATCTTTGACCGGAGCGGAACATGAGGTTAGGAGAGCTTCTACGCACAGCGGGGCTGACAGCTCCGCACGGAAACACAGATCCGGAAATCAGCGGGGTTACCCGTGACAGCAGAACCGTAAAGGGCGGCGAACTGTTTGCTGCCATCCCAGGAAGAACTGACAGCGGGGAAAAGTATATTGCAGATGCTGCGGCACGCGGTGCAGCGGCTATCCTTGCAGGACGGGACTATTGCGGTGAGAGTTTCGGTCTTCCGATCGTTCGCGCTGCTTCCGTTCGTGCCGGATTTGCGCGACTCTGTGCTGCGGCTTTCGGGCAGCCTCAGCTTCGCATGCGGATTTTCGGAATCACAGGTACAAACGGGAAAACGAGCACCGCCTATTTTCTTGAAAGAATGCTTGCTGCGGACGGAAGACATACGGCAATGATCGGTTCCAACGGATTGTTTCACGACGGGCATAGAGTTCCTTTCCCACCGCAGAACACGGGAATCTCTCAGATGACGACACCGGATCCGGAGCTGCTCTATCCCATGCTCGCCGAGCTGGCTTCGGAGGGGGTAACGGATGTTGTCATGGAGGTGTCCAGTCATGCACTTGCTCTTCAGAAGGTTGCACCGATTTGTTTCCGCAGTGCAATTTTCACAAATTTTGCTTCCGATCATCTTGACTTCCACGGTACAAGAGAGGAATATAAAAGGGCCAAGCTTCATCTTGCCTCACAAAGTGATACGGTAATATACAACGGGGATGATCCGGAATGGAGACAGGCATTTCACTGGTATCCGCGCGCGTTCTCGTTCGGAACATCGCAATGCGATTTTTCCGCATTGCGGAAACGTGTTCAAGCTGTATACGGTGTCAGCTATCTTCTTGTGTCTCCCCGTGCCGCTTTTCGCATGAGATCCAGGATTGCGGGGGACTTCACAGTGATGAATTCTCTTGGTGCCGCTGCTGCCGCCCTCCTTGCCGGTGTCTCCCCCGAAACTGTTGCGGATGCAGCAGAATCCTTAGAGAGGATTCCGGGAAGGGTGGAGCGTATGGTTCCGGAATCGCTACCCGGTGTTTCGGTTATTATTGATTACGCTCATACGGAAATGGCGATGCAGCGACTCCTCTCTTCACTTGCTTCCTGCAGAAAGAGCGGGCGGCTGATCACCGTGTTCGGCTGCGGCGGGGACCGCGACAAAGGAAAGCGCGCGCCAATGGGACGTGCGGCGGCAGAGGGGTCGGATCTGGTGATTGTGACCTCTGACAATCCCCGTTCGGAATCGCCTGTTTCCATAGTTAAAGATATACTCAGAGGAATGAAAGACTTTAACCATAAAACGGTTGTCATGAATCGCGGAGAAGCAATAACCGCAGCAATTTGTCTGGCGCGCCAAGGAGATACGGTTCTTCTTGTCGGAAAGGGCAGAGAAGACTATGAAATTGATGCAGACGGTCGGCATTACTATTCGGAGCGGGAGGCCGTAGAGAGTGCCGCTGAAAAAAGAATGGAATTATTAAAAAAACGGAGTATAAAATGAGCGTGAAACTGGGAATGGGGCCGGTAAGTGCGGCGGAGTTAGCCGCGATGATAGGATGTACGCCTGTATGTTATGGTTGTGATACCTCCATACGGATCAGCGGAGTTTCAACAGACAGCAGAAAAACGGAAAGCGGTGATCTCTATGTTGCCATAAAAGGCGAGCGCTTTGATGGTGCGGATTTTTCGGCATCTGCTGTTCTTTCCGGAGCGGTTTGCGTTCTCTCTGACCGCCTGCCTGCGCAGGCAGAGGATCTTGGGCATCCCTTTGTTTTTCTGCGTTGTGATGATCCGCAGCGAGCGCTTGGCGATCTTGCCTATGCATATCGGACAAAACGCCCCCTCCGTATTGTTGCGGTTACCGGCAGTGTCGGGAAAACAACAACCAAGGAGATGATTGCCTCTGTTCTTTCCCGCCGATTCCGGGTCGGAAAGACAGAAGGAAATTTGAATACGGATATCGGACTTTCTCTGACAATGCTCGGATTCGGACCGGAAACCGAGGTCGGCGTTCTGGAAATGGGGATGAGCAATTTCGGGGAGATTGAGCGTCTTTCCATGATTGCACGCCCGGATTTCGGGGTGATTACGAACATCGGTACCTCGCATATTGAGTTTCTCGGCTCCCGGGAGGGCATTGCCAAGGCAAAATCCGAGATTACCGCGGGTATGAAAGATGACGGTGTGCTGGTGCTGTGCGGGGACGAACCCCTGCTTCGCCAGCTTGCCGGAAAGAAGAATACTGTATTTGTTTCGGTTTATACCGAAAACGGGGAATATCGCGCCGATCATATCCGGTATGAGAGTGGGAGAACCTATTTCGATTTGGTGTGCGGCGAAAGAACTCTTTGCGATCTGATGATTCCGGAGCTGGGAATTCATCATGTCTACGCTGCGTTGTTTGCTGCTGCAATCGGTCACCGCTTCGGAATATCGGATGATGAATTACGCGAGGGGCTTGCCTGTTTCCGGAATGCTGCTATGCGCCAGAGCATCTATGAAATCTCCGGAGTAACGGTGATTGATGCCAGCTATAATGCAAGTCCGGAATCAATGCGCGCGTCGCTTTCCGTTCTCTGTGAGCTTGCCCGGGAAAAGAACGCAAGAAAGTTTGCCTTACTCGGTGATATGCGTGAGCTCGGCTCGGAAACACGCACAGAGCATGAAAAACTCGGCAGAGAGGTAGCGAAGTTGGGCCTGGACGGTCTTGTCACCTTCGGAATAGCCGCTGTCTGTACGGCTGAGTCTGCAAAGCAGAACGGTATGCCCTCGGATCGGGTTATTTCGGAAATCAACCTTTCCGCTCCGGATTCCTGTGCTGAAAAGCTGCTCGGACTCCTTCGGCGGGGGGATGTTCTGCTCGTGAAGGCAAGTCGGGCTGTTGCCGCTGAAAAAATCATCGGGTATTTGAAAGAACACGGAGATCAGATTTCCTGACTCTCCCGGAGGATTGTATGGGCATCTACGGATATTCGCTTATCATGGCTGCTACTTGTTTTTTGCTGACGGTAATTGTTCTTCGCAAGCTGATCCCCATCCTGAAGAGCAAGAAAATGGGTCAGAAAATTCTTGAGATCGGTCCGCGCTGGCACAAATCCAAGGACGGAACACCGACCATGGGAGGACTGTCCTTCCTTGCTGTTATCACGGTTGTCGGTGCGGTTCTTCTCGCGGTTGCCTATTTTACCGGGGATGCGGACAGCAAGCTTTGTGCAGGCGGCGCTTTGACCCTGTTTCTTGCGGTTTCCAACGGCTGTGTCGGTATTTTTGATGACTGGAAAAAACTTCAGAAAAAGCAGAATGAGGGACTCACGCCTCCGCAGAAATATCTTCTGCAGCTTGTTTGTGCCGCTGTGTATCTTCTCGGAATGTATCACGAGGGGCTGGTAGACAGTATCCTCAGGATTCCGTTTACCTCCATTGAAGTGGAACTCGGACTCTTCTATTATCTTCTTGTATTGATTCTGATAACAGGAATTGTAAACTCTGTGAATCTTACCGACGGAATTGACGGTCTCCTTTCGATGATTTCCTTTGTAATCGGCGGTTTTCTGTTTTTGGCGGCTGTCCGATCGGGAAATATCCCTCTTGGAGTGATCGGATGCGGGATCGTCGGAGGTGTCCTCGGCTTTCTTGTATATAATTATCACCCTGCGCGTGTCTTTATGGGGGATACCGGATCGTTGTTTCTTGGCGGACTTTTTGCTGGATCGGCATTTATGCTCGCCACCCCCTTTCTGGTGCTTATCTACGGAATTGTTTTCGTTCTGGAAAGCGCATCAGTGATTCTGCAGGTTGGATGCTATAAGTTGACAAAGAAAAGAATATTTCGTATGGCACCGATTCACCACCACTTTGAAATGTGCGGATGGAGCGAGCTGAAGATCTGCTATGTGTTCTCCGGAATTACGCTTCTTTTCTGCATCCTTTCTTATTTCGCACTCTGACGGAGGCAAAATGAAAGACCGCAGAACACCGGAGGAAAAGGGGAAAGCCCTTCTTCTTCCGAATCAGACAAAAGAAGACGCAAAACTTGTAACGGGTTTGAACCACCCGGTCCGTCGCCGCCCGGACATTCGTGTCGAAGGCGATGTCGGAACGCTTGTCGAGCGAAAAAGCGGCTTTGATCCCGTTTTTTTTGTCCTCGTCCTGATTCTTATGCTTTTTGGCTCTGTAATGGTGTTCTCTGCAAGCTACGCGGATGCGTCTGCACGCTTCGGCGACAGCTTTTACTTCGCGAAGCGACAGATTGTATTTGTTTTTCTGAGTCTGATCATTATTCCGGTCATATCTGCGATCCCCTATAAATTCTTTTTCAATACGGCAAATATACTCTATGCCGTGTCGCTCGGACTTCTCGGGGCAGTCCTTGTGTACGGACTGGCTCGCGGCGGGGCACAGCGTTGGTTTGAGGTTTTCGGGATCTCTGTCCAGCCATCTGAAATTGCAAAAATCACGCTGATCCTTGCTTTGGCACGGTTTATGAGCTTGAATAAGGATAAAATAATTGCCTATCGCCGCAATCCGTCGCTTCACGGGCTTGAAAACAGAAAACTGAGAAAGGCAAACAACCGCAATTCCTTTGTATACGGAATCGTGATTCCTTTTCTGTTTATCGGCGGCATTGACGTGCTTGTCATGTTAGAAAAACATATATCCGGGCTGGTCATTATTACGCTGATCGGCGGACTTGTTATGTTTTACTCCGGATCACGGGTTCGTGATCTCTTTCCCATTCTTTTTCTTGGGGTTGCCGTTGTTGTTATACTGATTGTCGTGTTTCCGTACGCAAGCAAGCGTGTCGAGGTTTGGTTGGATCCGTATCAGTACCGGCTTGAAGGCGGCTGGCAGACCATTCAGGGATTGTACGCGATCGGATCGGGCGGACCGTTCGGTCTGGGGCTGGGGCAGAGCCGTCTGAAATTCAGCTATGTTTCTCAGCCGCATAATGATTTTATTTTTACGATTGTCTGTGAGGAGCTTGGTTTTGTAGGGGCCTGTGTGCTTCTCCTGCTTTTTGGGCTGCTTGTTGCACGCGGAATCTTTATTTCGCGCCGTGCCCCCGACGCTTTTGCAAGTATCGTTGCTTTCGGAATCTCTTCCCATCTTGCGATACAGGTTCTTCTGAATGTAGCAGTCGTTACAAATTCTATCCCGAATACGGGTATTGCACTGCCGTTCTTCAGCTATGGCGGTTCCTCTTTGATCGTACTCGCGGCGGAAATGGGGATTATGCTTTCTATTTCAAGGGCATCCTATATACGTAAATAATCACATCCCGAACAGATAGGAAATAATTTTAATAAGGTGACTTATGAGAGTTTTACTAACCGGGGGCGGTACTGCCGGACATATCAATCCCGCTCTTGCGATTGCCGACATCATCCGTGCGAACGATCCCGACGCAGTAATCGGCTATGTCGGGACTCCGACGGGTATGGAAAACAGCCTTGTAGCCAAAGAGGGATATCCGATGTATCATGTGGATGTACGCGGATTCCGGCGCAGTCTGTCTCCGAAAAATCTGAAAGCAGCTTGGCTTGCATTGGTGTCGCCGCGCGCTGCCGAAAAAATCATTGATGAGTTTAAACCGGATTTTGTTCTGGGGACCGGAGGATACGTCAGCTGGCCTGTACTCGTCGCCGCCGCACGCCGCGGAGTTCCCTGTGCTGTCCATGAAGCGAATGCAGTTCCGGGTGTTACCGTTACCCGCGTCGAAAAATATGTCGACCGAGTTTTCCTTAATTACAAGGAAAGTTCCCAAAGGCTGAAGTATCCCGACAAACATCTTCACGTCGGTTGCCCGCTGCGCGGTTCCTTTTATTCTTCGGCGGCCTCGTCAAAGTCAGCCTTTCCGGAAGAAGCACCGGATGACCGGTCCGCATATGTACTTTGCTATGGCGGCAGCCTCGGAGCCGATCGGATCAATGAAACGCTTCTTTCCATGCTCGCCGAACGGGATACCCGCTTGAGCCGTACTGCGTTCTGCATCGGAACAGGGGAGAGAAATTACGTCAGCTTTAAGGCGAGCTTCGCTGAACTGGGACTCGGAGGGCCCTATATTGAGGTTTTGTCCTATATCTATGATATGCCGAAGCGTATGGAAGCCGCAGATATCGTCGTTTGTCGGAGCGGCGCGATTACCCTTTCGGAACTGGCGCTTCTCGGAAAATGTGCGATTTTGATTCCGTCTCCGAATGTAACGAATGATCAGCAGTATAAAAATGCTAAACTACTTGCGGATTCCGGGGCAGCCGTTGTGATAAGGGAAAAAGATCTGACACCCGAGAAATTAGCGGATGAGATTGCTGGGCTCTCCTGTAACCCAGAGCGTCGCGCGGAAATGAGCAGGCGGATTCAGTCGTTCGCAGTTCCGGATTCGGGAAAGCGGATCTATGAGGAAATGGTCCGCCTGGTCAAAGAAAAGAAAAGGAAGTAGAACTTCATGAAACTGCGAAGTGCCGGAAAGCGGAATGGAAGAGCAGCAATCGGAATTGCCGTCGGAATTGTCTTGATGAGCGTAATTCTTGCTGTTCTCCTGTCCTGCCGCGTTTCCCGCTTTGAGATCAGTGGAAATGAATACTACAGGGATCAGGAGCTGATTGAGGCCTCCGGCATAAAGGAAGGAAGCTTTCTTTTCACCCTTGACAGGGAAGCCGCGCGCAATCGGATTCTCGAAAAATGTACGCGGGTTTCCACGGTTGCTGTTGGAATTTCTCCCTTGGATTGCGTAGTAATTCGCGTAACCGAAGAAGAAGGATTGTATTCGGCAAACATTGAGGGAAGAACCGTTTGCTTCACCGATGGGCTTCGTGTGATCGGTTTTGGAGGCGATTCCGGTACAGTTCCGGTACAGCTTCCCGAAGTGCTTCGTGCAATCGCCGGCAAAACGATTGAGTTTTCCGCGGGGGAACAAAGCTATGTTTCTGAAACGCTTTCTGCGGTTGCACAGAGCGCGCTTTGGGGTCGAGTAACCGCTTTGGATCTGACATCTGCTCGGAGTGCTTCCGTTACAGTTGACGGGAGATTTGTTCTGATTCTCGGCGATACACAGGATTTACCGCTGAAGTTTACCGTTGCAGCCTCTATGCTGGACGATGAAAGGTTGAAGACAGCCTCCGGGGCAACACTGGATCTGACAAATCCGAAGGAGGTTGTCGTAAAAAGAACGGATTGAGGCGAATTTTGAAGAGAATTATTAAAATTTCGAAAAAACACTTGCAAAATCGTCGAAAACAAAGTATCATAATACTGTGTATATGATTGCTTCACAGAGCAGGAAAAATAAACTAATCGGAGGTCGAAAATGCCGCAGGTTCCTAACGATAGAATGAGTAACGTATGTATTAAAGTTGTCGGTGTCGGCGGCGGCGGTAATAACGCCGTTAACCGCATGATTGAGAGTAATATTAAGGGTGTCGAATATATTGCGATCAATACCGACCAGATGGCACTGCTCAAGTCGAACGCCGAAACAAAGATTGCAATCGGCGAAAAAATCACAAAGGGCTTCGGAGCCGGTTCCAATCCCGAAAACGGAAAGAGAGCCGCAGAGGAGAGCGTTGAGGAAATCAAGAAAGCGCTCACCGGTGCCGATATGGTCTTTGTGACAACCGGTATGGGCGGCGGAACCGGAACCGGTGCTGCGCCGATTATCGCGCGTGTAGCCAAGGAACTGGACATCCTGACGATCGGTATTGCGACCAAGCCCTTTGTTTTTGAAGGTCAGCGCCGCATGTCTCAGGCAGAGGCGGGAATTGAAGAGATGCGTGGAAATGTTGACTCTCTTATCGTTATTCCGAATGAACGCCTGAAGCAGGTAAGTGATACCCGTATTACCCTTCAGAATGCTTTTGAAATTGCCGATGATGTTCTGCGCCGCGGCGTCCAGAGCGTATCTGAGATCGTCAATGAGACTGCATATATCAATGTGGACTTTGCTGACGTAACCACTGTTATGAAGGGAGCCGGCAATGCCCACATGGGCATCGGCACCGGTACCGGCAAGGATAAAGCCGAAATCGCCGCAAAGGCCGCAATTTCCAGCCCGCTGCTTGAGACAACGATCGACGGTGCACGCGGAATTCTGTTTAGTATTACCGCATCCCCTGATATCGGACTCGAGGATATTGATGTTGCCGCGCGTATGATTACCGAGGCTGCCCATCCGGATGCGGTCAACATCTGGGGCGTTTCCTTTGATCCCGAGCTTGAAGATGAAATGCGGATTACCATTATTGCTACCGGCTTTGACGGTGGGAAATCTTCACCGAAGTCTACTTCCAAGACCGAAAAGAAAGCTGTCTCCGCCGTTGCCTCCGCAAGCTCACTTTCTGCGCGTGAAGCAGAGCTGGAACCGGATGACGCTCCTGCTGAAAGCAAGCTTTCCGAGGATGATTTCGGTGATGTCAAGTCGATATTGGACCGCAGTCGCAGCCGTGCTTCTTCGCAGCCGCAGCAGCCGGTTCAGCCGGTCAATCCCCGATTCGGCAGACGCTTCAGCTGATCGCCCGTATTTTCTCGCTTTTTCGGGAACGCGGATTTCCGCGTTCCCTTTATATTGAAACAGCCTCCCCGAATGCGGGAGGCTGTTTGATTTGTTAAGGTATTTCGTTTATGACAGGGATTCGGATTCAAATCCTTCCCCCTTCACTTCCGCTGCATCGCTGAAGATCAGAAAAGCATTCGGGCAGGCCCGGTTGACAACTTGTTTGAGCTCATAAATCTCTGATTTCTTGACGACACAGAGAATAACCTGCCTATCCTTCAGGGTAAAGCCGCCCTTAGCAGTCAGAAGTGTTGTGCCACGGTGCAAATCCTTCAGAATCGCCTCGGATACCTCCTCTGTTTTGTCGCAGATGATCAAAGCGAGTTTTGCCCGGTTGATACCGGCACTGACATAGTCAATGGTAAGAGTTGAGGCGCCGATTGCTATGAGTGAATAAAAAATGTTGCTGAAATCTTTCAGTATGATGCAGGAACAAATAACGATGAATGCATCCGCAACAAAGATAATCTGCGCTGCGGAAAGCTTTTTTGCCTTCAGTCTGACAAGGCAGGCAATCAGATCGGTTCCGCCGGAGGTATATCCGCGGGAAAAAAGAATGCCGAGCGAGGCTCCCATTGCAATACCGCCGAAGAGAGCACACAGGAGACGGTCCTCTGTTACCGGACCGAGGAAAAACAGAGCGTCTGTTGCAACAGAGGTAATGGCTATCCCGATAATGGTTTTGAGCATGAACCGAAAACCGAATTTCAGTGCGTTAATCAGAACGAGAGGAACGTTGATAAGAACGATCATAACGCCGACCGGGGTTCCGAAAAGAATATTGAGAATGGTTGCAATACCGGTAACTCCCCCGATGACCGTCTGTGAGGGGAGCAAAAACATTTTCATGGAAACTGCAAACAGAACGGATCCGGCAATCAGTACGATCGATTCCTCCAAAAGATGCTTTCCCTTGCATTTCAGGGAAGGGGACTTTTTCTCTGTTTTCATTCAAGCGATTCCTCCAGCTCTCTGTACAGAATATCATTCCGCCGTCTTTTCCATTATATTCTCAACATTCATATCTGTCAAGGGACCTCCCGGATTTGAGACAGGCTGTGAAAAAGACCGTTTCTGCATTTCCGACCCGAACAGGAGGATGTATTCTTTATCGTATATTGCAGTAGATTTTTTGCGGAATCTGTGCTATAATAAAAAAGCAAAAATAAATAAGCAAAGAAAATCCTTTCGGAGACTGAATATGAATCTGCTGTATATGAAGTATGCGATAGAGGTTGCGGCGTGCGGATCGGTGAATAAGGCTGCGGAGAAACTCTATCTCGATCAGCCGAATCTGAGCCGTGCGATCAAGGATCTGGAATCCTCGCTCGGAGTAGCGCTTTTTGAGCGTTCCACACGGGGAATGAAATTAACGCAGGATGGGGAAATTTTTCTCAAGTATGCAAAAACGATTCTCGCACAGGTTGATGCGGTTGAGCAAATGTTCCGCTCCGGTAAATCGGGGAAAAAGCATTTTTCCTTCTCCGGTCCTCGGGCCAGTTACATTTCATCTGCTTTTTCCGCTTTTTCTTCCCGTTTGACCGATGAGAAAGAGGTTGAGATTCTGTATCGCGAGACCAATGCGATGCGTGTTATAAAGAATATTCTCGAGGACGACTATAAGCTTGGGATTCTTCGATATGCTGCCGGATTTGATCGTTATTATAAAGAACTTCTTGAAGAAAAGGGACTCTCCTATGAGCTTGTCGCTGAATTTCACTACCGTTTGGTTATGAGTGCCTCCTCTCCTCTTGCAAGAAAAGAAGAAATCGGTTTTGAAGATCTTGCAGGTTCGATAGAAATTGCCCACGGAGATCCGTATGTCCCCTCAATTCCGTTCATGACGGTGAAAAAGGAGGAGCTGCCGGACGTTCCGCGCAGAATTTTTGTTTTTGAGCGCGCAAGCCAGTTCGAACTTCTTTCCGGAAATCCGCAAACCTTCATGTGGGTTTCTCCGATTCCGACGGAGCTTCTGTCTCGTTACGGCCTTGTTGAGCGCATTTGTCCCGAAAATAAAAAGCACTATAAAGATGTTATGATCCATCGCAAGGATTATCGCCTTACGGAGCTTGACGATGCTTTTATTGCCGAGCTGTGCAGAGTGAAAAGAGAGATATTCCGGGACAAACTGTAAATGATTATAAAAAGCGCCTGTTTCAGGCGCTTTTTCTATATATATCTAATCGATAATCGCTATATCGATATATGCAATACCGATATGTAAAATACGCAATTTACAAAGACAGGGCTCGGTGCTATACTGATTACGGTCGAAGTCGGGACCGAAATCCATACGGAGGTAATCATGCGAAACAACGGTATACCGCGGGCAACGATGGGAAGACTGCCGGCGTATCTTTCTTTGCTTCGGAGCTTACCAAAGGAAACACGCACGATTTCGGCGACCTCCATTGCACGGGGGCTGGATCTCGGAGAGGTTCAGGTACGCAAGGATCTTTCCTCCGTTTGCAATACGGGAAAGCCGAAAATTGGCTATGACACCATGGAACTGTCTGAATGCATTGAAGAGGCTCTTGGGACAAAAGCTGAGTGTGAGGCCGTTATCGTTGGTGCAGGACGCCTCGGGACGGCATTGCTCGGATTCGGCGGTTTCTCGGAATATGGGATCCGCATTCATCATGCGTTTGATATCAAAGCCGATGACGATTCCGGCGCCGTACTTCCGATTTCCGCTCTTCCGTCCTACTGTTCGCTTCATCAGGTGGAAATCGGGATTATTACCGTTCCGCCGGAGGCTGCGCAAACGGTTGCGGATATTATGGTAAAAAGCGGAATACGGGCGATCTGGTGCTTTGCTCCGGTCCGCCTTTCGCTTCCCGAGGGGGTGTCGGTGCAATATGAGAATATGGCACTCTCCCTTGCACATCTTCATCAGAAATTAAAAAGAGATAATAATGAAACTGGAGGATCCTATGAAAAACAGGGAAAGACCCATTGTGGACAGCGTTGAAGCGCTGGAGGCAGCACTCGAACGTGTCCGGACGGCAGAAAAACAGTTTGCCGGTTACTCACAGGAGCAGGTGGATGTAATTTTCAAGGCGGCAGCAATTGCTGCAAACCGGGCTCGCATTCCGCTTGCCAAGCTTGCAGTTGAAGAGACCGGAATGGGCGTTGTTGAAGACAAAGTGATCAAGAACAACTATGCTGCCGAATATATTTACAACGCTTATAAGGATACGAAAACCTGCGGTGTGATCGAGGAGGATTCGGCATACGGCGTGAAAAAGCTTGCTGAGCCGATCGGCGTTATTGCTGCCGTTATTCCGACGACAAATCCCACCTCGACCGCGATCTTCAAATGTCTCATTGCTTTGAAGACCCGTAATGCAATCGTTATCAGCCCACATCCGCGCGCAAAGAATTCCACAATTGCGGCAGCAAAGCTGATTCTTGAGGCGGCGGTAAAGGCCGGCGCTCCGGAGGGGATTATTGACTGGATAGATGTTCCGAGCCTGGACATGACTAACCTTCTGATGAAAGAGGCGGACATTATTCTGGCTACCGGCGGTCCCGGAATGGTCAAGGCGGCCTATTCCTCCGGTAAGCCTGCGCTCGGAGTGGGAGCCGGAAACACACCGGCAATTATCGATGATACGGCTGACCTCGTACTTGCGGTGAACTCCATTATCCATTCGAAAACCTTTGACAACGGTATGATCTGTGCGTCCGAGCAGTCCGTTATCGTACTGGATACCGTGTATGATGCGGTAAAAACCGAATTTGCGAGACGCGGGTGCTATTTCCTTAACCCCGAAGAGACAGAGAAGGTGCGCAAAACCATTCTGATCAACGGTGCTTTGAACGCCAAAATTGTCGGGCAGACTGCTGCGCGGATTGCGGAACTCGCTGACGTCAAGGTTCCCGAAGGAACGAAGATTCTTATCGGTGAGGTGGAGAGCGTTGATCTTTCTGAGGAGTTCGCCCATGAAAAGCTTTCTCCGGTGCTTGCCATGTATCGGGCAAAGAACATTGAGGATGCTTTCTCAAAGGCAGAGCATCTGATTGCGGACGGCGGCTACGGTCATACCTCTTCGATTTATCTCAATGCAGAGACGGAAAAAGAGAAGCTTGCTGAGTTTGCCGACCGTATGAAGACCTGCCGTATTCTGGTCAATACTCCTTCCTCTCAGGGCGGCATCGGCGATCTCTATAACTTCAAGCTTCCGCCCTCCCTGACGCTTGGCTGCGGCTCCTGGGGCGGCAACAGTGTTTCCGAGAATGTCGGTGTCAAGCACCTTATCAATATCAAAACCGTTGCAGAGAGGAGAGAAAATATGCTCTGGTTCCGGACCCCGCAGAAGGTATATATCAAGAAAGGCTGTCTGCCTGTTGCCTTGAACGAGCTGAAATCTGTCATGGGCAAGAAAAAGGCCTTTATCGTTACCGACAGTTTCCTTTATCACAACGGGTATACAAAGCCGATTACCGACAAGCTGGACGAACTGGGAATTCAGCACGCAACCTTCTTCGATGTGGCACCGGATCCTACCCTTGCCTGTGCAAAAGCGGGTGCCGAGCAGATGCGTGCATTTGCTCCGGACTGCATTATTGCCCTCGGCGGCGGATCTGCCATGGACGCCGGAAAGATCATGTGGGTACTTTATGAGCATCCGGAGGCCGATTTTATGGATATGGCGATGCGCTTTATTGATATCCGCAAGCGTGTTTACACCTTCCCCAAAATGGGTGAAAAAGCATATTTCATTGCGATTCCGACATCTGCCGGCACAGGCTCCGAGGTAACGCCGTTTGCCGTGATTACCGATGAGCAGAGCGGAATCAAGTATCCTCTCGCTGACTATGAACTGCTTCCGAACATGGCGATCATCGATACGGATTTTCATATGAGTGCTCCGCGCGGACTGACTGCTGCTTCCGGTATTGACGCGGTTTCCCATTGTCTGGAAGCCTATGCATCGGTTATGGCAACCGATTATACCGACGGACTTGCTCTTCGCGCACTTAAAGTGATCTTTGAATATCTGCCCCGTGTATATGATAACGGGCAGACCGATGTTGAGGCAAGAGAGAAGATGGCAAACGCTGCTACAATGGCAGGCATGGCATTTGCGAACGCTTTTCTCGGAGTATGTCACTCAATGGCGCATAAGCTCGGCGCTTTCCATCATCTGCCTCACGGTGTTGCAAACGCCTTGATGCTTGAGGAGGTTCTCCGCTTCAATGCGGCGGAAGCGCCTGTCAAGATGGGAACCTTCTCCCAGTATGATCACCCGCACACGCTCCACCGTTATGCCGAGGTTGCAGACGCTCTCGGACTCGGAGGAAAGAGCGACACCGAGAAGCTCGAGAACTTGATCACTGCCCTGAACACGCTGAAGGCGCGGGTTGGTATCAAGCCTACCATCAAGGATTACAATATCGACGAAGACGACTTCCTTGCCCGTCTTGACGATATGACCGAGCAGGCGTTCGATGATCAGTGCACCGGTGCAAACCCGAGATATCCGCTGATGAGCGAGATCAAGCAGATGTATCTGAATGCATACTACGGGAAGGCGCATTTCACTGAGCCGGCGATGCCGACCGAAGCGGATATCGTTCCCGTCGATACTGAGCACAACTTCAAACAGGCATATCGCCGAGCCAAAAACGGCATGAAAAAAGCGTAAGGAGGAAGGGTCATGAAGCTTGATAGAATTATTGCAGTCAGAAACAACAAGACTGTATACCGTGACGGGGATCTTTGTATGAAGGTCTTTGATGAAAGCTACTCCAAGGCGGATATTCTGAATGAGGCGTTGAATCAGGCCCGTGTTGAAGAAACCGGTCTGAATATTCCGAAAATCCGTGAGGTTACCGTGATAGACGGGAAATGGGCCATTGTAACCGATTTCATCAAAGGAAAGACACTTGCCCAGCTGATGGAAGAGAATCCGGAAAAGAAGGAGGAGTACCTCAATCTATTTGTGGATCTTCAGATAGAGATGCACACAAAGTCCTGCCCTCTCCTTACCAAGCTTAAGGATAAAATGAACCGGAAAATCAGCCAGACGGATTTTGATGCGACAACCCGCTATGATCTTCATACGCGGCTTGACGCCATGCCAAAACATGCCAAGCTTTGTCACGGGGATTTTAATCCCTCCAACATCATCATTACCGAGGACGGAAAGCCCTACATCCTTGACTGGTCACACGCGACACAGGGCAATGCTTCTGCCGATGCGGCCCGCACCTATCTGCTGTTTTGGTTGAACGGCGATATTGAGGGCGCCGAAGAATATCTTAAGCTTTTCTGTCAGAAGAGCAACACCGCAAAGCAATATGTACAGAAGTGGATGCCCATCGTTGCCGCTTCTCAGTCAGTGAAGGGAAATGAAAAAGAACGGGAATTCCTTCACAGCTGGGTAAATGTTGTCGACTACGAATAAGCAAGGAGACGACCATATGAAAGTTACGGTTTGTATCGGTTCTTCCTGCCATATCAAGGGGTCACGACAGGTCGTGGAGGAGCTGCAGTACCTTATCTCCGAGGAGAACCTCGGAGATAAGGTGGAACTTGGCGGAACCTTCTGTATGGGGAAGTGCCAGCAGGGTGTTTGTGTCACTGTCGACGGGGTGTTTTATTCCGTAACTCCGGATACCGCCAAGCAGTTTTTTGAAAAAGAGATCCGGGCAAAGGTGTAAGATATGGTATTTATTGAGGTTTGTGTCGGAAGCTCCTGTCACCTCAAGGGGGCACCGGAAATTGTGGAGCTTCTCCGAAAGGCCATTTCGGAGAACCGACTTGAAGATGAGATTGTCCTTTCCGGTAGCTTCTGTACGGGAAGATGCAATCGCATCGGGGTTACGGTAACCGTTGGTGAGGATGTCTATACCGGGATCACACCGGACGGATTCCGCGATTTCTGGAACAATAAAATCATGCCGGCAGTAATGGTAAGCCGGGAGGCGGAATAAGATGTCTGATTGCTTAACACTGAAAAAATCAAATTGCAAGAACTGCTATAAATGCATTCGCCACTGCCCGGTGAAATCGATACGCTTTTCGGCAAATCAGGCGCATATCATCGGCAACGAGTGTATCCTCTGCGGCCAATGCTTCGTCGTTTGTCCGCAGAACGCAAAACAGATTGTCGATGAAACCGAAAAAGCCCGGGTGCTGATTCAGTCCGGAGATCCGGTATATGTCAGTCTGGCCCCGTCCTTTATCGCCAATTATCCCGGTATCGGAATCAGAGGGATGCAGAAGGCGCTGAAACGGCTCGGCTTTGCGGACGCAGAAGAAACAGCGCTTGGTGCATCGGTTGTCAAAACCGAGTATGACAGGATTCTCTCCGAGGAAAAGCGGGATGTTGTGATCTCCTCCTGCTGTCATTCCGTTAATCTTCTGATTCAGAAATACTTTCCGTCCGCGCTTCCGTACCTTGCGGATGTCTTATCCCCGATGCAGGCACATTGCGCCGATATCAAGCGTCGCGTACCCAATGCAAAAACCGTCTTTATCGGCCCCTGTGTTGCCAAAAAGGATGAGGCAGAGCATTATGCCGGGATTGTGGATGCTGTTCTGACTTTTGAGGAGCTGACCAAATGGCTGGAGGCAGAGAAGATTCCGCTTGAGCCGGATATGGACACTACGGAGGAAAGCCGGGCACGGTTTTTCCCGACGGCCGGCGGGATTCTCAGAACCATGGCACAGAATGCGCCGGGGTATACTTATATGGCGATAGACGGTGTTGAGAATTGCATTGCCGCTTTGCGGGACCTGGAAAGCGGAAAAATACATCATTGTTTTCTTGAAATGTCTGCCTGCGCCGGCAGCTGTATCGGCGGTCCGGTTATGGAAAAGTACCACCGCTCCCCAGTAGAGGATTATATGGCCGTTGCCGCTTATGCGGGGAAAAAGGATTATGCGCTGATTCAGCCGGATCCGAAGGAGCTTCAGAAGGAATTTGAGCCGATTGAACTGCGCAGTGCGGTTCCGAGCGAAAGTGAGATCTCCGAGATTCTGAAGCGAATGGGAAAAACCAAACCCGAGGATGAATTGAACTGCGGTTCCTGCGGCTATAACACCTGCCGAGAAAAGGCAATCGCGATTTATCAGGGCAAGGCGGAGATTTCCATGTGTCTGCCTTTTCTCAAGGAAAAGGCAGAAAGCTTCTCCGACTGTATTGTCAACAATACACCGAACGGACTGATTGTTGTCAACGATGCGCTGGAGGTTCAGCAGATCAATGCCGCGGCGCGAAAGATTATGAACATTCGCTCCGCATCCGATGTTCTCGGGGATCAGGTTATCCGGATTCTTGATCCGACTCCGTTCTTGAAGGTGCTGGAAACGAAACGAAGCATCCGCGATCAGCGTGTTTACCTTGCGGAGTATAAAAAATATGTCGAACAGACCGTTGTATATGATTCCGCCTATCAGATGCTTGTCTGTATTATGCGTGACGTAACCGATGAAGAATCCGAGCGCGAGAAAAAGGAAAACATCAGTCGCCAAACGGTGGAAATTGCCGATAAGGTGGTCGATAAGCAGATGCGCATCGTTCAGGAGATTGCCTCTCTCCTTGGAGAAACCGCGGCGGAAACAAAGATTGCACTCACAAAGCTGAAGGAGAGTATTTCCGATGAATGATCTTTGCGCCGATATCGGCTATAAAAGTATCAATCATATCGGGGAACAGCTCTGCGGAGACCATGTTGACATCGTTGAGCAGGGAGATAACTCCACTGTGATTGTGCTTGCGGACGGATTGGGAAGCGGGGTGAAGGCAAGCATCCTTTCAACCCTGACAAGCAAGATCATATCAACGATGATGGCAGAGGGACTGACGCTTGAGGACTGTGTGGAAACGATTGCGCAGACCCTTCCGATCTGTTCTGTGCGCGGCGTTGCCTATTCGACCTTTACGATCCTGCATCTGGTTGACAACAGGGAAATGGAGCTGATCCAGTATGACAACCCGCAGGTGATTCTTCTCCGTGACGGAAAGAATTACGAATATCCCCAAAGTGAAATGAATATCGGCGGCAAAAAAATCTATAAATCGGTCATCAAGCTTACCGAGAACGATATTTTTATCACCATGAGCGACGGCTGTCCCCATGCGGGCATTGGTCTTGCCTATAACTTCGGATGGAAGCGCGAGGATATCATTGCGTTTATGGAGACGGTCTGTGTTAACAGCTATACTGCCAAAACCCTGTCTACGATTCTGATCGATGAGGTGGATAAGCTGTATGCAAAACGCCCGGGGGATGATGCGACTGCATGTGTTGTGAAAATCCGCAAGCGGGAACCGATGAATATCCTCTTCGGTCCGCCGTCAAATCGGGATGACTGCAACCGCATGATGTCTTTGTTCTTTTCGAAAGAGGGAAAGCATATCATTTGCGGAGGTACAACCTCTTCCATTGCTGCCAAGTATCTCGGTAAACCGGTAAAAGCAAGTTTGAATTTTGTCAGAAGCGATGTTCCGCCGATCGCAGAAATTGAAGGAGTGGATCTGGTGACCGAAGGGGTTATTACCGTTAATAAGGTGGTGGAGTATGCCAAAGATGCCATCGGCGAAAATAAGCTCTATGAAAAATGGGGCTTTGGGCATGACGGGGCATCTATGATCTGCCGTCTGCTCTTTGAGGAGGCAACCGATATCAATTTCTATGTCGGCAGAGCTGTGAATCCCGCGCATCAGAATCCCGACCTTCCCATCAATTTCAATATCAAAATGAATTTGGTTGAGGAGTTGTCCGCCTGCCTGCGGAAAATGGGTAAGCGTATCAAAGTAAGTTATTTCTGATTTTCGCTGAGGAGTACGTATGAGAAAATTCGATACCAAGGTACAGCATCTGAAGTATAAAGTCCTCCGCGAGGTTGCGCGGGAAGCATGGGCTGAACGCCTTCCGGAAACGGCGATCGATATTCCGAAGACCATCGTTCCCGGAAAAACACCGACGATGCGCTGCTGCGTCTACAAGGAGCGCGCCATTCTGGCAGAGCGTGTTAAAATGGCAATGGGAGGCAACAAGAGCAACCCGAACGTCATTGAGGTTATCGACATTGCCTGCGATGAATGCCCGATGGGCGGCTATGAGGTGACAAATGCATGCCGCGGATGCCTTGCACATCGCTGTGAGGATGTTTGTCGGTTTGGTGCTATTACCTTTGATTCCAATCATGTCGCCCATATTGACAAAAGTAAATGCAAGGAGTGCGGCGCCTGCTCCAAAGTGTGTCCATACAGCGCAATCCATAACTATAAGCGCCCGTGTGAAACGGCCTGTAAGGTCAAAGCGATTTCCATGGGAGAAGAGAAGCAGGCCTGTATCAATAACGCAAAGTGCATTTCCTGCGGCGCCTGCGTCTATCAGTGCCCGTTCGGTGCCATTACGGATAAATCTTTTATTCTCAACGTGATTGATATGCTGAAGGGTAGTCACGGAAACAAGAACTATAAGATTTTCGCAGTTGTTGCACCATCGGTTTCCAGTCAGTTTACTTATGCAAAACTCGGTCAGGTTATTACCGGCCTCAGAGAACTTGGTTTTCATACGGTTGTGGAAGCGGCACTCGGTGCAGATATGGTCGCACAGGCTGAATCCCGGGAGCTTGCAGAGAAGGGGTTCCTGACAAGCTCCTGCTGCCCCGCCTTTGTGGATTACATTGAAAAGAATTTTCCGGACCTTGTGCAGTTTGTCTCCCATAACCTTTCTCCGATGGCCACAATAGCGAAATATATCAAGGAGCACGAGGCACCGTGTAAGGTCGTTTTTATCGGACCGTGTACAGCGAAAAAAATGGAGGTACTGAAGGAGAGCGTCAGGCCCTATGTCGATGCCGCTCTTACCTTTGAGGAACTTCAGGCACTCTTTGACAGCCGAGATCTCGATATTACGGAATTACCGGAAGGGGTTCTTGATAATGCATCTTACTTCGGACGGATATTCGCCCGCTGCGGCGGACTTTCCGATGCCGTTGCAGAGGGGCTGAAGGAGCAGGGGCTTGATTTTCTTCTGAAGCCGTGTTCCTGTGACGGGATTGAGCAGTGCAAAATCGCGCTTCTCCAAAAAAGCAAGGGAAAGCTTGATGCAAATTTTATTGAAGGAATGGCCTGTGTCGGTGGTTGTATCGGCGGAGCCGGATGTCTCACTCACGGGGAGAAGAATAAGGTAGAGGTCGATAAATACGGCAGAGAAGCGTATGAAAAAACCATTGCTGATGCCGTCTCCCTCTTAAAATAATCCCTGTTTTCTGCATCAGGTTTACAGCAGAGGAACAGTAATCTGCTCTGTATTGCAGGTAATTATTCGAATTCGCGGCAAACTACTTTTTGCCGCGAATTTTTATCTGAAATCCTCGGAAATACGATAAAAAATTGGTAGAATATCATTTGTGTCATGACCCATAATAATAGCAGAGAACGCAAAGGCGCGTCCGGAAAATCCGGGTGTGCCGGACGCGATCTCTTTGAAATAGATAGAACCGAAAACAGGAGAAAAGAAATGGCTAAGAAGTCTCTCGTTCCCGGCGCAAAGAATGCTCTTGATCAGTTCAAGATGCAGGCCGCAAGCGAAGTCGGCGTCAATCTGACCAATGGTTACAACGGCGATCTCACCTCCAAGCAGGCGGGCTCTGTCGGTGGGCAGATGGTCAAGAAGATTTGTCCCGTACGAACTGCGAATTTTACACGCAAAGACAGGACTGCTGTGGGGCATGAAATCAAAGTCCGGTACATAGCGGGAATCCTGTTTATTGGTTGCTTTCTCTTCTCTTTCAGTTCACGGGGCGGTACGGTATTGAGCTTTGAGCAACATTTGCTGTCAGGAACAACAGATCATTACTATCTGATATTTTTTCTTATGCCTTTGATTCTCCTGAGCTGCT
>JAXFQY010000101.1:0-5894 GCA_034178705.1 Eubacteriales bacterium | reverse complement strand
ATTTTTGATGACGGTATTGTAACACACTTTGTCGCGCTTAGCAATAGTTTTTTGAAGAAAATTTGCGTTTGTGGGCAGAACAGCGTGCAAAAGAACGAAAAAGTGAGGCTTCTGTACGGTCGCCTTTCTTGCTGTCGTTTGAAAATGGGGTGAAGAAAGCGCATCTGAGACAAATGCAGCAAGAAAACTTCCAAACAGAGAAACGAAGGACAGAAAATGCAACTCTTTTCGCGCCCTCTGACCATAAAATTGATTCGGAATATTTCTTCTTTAGAAATTAAACAGGGGGCTTAAACTAGCAATTATAAGCACGATTCCATACATCTACAACAGTAGAAATTAAACAGGGGGCTTAAACCCCTGCATGATTATAATGCACAAATTTGTTGCGTTTTTTTGAATGCTTTACACAAAATTAAAGAGAAAATAAACATTTTGCCGCCCCCTTACTAGCAAAAATGAATGTTAAAACCGAGGTTTGCAGATTATTCGACAATCAATAAATCCGTATCTTCGTGCTTTGCATAACCATATTTTATCACTTCACAGGAATTGCTCAATTTAAAAATACAAACACTGTCTGTTTCATCAAAAGATTTAATGAATTTGTTATTCAAGTCCGCAAGAATGTTTTGGAGAATCCGATCGCTGTTCTCAATTTCGTATACGGAATACTGAAGTCGCGTACCGAATTTCCGGATATACTTATTGAACTTTGTGCGTTTTTTATCATCAGCAATATCATAACTGATCAACACCATGGATCAATTCTCCTTTGCAAAAAACAGGATACTCCGATAGATCCGCCTGCTTCATAAAACAACGATAATACTGCTGTATATACAGGAATATCGTAGTCTTCTCCTCTAAAATCGCGTTCATAAATAACTTGATATACTTGGGTGAATACTTCCATTGCAATTGATACTGATGATTGACAACCGTAAAATCACTCTCTCTGATTTCTTTCAAATTATAACACTTCTTAATAGTTTTGTCAATGAGCGGACGGAAAGGCTCCACAATATCGCAAACCAGGGATTTGCGAAGATAAAACTGTGTATGCAAAACACCAACATAAGTATCAAAGCCGTATGCAGCAAGCAAAGCTTCGATAAATGCAAATAAGACGGTATAGCCAATGTCCAGTGCGCTATTTGCCCAATCTCTTTTAACACGCGGCTGACGTCCCATCCATAGGAAATTATTGAAATAATTCTTAAAATAGATTTTTGATGCCAGCCCCTCATATGCCATGATTGCATTACGGCTTTCCGCGGCTTGAACTTCGGCATAGTACTGCCTGAGCATCCCCATTGCCTCTTTAACAGCATCCGATTTCATTCTCTGCTCTGAGAGATTGGAGTATTGCATGGCAATTTTATTCCGGGTAATATGTTTGGCAATATCCAACCCGATATACTGATATTGCTTTTTCTTGAGAAGTGTGTTTCCGTCCCTCGCGCTGCCCACCATCGCATAATACCGAAACCCGGTCGTAAACAAAGCAAAAGAGAACCCGTATTTTTTTGATTTTTGAAGAAGCGGAGTTGTTAGACTTAGATGTCCAATCACATACACCAGAAACAAGCGGAAGCAGCTGACTTGAATCTTAACGTTCCCTTCTGCATCCTTGACAATCAGATTTCCATTAGAAAGACCCATCTTCTCGCCTTCATTGGCAAAGACGAAAACAATCTGTTTCTTTTCAAAGTCCGGTGCGGTAATCATAATACCTCCTTGACCGAATACATGCACAACGGTTCATACACACAACCGGCGCATTTTTTACAGTTGCTTTGAACAAAGGAAGCAAGGTCATATGTCTGAATATCCCTGACAGTCTTTTCAAATCGTTCCATCATTCCGGCGTTATTCTCAGGTAAAGGAACGGGATAGCGTTTATTGTCAAGCATACTGTGAATCCGCAAGCCTTTTACCGCATATCCCATTTCTCTTAAAGCGAAGCAATAAGCAAATAGCTGAAATACCTGCCCATCATAAAGGCACGTGATTTTTCGCTTTCTCTCTGTCAGAACCCCCGTTACCGTATCAAACAGGTCAATTTTCCCTGACAGATTATATTGCGCGCAATAGACAGGTACGCCTTGCAGAATGTTAGCATTATTGCTGTATTCGGCACGATCAATACACTTATGAATTGCGGAACCCTGCAGTTGTTCATATGACTCGTATGATATTTTTTCCGTATCCGCATCTACCATATGAAAGTAGATGGATGCGGGGCAAAAAACGAAGTCATTCAGAAATGATACCGGAAATGAATCTTCCATCAGCTATTTGTTTGAGCGTATTCCAGCCACTGCGCATTGCTTATTGAGGTTTTGACCTTGTCTATCTCTTCGTCATCGTATTTTTTCAGTTTCTCGATAATCCAAAGCCCCTTCCGCGCGATATTGTAAGCGCCGTTAGCATCCGCATCAAAAGGAAGACCGTCTGCTTTCTCACGGCTGTCAAAAAACTTTCCGCTCGCATTCCGGACGGGAGAAATCAGATAGTCGACATCGGTTCCGGTAATACTGTTCCTCATTTGCAAAGTCAGGGAAAACAGTTTTATTAATTGAACAAAAAATGCTTTTTCAGTCCGGCGAAGAATAGCTGCTTGCAGATCCGTGTCTTCAGAACGGTAGTCAATGCCATAGGCATCAAAAAGTTTTATATACTGATCCGTCAGTATAACGGTATCCGAAAACCACTGTCCATTCCGATCCTCGCGGCGTTGCGTCCTGATACGTTCCCCGTTCGTACATATCACCCAATGCTTACGGTGATCCGCCTCGGTTCCCCGAAATTTAGCGTAATCGGTATCAAACTCAAATTGATTTGTCTCCGGACGGTATTCGATGTTGTCGAAACAGGCAAAGAATTCTTTCGCTTTTTCTATACTTTCGTATTTTGGATAGAGAAGATTGACAAACCCGGTAGTCGGATCGATTTTGCTGGTCATCCACGCCGGAACATAAAACAGAATACCATTCTGCCCTTGCATATCATTATAGGAAGTTGTCGGCATTGCCAGCTGATAGGCATTCAAAATACCTCCCGGAATCAGCGGGGGAATCTTTTTGTCAGCCATATAGCTCAGCTTATCGCAAAGCATTTTTTCAAACTTCTGATAGACAGACTTTTCCACTGCCGATCGGGCGTTTTTGAAACCGCTGTTCAGATTTTCAAGCACCACAATGGCATGATATTTTACAATCAGCTGACAAATTCTGTGAATTGCCTGGCTAAGATAGCCCTCCTTGACATCCTTAATTCCTTCAATGGCAGTCCACTCACGGCGAGCCTCCAAGCGTTCTTTTTCTTTCCGGTCAAGCAGTGCATGATAATCCGTGCGAATGGATACTCCGTTGGCATTGTTCTCTATCACATTGAGCGAGTCTTGTTCCACCAGGTGTCCTTTGGAGTCCACAACACAATAATAAAGCAGATTACGTTCTCCACGGTCAATACCGATCACATAGTTTTCCGAAGCAGATTTCAACGCTTTGCGCACATACGAGTTCAGATAAGCAGAACCGGGTGAGGTACAGTTCAGTTGTATGGGCATATGGATCTCATAATGGTTACGTACATAGCGCGCATCTTTAATCAGATCATAAGAAAAAGTGCTTGTTTGCTTCGGATTCAAAGGGTTCTTATTTTTTAAAGGCTGATTCTTTGGATGCACAGTTGTTTCGGACAACTTCAAACTTGCCCTTCTGAAGAAGATTTCTGCGCCTCCCTGCAAACGGATATATCCGACATTTTTCTCATCGAACAATGCTTTGAAATACAGCGTATGCAGATTGGGCATACCGTGACTGAACTCGGAAAAATCCTTGCTGTATATTTCAAAAAGATAACCCATACTGCTGTTTACCATATCCAGTAAACCGTTAAAATTGACAGGCGTCTTTTTTATCTTATAGCATGACATCATTGTATCCCGGTAAAATTCTGCTATGTCATTATATTGCTCAGACGGCTTCCAGGAAAAATCAAACATCTTATATGAGTCATGACGAGTAAAACCGAGTTTGAAGTAATCAATGATCTGTGTCAGAGACTTTTTATACAATTCGGGGTTCTTTTTGCGATAATCCGTCTTGAAATATCCTTGATCATACACTTCAATTACATCATCAAGCGGGAGCTGATACGCAGCAACAGCCGGCGCATAGGAGGTTCCCTTGGATCGGATAAACAGGCGGGGCGTGTTTTTGTTATCCGGCTTTTGAAAATAGTATTCGATATGCTGTGCGGCAACAAAATCAGCCGTACTGTTTAGAGGAACACTCCACTCATGTTCCTTCAATGTTCTTTCTGTCACAAACACATAATATTTTCCTTCCTTTTCAAAAAGATGAGCCTCTTGTCCCTTCCATTCACTGGGCTGTGCCCACCCTCCAAGAAAATCGCTGCGATTAAAAGTCAGCTTTATTTTCTTGTCCGAGTACGGCTTCTTTGTCAAATAGTTTCGCACTTGATCATATAAACGGTTGATAGCAACAATTGACTCATATGCTTCCTCGAAAAGACCGTAAAAAATACTGTCTTTTTCTGCTTCATCGCCAACACCGAGGAATAACTCAGCAAAATGCTGGTATTCTTTTAAACTGTCGAGGAGTGTCTTAATGATCTTGATGCCCGCATTGTCCTTGGAAAGTTTTTTGTCTTCAGGATATGCACCGGACAGCAAAAAAACGGATTCGTCATAAGCGCTTATCAAAGAATTATACAGTTCGTCCTCTTTATTGGATAGCTCCGAACACAGTCGGATATCGGCATTTTCCGTGTTCATTTTTCGCACGGCATCTTCCATCTCCCCGAGAGACAGGCTCTTTATGTTTTTGAAATGCTTTTTCTTGTCATCTTCATACTTTGCGACACTCTTGCTGTTAGTTGGATAGGGATGCTCTGTCTCATAGAAACGTTCCAACGCCTGATTAATGACATTCCAGGAATGATAAACAGCACTGGAAACTCTTGCAACCGGAGCACCGTTAGCTACAAAAATATGATATGTGTCATAGTCTTTCAGACCATTGAATATCTCATGAATCTTTTTAATTTTTGGCAGAGACAACTGACAGTACTTCCCAACCGTTTGCAACAATTGACGGTCATTTTCGAAATTCTCGGGAATAAACGATATACTATCGCGGTCACTCAGAATCTGTTTGAAAAGCGGTCTTATTTTTGGTAATCGTTTGCCGCTGCTTTGGACATAAAGGTTGATTCGTTCATTCAATCCCTGAACCTTTGTACCGTCCTCACAGGTATACCCACCGATATAATTGTTGAACTTGTCAATTCCGCTTTGAGAAATAAAGTTGTTGAAGCTTTGCGGCATAAATATATCAGATGATTCTAACCCAATGATACCGCTCATTTCCAAATCAACTTCCTGGATTATTTCTATCGGTATCAAAGATAGAATTCGTTTCCATGTTCTGATATTATCAAGAAACTTCGGGAGATTCTGAACGATAATCCGATAGGCAATCTCTGTGGTTTTTCCTTCTCCGGTATACATGTTCTTCCGGTTTTGATAATAACCAGTAAAATAGGTGGTAAAGGCAGAAAAATTCTCAACAAGCTGCTTCTCTTCTTCATCCTTTAGAAATTTCGGTAAAAGTTTTGTAAACAATTCTTTTCCGAATAACTGCTTGAACTCGTCGTCATCCTCTCCGCCCGTCAAATGCTTGCTGATCTTCACCATCATATCTTTTTTAAGATGATCGACTTCCTCTTTTTTGCCTTCAAAATAACAGTTGGCGAAGGATTGTAATGTCTCTTCCGAGAATTTGAAGCTTTGAAGGAGACGTTCAATATAATCCTTATGATACCCGTCGATAATACTTATAAAAAGAATATAATCGTCCGCT
>JAXFQY010000099.1:0-22174 GCA_034178705.1 Eubacteriales bacterium | reverse complement strand
ATTTTTGATGACGGTATTGTAACACACTTTGTCGCGCTTAGCAATAGTTTTTTGAAGAAAATTTGCGTTTGTGGGCAGAACAGCGTGCAAAAGAACGAAAAAGTGAGGCTTCTGTACGGTCGCCTTTCTTGCTGTCGTTTGTTTTCCCCGAAATACCGTGTTTTCTGGAACCGCTTTCTCTCTTTTTTCCTCTGTTCTTTAGCTCAGATGGAGTCAGAATGCAAGATTAGTAAAACAATCGTTCAAGGGAAAGGCAGAGGTGCAAGCAAAAGCCGCTTGCAGCTTCTTGAGTTACTGTGGGAAAAAGGCAGGGCAACTCAGCTCATGCCCGCTTGATTTTTCGGGTATTTTCCGATATAATGTGGTTGCGATTCCCGTACCGGAAAACAGATTTATTTACAAAACAATATGAAAAATCCTCTGCCCGAGCCGTGGCGGAAGAAAACGCTCCCCCGTGCAAGCCGTATGCTTCCGGGCCGTCCGGTAAACATTCGGCCCCGGGAAAGACGACCGGAACATCCGGTTCTCTGCCAGCGGAGAGAACAGACCGCATCGGCGGACGCAGAATCATGAAGAAAGGAAAAACAGCTATGAAGAAAATCGCAAGCTTTACGGTTAATCACGACAAGCTTCAGAAAGGGATGTACCTGTCCCGTATTGACGGAGACGCGGTAACATATGATATCCGGATGAAAAAGCCAAACGGCGGAGACTATCTGTCAAACGGGGCTTTGCACACCTTTGAGCATCTGTTTGCGACCTACGCGCGCAACAGCCGGTATGCGGATGATGTCATCTATGTCGGTCCAATGGGCTGCCGTACCGGCTTTTACCTTATTCTGCGCGACAGGGTACCGAGGGAGGAGGCCATTGGCCTTGTCCGGGACAGTTTCCGTTTTATCTGCGGTTTTGAAGGGGAGATTCCCGGTGCCAAGCGGGAGGAATGCGGCAATTATCTTGAGCATGACCTCCCCGGAGCAAAAGCAGTCGCACAGGATATGCTTGCTGTTCTTCGCGACTGGAAAGAAGAAAACCTGAAATACGAGGCGTAATTTTCACTCACACAGACCGGCTTTTCCCCCTTGAGGATCGTCAAAATTTACTATTGACTTTTCGGGGAAATATGATATCATATAAATGTAATTTTTCAATATCGTGTCCTTTGCGACTGACGGATAATGTGGAACGAACCACAAAGAAACAAAGGATGATTTCATGCCGACCGTCTGGGCGCACCTACCTCCTGTGGTAAGTGCGCCCTTTTGAATTTTCGGAGGGAAAAATGAAAAAAATTGCCGTGATTATGGGAAGCGACAGTGATCTGCCGATTGTTGACAAAGCCGTTGACATTCTGAAGCAGTTCGGTGTACCGTACGAGGTGCATGTTTTTTCCGCACACCGTACCCCCGCCGAGGCTGCCGCGTTCAGCATTTCCGCGCGTGAGCGCGGCTTCGGCGCAATCATTGCAGCCGCAGGCATGGCAGCGCACCTTGCCGGGGCGCTTGCAGCGAACACGACTCTGCCAGTCGTGGGCATTCCCGTAGCTTCCGCTGCGCTGGGCGGCATTGACGCGTTACTTTCCACTGTTCAGATGCCCACCGGAATTCCGGTAGCATCCGTAGCCGTGAACGGAGCCGCCAATGCTGCCCTTTTATGTATTCAGATGCTGGCAATTGAGGATGCAGGACTCGCGGCGGCGCTGGACGCCAAACGGGAGGCAGACCGCGGGATCGTCCTGCAAAAAAACGAAGCGGTTGAGGAAAAATACAACGAAATCCGTATCACCGGAAAAGGAGTCAAAAATGAAAAAGTGTGAGCAGCTCTATGAAGGAAAGGCCAAGCGCGTCTTTGCCACCGAAGACAGGGACTATGTTATTGTGTCTTATAAAGACGACGCAACTGCGTTTGACGGCCTGAAAAAAGGTACCATTGCCGGAAAGGGAGTCGTCAACAACCGGATGTCCAACCACCTGATGCAGTACCTGGCGGGAAACGGCATTCCCACCCATTTCGTCAAGGAGCTTTCTGACCGGGAAACCCTTGTGCGGCGGGTGGAAATCGTACCGCTGGAGGTCATTGTCCGCAATATCGCCGCCGGTTCCTTTTCCAAGCGATACGGTGTGGAAGAGGGCGTGGTTTTTGATCGCCCAACCATTGAGTTCTCCTACAAAAATGACGACCTGCATGATCCGCTGCTGAATTCCTACCATGCGCTCGCGCTCAAACTGGCGACGGAGGAGGAAATCAAAAGCATCATTGATATGGCTTTCCGGATTAACAGTCTGCTGAAAGAATACTTTCTCAGCCTGAAGGTCAAGCTGGTGGACTTCAAACTGGAATTCGGACGCACCTCCGACGGTTCCGTCATACTTGCCGATGAAATCTCCCCGGACACCTGCCGCTTCTGGGATGCGGAAACCGATGAAAAACTGGACAAGGACCGTTTCCGCAGAGATCTCGGCGGGGTTGAGAATGCCTATCATGAAATGATGACCCGCGTTTTCGGAGAGAATCATGGCTGAAATCAGAGAGGAATGCGGCGTATTCGGTATTTTTTCCGCTGAGACGGCCGATGTTGCGATGGATTCCTACTACGGGCTGTTTGCCCTTCAGCACCGCGGACAGGAAAGCTGCGGCATTGTTGTCAATGATGACGGGCTTTTCCGCGCCTACAAGGACGAGGGGCTGGTTGGCAAGGTTTTTACCCCGGATGTCCTCTCCTCGCTCGGGAAGGGCAGCATGGCAATCGGACATGTACGCTACGGCACTACCGGCGGGAGCGGAAGAGATAACGCACAGCCCATCGTCGTCAATCATATCAAAGGCCGGATGGCGCTGGCCCACAACGGGAATCTGGTCAACTCCTTTGAGCTCCGCTCGGAGCTTGAGCTGCAGGGTGCCATTTTCCATACGACAAGCGACACGGAGGTCATCTCTTATATCATCACACAGGAGCGTATTCATTCCCGCTCCATTCAGGAGGCGGTAGCGCGCGCCATGCGGCGCATCAAGGGAGCGTATTCTTTGGTGATTCTCTCCCCCGCCAAGCTGATTGCCGTGCGCGATCCGTACGGCTTCAGACCGCTCTGCTTCGGGAAAAAGCCGGACGGCAGCTATGCGGTCGCTTCCGAAAGCTGTGCACTGGACGCCGTCGGTGCCGATTTCATCCGGGATGTCCTGCCCGGTGAAATTCTGGTCTTTACCAAAGACGGAGTGGAATCCATCACCGATGCCTGCGGGCAGTGCAGTCCTGCTCACTGTATTTTTGAGTATATCTATTTTTCCCGCCCGGATTCGGTCATTGACGGGCACTCCGTACACACCTGCCGCTGTCTGGCGGGCGAGCTGCTTGCGGAAGAGCTGCCGGTTGACGCGGACGTGGTCATCGGTGTTCCGGACTCCGGACTGGATGCCGCCATCGGATACTCCCGAAAATCCGGAATCCCCTACGAAATCGGATTTATCAAGAACAAATATATCGGACGCACCTTCATCTCTCCGGGGCAGTCTGCGCGGCAAAACGGGGTGAAAATCAAACTGAACCCTATTTCCTCAGTCGTTCGGGGCAAGCGCGTGATCCTTGTGGACGATTCGATTGTCCGCGGAACCACAAGCGGGAGAATCGTCAGGCTTCTGCGGGATGCGGGAGCCTCGGAAGTGCATCTGCGCGTTTCCGCCCCTCCCTTTCTCAATCCCTGCTACTACGGAACCGATATCGACTCCCGCGAAGGGTTGATTGCCTGCCACTGCTCGGTTGAGGAAATCGGACAGAGATTGGGGGTAGATTCCCTTGCCTATCTAAGTCTCGGCAGTCTCCCCCGTATGCTGGAGGGGGACACGGCGTGCGGCTTCTGCTCCGCCTGTTTCAGCGGGCAGTATCCCACCGACATTCCAACAGAAACACACAAAAACCGCTTTGAACAAAAGCTCTCGGAAAAGGGGGAGACCTAACAATGAAAAACAGCAGCAGCAAAAGCTACGCTGCGGCGGGGGTGGATATCACTGCCGGCTATCGTGCCGTGGAACTGATGAAGGCGCATATCGCCAGAACCGTAACGTCCGGTGTATGCTCCGATGTCGGGGGCTTCGGCGGGCTTTTCGAACTGGATCTCTCCGGGATGGAGAAACCGGTACTGGTCAGCGGCACGGACGGTGTCGGAACCAAGTTAAAGTTGGCTTTTCTCCAGGAAAAGCATGACACGGTTGGAATCGACTGTGTCGCCATGTGCGTCAATGATATTATCTGCTGCGGAGCCAAGCCTCTGTTTTTTCTGGATTATATCGCCTGCGGAAAGAACATTCCGGAGAAGATCGCGTCCATTGTCGCGGGCGTAGCAGAGGGATGCGTACAGAGTGGAGCCGCACTGATCGGGGGAGAAACTGCGGAAATGCCCGGGTTCTACCCCGCCGATGAATACGATCTGGCCGGGTTTGCCGTAGGAGTGGTCGAAAAAAGCCGGATTCTGCGTCCGGATACCGTACAGGCGGGAGATGCCGTCATCGCGCTCCCCTCAAGCGGAGTACATTCCAACGGTTTTTCGCTGGTGCGGAAGGTTTTCGGAGTGGGCGAAAAAGACATTTCCAAACCTTCGGCGGAGCTTGGCGGCAAGTCGGTCGGAGAAACGCTTCTGACACCGACCCGCATCTACGTAAAGCCCATCCTTGCGCTGCTCAATGCAGACATAACCGTCCGTTCGATCTCCCATATCACCGGGGGCGGCTTCTATGAGAACATTCCGAGAAGCCTTCCGAGCGGACTGTGCGCTCGGATCCGTCGCTCTTCCCTGAGAATTCCTCCGATTTTCGATCTGATTGCCAAAACCGGAAACATTCCGGAGCGGGACATGTACAACACCTTCAACATGGGGGTCGGCATGAGCGTCATCGTCAAACCGGAGGAAGCTGACCGCGCGCTTGAGATTCTGCGCGAAGCCGGGGAGGATGCCTATATCATGGGAGAGATTCTTCCCGGCGGCGAGGGCGTAGTTCTATGCTGATCCGCGAGGGGATCAGCGGAATTCTTGCCGCTCTTTGCGTTTCCCTCGGCGGCTGTGTGTTTCTCTCCTGTGAAAACCGTATGGCGGGAGCCTTTCTGTTCAGCGTTGCGCTGCTGACCGTCTGCTGTTTCGGATTCTCCCTCTATACCGGGAGAATCGGTTGGATTCTTGAAAAGCATTCCCGCCGCGACCTTGCCGCGCTTTTTTGCGGGTTGGCAGGAAACCTTGCCGGCTCTGCGCTCTTCGGGTTGCTTGCCCGTGCCGGGCTGCCCGCCCTTGCGGAAAAAGCGGAGGCGCTGTGCGTAGGAAAGCTTGCCCAAACGATCCCGGAAGCCCTGATTCGCGCCTTTTTCTGCGGCGTGCTCATGTATGCAGCCGTGTGGATTTTCAAGGTCCGCGGCTCCGCTATCGGCATTCTTCTTTGCATTCCGACCTTTATTCTGAGCGGCTTTGAGCATGCAATCGCAGACGCCTTTTACTTCGCAGCCGCAGCAGAACCGAGCCTGCAGAGCATCTTCTATCTCTTTCTTGTTCTTTCCGGAAACACCGCCGGCGGCTGCCTGATTCCCTGCCTTCAAAAGCTGACAAAGGAGCGTACAGAAAATGCATAAAACAAGAATCGCTGTTCTGGTTTCCGGCGGAGGTACCAATCTTCAGGCATTGATCGACGCTGAACGGAACGGCCTGCTCAAAAGCGGTGAAATTGTTCTTGTTCTTTCAAACAAGGCGGACGCCTACGCCCTGAAAAGAGCTGCCGATGCCGGAATTCCGACCGGAGTTGCAGAAAAAAAAGCTTTTCCCGACACGCCCTCCTTTGAAGCTGAGCTGCTTTCACAGTTGGAGGAGAGCCGCGTCGAGCTGATTATCCTTGCCGGATTTCTGTGCATTCTCAGCGCGGATTTTACCTCCCGTTATGCCGGCAGAATTCTGAACGTACACCCTTCCCTGATTCCCTCCTTCTGCGGAGAGGGCTTCTACGGACTGCGCGTGCATGAGGCCGCGCTCGCCCGCGGCGTCAAGCTCACGGGGGCCACGGTGCACTATGTCAATGAAATCCCGGACGGCGGCGAAATTCTTCTTCAAAAAGCAGTGGAGGTCCGGGAGGACGATACCCCGCAGACTCTGCAAAGGCGAGTCATGGAAGAAGCGGAATGGATTCTGCTTCCGCGCGCCGCTGAGCTTGTCTCGGAAAAAATCATGAGAGAAAAGGAAACAAATAAATGAACGTCTATGAAGTTCTCCCGCTTGCAGAAAGAATCACCCGTAACCCCTATGTCGGCCGCGGCATTGTGATCGGCAGAACGCCGGACGGTACAAAGGCCGCCGTAGCGTATTTCATTATGGGAAGAAGCGAAAACAGCCGCAACCGTGTTTTCTCCGTAAAAGGAAACGAGGTTTTCACCGAGCCGTATGATGCGTCCCTTGTCAGTGACCCTTCGCTGATCATTTATCGGGCAATTTCCACCGTCGGGAACCGCCTGATCGTGACAAACGGCGACCAAACCGATACCATCCGTCAAGCGCTGACCGCCGGAAAAAGTTTCCGCGACGCGCTGTCCTGCCGCACCTTCGAGCCGGATGCCCCCAATTTCACCCCCCGGATCAGCGGCATGCTCACCTTTGCGGACAACAGCTTTTCGTACGAAATGAGCATACTCAAAAGCATTGATGAAGAGGGGAGCGGCTGTGCGCGCTACACCTTTGAATATCCCTCCAAACCGGGAATGGGGCACTTCATCCACACCTATGTAACCGATGGCAATCCTCTGCCGACCTTTCTCGGAGAGCCGGAGCGTGTGAGAATCCCCGATGATATTGACGGGCTGACCGAGGAGCTGTGGAGCAATCTGGACGGGGATAACAGAATTTCCCTTTATGTCAGATATACCGATCTTTCCGGGAAAATGACTGCGCAGAGGCTGATCAACAGAAACGGCATTTGAGAAAAATACGGAAAAGGAATCAAAACAATGAACGAATTTGAACTGAAGTATGGCTGCAACCCCAATCAGAAGCCTGCCCGCATCTATATGGAGAACGGAGAGCTTCCCATCCGAATACACAACGGCAAGCCGGGATATATCAATTTTCTTGATGCTTTCAACTCCTGGCAGCTTGTGAAGGAACTGCGGGCAGCAACCGGAATGCCCTCCGTCAGCTCCTTCAAGCATGTCAGCCCAACCTCCGCCGCCGTCGGAGCCCCGCTTTCCGACCGGCTGAAAAAAGCATGCTTTGTCGACGATATACCGGGGCTGGACGCTTCTCCCCTTGCCTGCGCATACGCCAGGGCGAGAGGAACCGACAGAATGTGCTCATTCGGTGACTGGGTCGCACTTTCCGACGTCTGCGACGTCACGACCGCACTGCTCCTGAAACGCGAGGTTTCGGACGGAATCATTGCCCCGGGCTATGAGCCCGAAGCACTGGATATTCTGAAGACAAAGCGGAAAGGCACCTATAATATTGTAGAAATCGACCCGGATTATGTCCCCGCTCCCATTGAGAGAAAGCAGGTTTACGGCATCACCTTCGAACAGGGCAGAAACAACTTCGCGATCAGCAGGGAGCTGCTGACAAATATCGTAACAGCAAACAAACTGCTGCCGGAAAACGCGGCGCGGGATCTGCTGATCGCCCTGATCACTCTGAAATATACCCAGTCCAATTCAGTCTGCTTCGCCTACGACGGACAGGCAATCGGCGTCGGCGCGGGTCAGCAGTCAAGAATTCACTGCACAAGATTGGCAGGCGGTAAAGCCGATACCTGGTTTCTGCGTCAGTGCGACAAGGTCCTGTCGCTTCCCTTTCTCCCCACACTCGGCAGAGCCGACCGTGACAACGTCATAGACGGCTATATCAACAAGAACGAAGAGGATGTCTGTGCAGACGGCGTCTGGCAGAAATACTTCTCCTCCCGTCCTGAACCCTTCAGGGAAGAGGAAATCCGCCGATATCTCTCGGGGATCAGCGGGGTATCTCTCGGGTCCGATGCGTTTTTCCCCTTTGGGGACAACATCGAACGTGCTCATCGCAGCGGCGTCTCCTATATCGCGCAGCCGGGCGGCTCAATCCGCGACGATCAGGTCATCAGCGTCTGCGATAAATACGGCATGGTAATGGCCTTTACGGGAATGCGCCTGTTTCACCATTGATCCGGCATCCGGAATCAGCCTCATACCGATTATGAGCTTTGTATATCAGCACCGTTTGCGTCTTTCGGCGCAGGCGGCAGAGAAAGGAACGGTTCTCTTTTATGAAACTTCTTGTTGTCGGCGGGGGCGGACGCGAGCATGCCCTGGTCAAAAAGCTCCGTGAAAACAAAAACGTTACCGAGCTTTATGCTTTGCCCGGAAACGGCGGAATCGCCGACTGCGCTGTCTGCGTACCGATCGGCGCAAAGGAAATCGATAAAATTGTGGATTTCGCCGTCAGTAAAGGTATTGACTATGCCGTTATCGCGCCGGATGACCCGCTGGCATTGGGTGCGGTGGATGCCCTGAACGCCGCGGGAATTCCCTGCTTCGGCCCCACAAAAAAAGCCGCCATGATCGAGTCAAGCAAGGTTTTTGCCAAGAACCTTATGCAGAAATACGGAATTCCGACCGCAGCCTATCGGGTGTTTGATAACCCCGCCGAGGCGCTGACCTATCTGGAAACGGCTCCGCTTCCGACCGTTATCAAGGCGGACGGGCTGGCGCTTGGGAAGGGTGTCATCATTGCTTCAACCCGGGAGGAGGCTGAAAATGCCGTCCGTTCCATGATGGAGGACCGCCTGTTCGGCGACAGCGGAAGCCGCATCGTCATCGAAGAATTTCTGAGCGGTCCCGAGGTATCTGTTCTGACCTTTACCGACGGGGAAACCGTGATTCCCATGGTGTCCTCCATGGATCACAAGCGTGCCGGAGACGGAGATACCGGTCCGAACACAGGCGGAATGGGTGCCGTCGCGCCAAATCCGTATTATACCGACAGGATCGCGGATCTTTGCATGGAGCGCATCTTTCTTCCGACGGTCCGTGCCATGAAGGCTGAGGGAAGACCCTTCCGCGGCTGCCTGTACTTCGGACTTATGCTGACAGCCGACGGACCAAAGGTCATCGAATACAACTGCCGTTTCGGGGACCCCGAAACGCAGGCGGTTCTTCCCCTGCTGGAAAGCGATCTTCTGACTGTGATGCAGGCGGTAACCAACGGAGAGCTCCGCGCGGATCTGGTTCGCTTCTCCTCAAAATCCTCCTGCTGTGTGGTGATGGCGTCCAACGGATATCCCGGAAAATATAAAACCGGATATGCGATCACGCTTCCCAAAGCGCCTGAGGGAGAGATTTACCTTGCCGGCGCCAAGCTTGAAAACGGCAGACTGACAACCGCGGGCGGACGTGTTCTGGGAGCCGTCGCAGTTGCGGACACTTTGGAAGACGCCGTCAAAAATGCCTATCGGCTTGTAGATGCCATTCAATTTGACAACGCTTATTACCGCCATGACATAGGCAGGCGCGCGATTGCCGCCGGGAAGGAAAACTGATGGTTTACCGGATTTATACCGAAAAGAAAAAAGGGCTTGACAACGAAGCGCGGGCGCTGCTCAACGATCTGCGCGGTCTGCTCGGAATTACCGCGCTTACCGGCCTGAGACTTCTTAACCGCTACGATGTCGAAAACATCCGGAAAGAGCTGTTTGATTATGCCGTTCGCACCGTTTTTTCCGAGCCTCAGCTTGACTTGGCAACCGATGCTCCCGACCTTTCCGACGCGACGGTTTTCGCTGCGGAATATCTTCCGGGACAGTTTGATCAGCGCGCAGACTCCGCGGCACAGTGTATTCAGATTCTCTCCCGCGGGGAGCGTCCCACCGTGCGCACCGCCAAGGTCTATCTGCTTTACGGCAAGCTTTCCGGCACAGAGCTTGAGGAAATCAAAAAATACGTGATTAACCCGGTTGAAGCGCGCGAAGCCTCTCTCTCTCTTCCCGATACGCTCGAAGCGGCCTACGAGGTTCCGACAGAAGTGAAAACCCTTGTCGGCTTTACCGCACTCTCCCCTGACGGACTCAGCGAGTTTATCCGGATGTACGGGCTGGCAATGGACCGGGATGACGCCGCCTTCTGTCAGGATTATTTCAGACGGGAGGGCAGAGATCCGACCATTACCGAAATCCGGATGATTGACACCTACTGGTCCGACCATTGCCGCCATACCACCTTTCTGACAACCATCGACAGCGTCCGGTTCGAGGATCCCCTACTGCAGAAGGCATACGACGAGTACCGGGATACCCGCCGCGTGCTCGGACACACCAAGCCGGTGACTCTGATGGACATCGGAACCCTTGCCGCAAAATACCTGCGCAGCATCGGGAAGCTCGATAAACTGGATCAGTCGGAGGAAATCAACGCCTGTACTGTAAAAACCGAGCTGGAAATCGATGGCAGACGCGAGCCGTGGCTGCTGCTGTTCAAAAACGAGACACACAACCATCCGACCGAAATTGAACCGTTCGGAGGCGCCGCAACCTGCATCGGCGGCGCAATCCGGGATCCCCTCTCCGGTCGCGCCTACGTTTACGGAGCGATGCGTCTGACAGGGGCAGCTGACCCGACGGTCCCGGTATCGGAGACGCTTCCGGGCAAGCTGCCGCAGAGAAAAATTGTCACAACCGCGGCAGCAGGATATTCCTCCTACGGGAATCAGATCGGTCTTGCCACCGGGATCGTCGACGAGTTATACCATCCGGGCTACGCCGCAAAGCATATGGAGATCGGCGCCGTCATAGCCGCCGCTCCCGCCGGCAATGTACGCAGAGAATCTCCCCTGCCCGGGGATCTGGTTATCCTACTCGGCGGCAGAACCGGCAGGGACGGTTGCGGAGGTGCCACCGGCTCCTCAAAATCGCACACGCTCTCCTCTCTGGAAACCTGCGGCGCTGAGGTTCAGAAGGGCAATGCTCCGGAGGAACGGAAGCTGCAGAGGCTTTTCCGGAATCCTTCCGCTGCGCGGATGATCAAACGGTGCAACGATTTCGGTGCCGGAGGCGTTTCCGTCGCCATCGGAGAGCTTGCCGACGGACTGGAAATTGACCTGAACGCCGTTCCGAAGAAATACGAGGGCCTTGACGGTACGGAGCTCGCCATTTCCGAATCCCAGGAACGGATGGCCGTGGTCGTTTCCCCGGAAGACGCTGCCACCTTTATCAAACTCGCAGACGGCGAGAATCTGGAAGCGACCGTGGTAGCGATCGTCAAAGCAGAGCCGCGTCTGTGCATGAACTGGAACGGGAAAACCATTGTCGACATCAGCCGGGAGTTTTTGAATTCCAACGGTGCACCGAAGCATATCACAATCGATACAACAAAGCCTGCCCGTTATGAAAAGCCGATTCCCGAGAATTTCGGTACCGGCTATGCGGCGCTTCTCTCCGATCTGAATGTGTGCTCCAAACGCGGACTTGGCGAGCGCTTTGACTCCACAATCGGAGCCGGCACGGTCCTGATGCCCTACGGCGGCAAGTATCAGGAAACGCCCGTCCAGGCAATGGTACAGTTAATATCCGTCGAAGCGGGACACACCGATGCCTGTTCCCTCATGTCCTGGGGCTGCAATCCTGCCATCACAGAAGCGAGCCCCTACCACGGTGCCTATCTCGCCGTTGTTGAATCGGTATCGAAACTGATCGCCTCCGGGGCTTCCTTTGAGGATGTATACCTAACCTTTCAGGAATATTTTGCCCGTCCAGGCAAAGACCCGAAGCGCTGGGGACAGCCCCTGGCGGCACTGCTCGGCGCCTTCTGCGCCCAGAAAGAGCTGGGAATAGCGGCAATCGGCGGAAAGGATTCCATGAGCGGCAGCTTTGAAAAGCTGGACGTTCCCCCGACACTCGTTTCCTTTGCGGTAACAACCGGCAAAACCGGCGAGATTATCTCCCCGGAATTCAAAAAATCCGGGCATACCGTTATTCTGATTCTGCCGGAATACGACGAGCACGGTCTGCCCGTTACCGCATCCCTTCTTTCGGTTTATAAAAGGGTAACCTCCCTTCTGCGCTCCGGAAAAGCGGTTTCCTGCTTTACACCCGTCAGCGGCGGCCTTGCCGAGGCGGTGTTCAAAATGTGTCTGGGAAACCGTCTGGGCTTTGAATATGACGATTCTCTGACGCTTGAGGAGCTTTTCGGATATTCCTACGGCGGATTTCTTCTGGAGCTTTCCGAGGACATACCGGAGGGTAGACGGATCGGTCATGTGACCGAAACCGCCGCCATAACCTACCGCGGAGAAACAATCGCTCTTTCCGCGCTGAGAGAAGATTATGAAAAACGGCTGGAGGGCATTTATCCCTGCAATGTTCCTGACAATCAAAGAAGAATTGAGAATTATTCGTGTACAACCCGTTCCTCGGCATCACCTGCCGTCCGGTGCGCCAAACCGCGTGTGCTGATTCCCGTTTTTCCGGGTACCAACTGCGAATATGATTCCGCACGGGCGGTAAACGACGCCGGAGCGGCGGCAGAGATTTTTGTTATCAACAACCTGACGCCGGAAGGAATCGCAAGAAGCACGGAGCTCTTTGCCGAATCGGTCAGACAGGCACAGATGATTTTCCTTCCGGGCGGATTTTCCGGCGGTGACGAGCCAGACGGTTCCGGGAAGTTCATCACCGCTTTTTTCCGAAACGGTGCCGTCAGGGATGCGATCGGCGAGTTTCTGGATATACGGGGCGGGCTGATGTGCGGCATCTGTAACGGGTTTCAGGCGCTGATCAAGCTTGGGCTTGTTCCCTTCGGGAAAATTCTCGACACGGATGAGCATTGCCCGACGCTCACCTTCAATACCATCGGACGTCATCAGTCGAAAATCGTGCGTACCCGCATCGCTTCTGTCAAATCCCCGTGGCTGACCGGCTGTGAGGTCGGAGAAATCTACTCCGTCCCGATCTCACACGGGGAAGGCCGCTTTCTCGCCGAGGAGGGCATTCTGCGGAAGCTTGCCGCAAACGGGCAAATCGCCACACAGTATGTTGATCTCAACGGCAACGCCTCCGGTGATATCTGCTTCAATCCGAACGGCTCGCTTGCCGCTGTCGAAGGCCTGCTTTCCCCGGACGGAAGAGTATTCGGAAAAATGGGGCACTCGGAGCGTATAGGAACAGGACTTTACAAAAACGTTCCCGGAAATTACGACATGAAGCTGTTTGCTTCTGCCGTAAAATATTTTCGTTAATCCGATCTTACTGCCGTCCTTCCCATGCTTTACAAAGCGGAATTTCTCATTTTTCCCCGCGTTATGACGCTATCCTCTCCGAAATCAAGAAAGGAAGAAAAGGAACATGGCATATCTTACCGACATCGAAATTGCACAGGCCTGCAGCATGAAACCGATCCATGAAATCGCTGCGGAGGCGAAAATCCCGGACGACCTTCTGGAGCCTTACGGAAAATACAAGGCGAAAGTGGACCTGTCCCTGCTGAAGGACAGCACCCGAAAAAACGGAAAGCTGGTTCTTGTCACCGCCATTACACCGACTCCGGCGGGAGAGGGGAAAACCACAACCACCATCGGACTGGCGGACGGTCTGAGGCGCATTGGAAAAAAATCCGTCGTTGCGCTGCGCGAGCCGTCTCTCGGTCCTGTTTTCGGAATCAAGGGCGGAGCAGCGGGGGGCGGATACGCCCAGGTTGTTCCGATGGAGGATATCAACCTGCACTTTACCGGGGATTTTCACGCGATCGGCGCCGCAAACAACCTGCTTGCGGCAATGCTTGACAACCACATCCAGCAAGGGAACGCCCTTGGCATCGATCCCCGGAAAATCACCTGGAAGCGCTGCGTGGATATGAACGACCGGCAGCTGCGCTTTTTGGTTGACGGTCTGGGGGGCAAGGTCAACGGTACCCCGCGTGAGGACGGGTTTGATATCACCGTCGCCTCGGAAATCATGGCGGTGCTCTGCCTTTCCTCTTCCCTCTCCGATCTGAAAAGCCGGCTGTCCCGCATTATCGTCGGCTACACCTATGATGACGAACCGGTAACCGCCGGTCAGCTGAAAGCAGCAGGGGCAATGACGGCACTTCTGAAGGATGCCCTCAAGCCGAATCTGGTACAGACGCTTGAGGGAACACCCGCCTTTGTTCACGGCGGGCCCTTTGCCAATATTGCTCACGGCTGCAACTCCGTCATCGCCACAAGAATGGCGCTGAAGCTCGGAGACTATGCCGTAACCGAGGCGGGCTTCGGGGCCGACCTCGGAGCCGAAAAATTTCTGGACATCAAATGCCGCATGGCCGGTCTCTCCCCGGACGCCGTTGTTGTGGTCGCCACCGTCCGTGCGCTGAAAATGCACGGTGGAATGCCCAAAACGGAGCTGGGTAAAGAAGACCTCTGCGCGTTGGAAAAAGGGATACCCAATCTGCTCCGCCATGTATCCAATATTAAAAATGTTTTTCAGCTTCCCTGTGTCGTTGCGCTCAACCGATTCCCGACGGATACCGACGCGGAGGTTGCGTTTATCATGGATAAATGCCGTGCGCTCGGTGTGAATACCGTACTGTCCACCGTGTGGGCGGACGGCGGAAAAGGTGGAGAGGTGCTGGCACGTGAGGTTGTCCGTCTCTGCGAGCAGGAAAAGGGAAACTTTACCTATTCCTATGAATCCGACAGGACCCTGGAGGAAAAAATCAATGCGGTCGTAACCAGAATTTACGGCGGAAAAGGAACGGTCTTTCTGCCCGCGGCAAGAAAACAGCTTGACAAGCTGACCGAAATGGGCTTCGGCGGCTGTCCGGTTTGTATTGCCAAGACACAGTACAGCTTCTCCGATGACCCGACCAAACCGGGGGCACCGGAGGACTTCACGGTCACGGTCAAAAACGTCAAGATATCCGCCGGAGCAGGCTTCGTGGTTGTTCTGACAGGGGATATTATGACCATGCCGGGTCTGCCGAAATCCCCCGCCGCAGAGCGGATCGACGTCGACGAAAACGGTAAAATCACCGGCCTGTTCTGAGCGGCTCTCTGAAAAGTTATTGGGATTGTGATTCACGATCCTTCGGGAAGAAATAACGGAAAACACCGGTCGGCTTGACCGGTGTTTTCCGTTATCGGCAGAAACGCAGGAAACCTCGGCGAGTCGTTTTCCGCAATCTGCGGAAATGCGCGTGCCGATTCTCAGCTTCATTCAACGATTTCCGATTCTTCCTTCTCCGCAAGATGCTTTTCCGCAAAATGCACGGCCGTTGCACCGTCAGAGACAGCCGTCACGATCTGCCGTACCGCTTTGGTTCGGATATCCCCCACAGCAAAGACCCCGTCGATTGTTGTTCTTGCGGTTTCGTCCGCAATCAGATATCCGTTTTTATCCGTTGCCGGAGTCCCCCGCAGAAATTCCGTTGCCGGCTTTCTGCCGATGCTGACAAAAATACCGTCCGCTGCAAGATCCGTTTCCACTCCCGAAAGCAGATTTTTCACACGCGCACCAACCGCTTTCCCCTCCGGGAGAAAGGCGGTCACGACGCTGTTCCAGAGAAACTCCACATTCGGAAGTTTTTCCAGAGGCTCGCGATAGGCCCTCTCCGCCCGCAAAGCATTCCGGCGGTGAATTACCGTTACCTTTGCGGCAAGTCGGGAAAGATATAAAGCATCTGCTGCCGCCGAATTTCCACCGCCGACAACCAACACCCTTTTGTTCTTATAAAAACGTCCGTCACAATGCGCGCAGTAATGAACCCCGCGTCCGGTCAGCTCTTTCTCCCCCGTCAGTCCCAGATTCCGCGGACTCGCCCCCATGGCAAGAACCACCGTTTTCCCCAGGAAGATACCGCCGGCAGTTTGAATCTTTTTGATTTTTCCGGAAAAATCAGCGGATATCGCCTCGGCATAGCGGGTAACGGCACCGAATCGCTCAGCGCTTTTCTGCATTTTCAACCCGAGTGTAAAGCCGTCAATCCCCTCTTCGAAGCCGGGATAATTATCAATTTCCCCGGTCAGACCCATCTGCCCGCCGGGGGCCGATTTTTCCAGGAGAACGGCGTCCAGCCCTGCCCGGGCAGCATAAAGGGCTGTCGTATACCCCGCCGGGCCTCCGCCGACGATAATCATATCATAAACGTGCTCCACGCAAATCCTCCCTTTGCTTTTTTCGTCACCGTCTGACGTCTGATCGCTAAGAACGGGACGCCCTCCTTTCGGCACATCCGCGCCGGGAGATCCTCCCGATTCGGATGCTCTGCGGCACAAATCAGCTCGCAAGGGTTTATTTTATCCTTTTTCACGGGAAAATATCCTTTCGCAGAAACCGTTTCTTTGCTTCAGAAACCGACGCGGTTATGTTTTCAAGATCACACATCAGATGAATTCGTTTCTCTCTGCAAGCGCTGTTGTACGGAAGTAACTCCGATCGGGTGGCTCTTTTCAGGAATCTCCTGACATCGGTGGACCGTCAAGCTTTCAATCGGTAAACCCGGTTGCGTGCCGCTCCATCCGATACCGCGATTCCCTCTTGCTCCAACCCGGTCAGGATACGTCCGGCAGCCGCATGAGAGATTCCGAGCGCTTCGGCAAGCCCGGCACGGCTTGCGGTAACATTGGCTGTCAGATACTCGATCGCCGCCCGACGGCGAAGGGCGTTGATGCCGCGGTTCAGCGGGCGCGCGGAGGTCTGCGGAATCTTGGTTTCCTCTTTACCGAAAGGAAGGGTCAGCGTAATTCCTTCCGGGGCAAAGGATTCGGTGATAACCGGATCCGCCCAGCCGCGTTTCCGCCATACGGCAAAAATTCCCGGAAGACCGCTTCCGGTGCGTGCCCCAACCCCGATCAAATGAAAAAGCGACATCAGCGTTTCGTGACGCGGGTCGGAAACACCCCCTACTCTCGCCTCGGAAAGACGAACACGGAAGGTTCCGGGGTTAGACATCGTCACACAGTTTTCCTGCAGGAGGATAACGGTCCCCCGCTTCCCGTGATAGTCCCCATTGACAAGGCAGTTGGCAAGCGCCTCGCAGAGAGCACTGTACACAGCAGAATCCGAGGATGCCACGCTTCCGTCCGGCAAAGCATATCCGGAAAACGCTCCGCAAACCCGAAGATAAAAATCGTACAGATTCCCGCTCCAATCCTCGGAGGAGGAACAGAGGCGTTCCTCCTCCGTTTCCGTATCAAAGCGGAGAGAATAGTGGGGGTATTCCCGGACAATCTCCGCTTCCTTCCCGAACATCAGCAATCCGGCTGCCGTAGGGTGCAAAGCAGCATCCGCCCCCATACCGAGCGCTCCCGCCTGAAGAAGAAAATCCTCATCCTTCAGTTCATTCCACAAATGACCCGGCTTGGTCTTGCCCAATTGCTCACGGTACCGACCGATACTGTCACCGTCAAGGGCATCGGTCCCCAGCCCTTCAAGCACACGCCGATCCTGCGAGGAAACCTCGGCGTCGCGAAGCATGGCGGCAATTTCCTCAGGACTGCATCGGTAATCCCCCTCTCCGTTCCTCCTGTAGGAATTCCGCAGATTTCCGTCCAGATAGACCGGCAGATCCCTTCGATTGGCACGCGGAACCGTTATGGCAATGATACAGGACTCGCCCTGCCTTTGCACCTGCACATTCCGGTCGGTTAAAATGTTCACACTGACCCGTGCGGGGTCATTGACAATCCGCCAAAACTCGGCAACCAGCCGCTCCGGATCGGGAAGCCGGATCGGGTGAAGCGATTTGTCCTTCTGTTCCTCCACCCCCAGAAGCAAAATCCCGCCGAGCGTATTTGCGAAGGAGGAATAGGTTTCCCATATGCTCTGCGGCAACCCACCGAGTGCTTTTTTTGCCTCGATCCGGTTGTTTTCCCTATATTTTTCAATGTTTGACAGATCGATCATTTCCCTGCCCCTATTCACTGTTTTTTACAGTATACCTTTTTTCTGCCGGGAAAATCAAGAGAAAACAGAAAAGAAAGGAGCGGCCGCCGAAAAGCCGGCAATCTTTTTCCGGTTCGTTCAGATTCAAGAGGATTCGAAAAGAAAAAACCGGCTTCCAGGCAGTCTCCGCCGGGAATCCGAGAAGCCAGTCAGAACAGTGTCGATGCGTTTTGCGCATCGGCACTGTTTTTCCCGTTTATTCGCTATTCAATCGGTTAACAATTTCTTCAGACCGCCATTTTCTGATCTTTCATCCGTGCCTCCGTAAAAGAGTACGGAAATCTCCCGAAAACTGTTGACAATTCCACAAGTTTGTGCTATAATCGCTTGTAGAATTTTCAACAAGAAGGAGGTCTTATGGACGATCGCTATCAGAGCTTTACGGTAATGATCCTGAAAATTCATCGCTGCATTCAGAAAATCAAGGTAGAAGAAACAGCGGAGTATAATCTGAAAGGAACGCACGTATCCTGCCTGTATTACTTGTATAAGGAAACGGAGCTGACAGCAACGGAGCTGTGCGACATCTGCCAGGAGGATAAATCCTATCTCTCCCATTCGTTGCGGTATCTCGAAGCCAACGGATACATTTTCTGTGATTCTGCGGCAAAAAAAAGGTATAACGCCCCCCTGACCCTGACCGAAAAAGGAAAAGAACTCGGTGCCTTTATCGCGCAGAAAATCGATTCTGTTTTTGAGCCGGCAAGCAAAGGTATTACGGAGGAAGAAAGGAGCGTTCTTTACCGCTGTCTTTCCCGAATCAGCCAAAATCTTGATAATATCTGTAAAAAATACAATCAACCGGAAAAAGCAAAGTAATTTTCTCTGCGGACAATCCCCTCAGTTTCACAGAAGCAGAACAAGATAAAATCCGTCAAAGGAGAATGAATAATGAGCAAATACCAGATATATGAAAAAAACGAGTTCACCAATATCCGCCATCTTGTGGAATGGGCTTCGGACAAATACGGTGAACAATACGCATATTCTTTCCGTACTGACCCGCACGGACAGGACCTGCAAAAGATCACATTCTCTGAGTTTGCCGAGGATGTGCATGCTCTGGCAAGCGAACTGCTGTCTATGGGCTGCGCAGGAAAGCACTGTGCCTTAATCGGGAAAATGTCCTATGAATGGGCGCTCACCTATTTTGCCGTGCTCTGCATCGGCGCAGTTCTGGTTCCCCTTGACCGGGATTGGCAGCAGGAGGATCTTGCCGATACGGTCCAAAAAGCAGCTGTCTCTTTCCTTTTCGGAGAAGAGGAAATCTCTGATAAACTCTCCTTTATTGCCGAGCAAACCGAGCTGTCGGAAGCTCCGATTCTTCTTGCTTCCAAGAACAGCGAGAGATCCCTTTCCTCCCTGCTCAAAGCCGGACGGGAGAAATTTGAAAAGAATCCGGGGTTATACTACAATACGCCGATCGATCCTGTCAAACTTTCTCTGCTTGTATTTACCTCCGGTACAACAGGGAAAGGCAAGGGGGTCATGCTCAATCAAAATGCTATTCTTGCCGATATGTACCATGCTGTTCCGTATATTGAACTGGGCAAAAAAACGGTCAGCGTCCTTCCGCCGCATCATACCTATGGATCCACGATTATGCTGATCGGTCATGTCATGATCGGCTGTGAGGTCTATATTTCCTCCGGTCTCCGATATTTGCTCAAGGAACTGCACGAGCAGAAGCCGCAGCATCTGGTTCTGGTCCCCCTTTACCTTGAAACCTTTTATCGGAAAATCGTAACGAAACTGAAGGAGCAGGGCAGAGATGAGCTCGTCTTCCGAATGATTAAGGCAAGCAACGCCATGCGTAAGGTCGGAATCGACCAACGAAAAAGGCTGTTCGGTGCTATCCGGAAGGTGTTCGGAGGAGAACTGCAGACGGTCATTACCGGAGGGGCACCCATCAGCCCTGAGGTTCTGCATTTCTTTGACGGAATCGGCATTACCATGCTCAACGGCTATGGGATTACCGAATGCTCCCCGTTGATTTCCGTAAACAGGACAAAAAACGTTGTACTCGGCAGCGTCGGTGATCCGATTGATTCCGTAACCGTTCGAATTGATGAGCCGAATGAGGACGGCGAGGGAGAAATTCTCGTAAAAGGTCCGATTGTCATGCTCGGATATTACAAAGATGAAACCGCGACTGCCGATGCATTCAAGGAAGGCTATTTCCGGACGGGTGACTACGGAAAGCTGGACAAAAACGGCGTGCTTTATATTACCGGAAGGAAAAAGAATCTGATCATTCTTTCCAACGGGAAGAATGTTTATCCGGAGGAAATTGAAAACGAGCTGTCTGCAGCGCCCGGTGTGCTTGAAATTGTTGTTTACGAAGGGCAAAGCAAAAGAGGAATTTCCTACAACGCCATCGTTGCCGAGATCTATCCGGACAAGGAGTATTTTGAGCAGAACGGAATAGAAGACATCGAGGGCTGCCTGAAAAAGCATGTGGACGCGTATAACAAAAAAACCGTTCCTTACAAGAAAATAAGTGTCGTAAAAATCCGCGAAACGGAATTCCCGAAAAATACACTGCGGAAAATTCAGCGCTTTAAACTGAACACGACAATCGATTGACCGCTCACGCGGCAGTTTTTGCCGGCTGCTGTCCGCCCGGAACAACCTTCTTCGAAGCAGAGTACAATCCGAAAAACAGCCCCCGGCAAACCCGTAGCCGTCTATCGGGGGCAGGGTCTCCGGCTTTGCACATGTTCCGCAGAGAACACCGCAATCAATAAAAATCCGCTTCCTTTCCGAAGCGGATTTTTATTTGCGGAACAGCCAAACGGATGCACGCAACGACCGGAAAAGTTATGTGAATCTCAGGATTTTCTTATACTGTCAGCAAACGAATATAATGATTGGCTTCTCTCAGAACATGATCAGCGAGAAGCGGTAAAATTACGGAACGGATGGCGCATCCCGTGATTCCCTTTGCACCTGCCTCTTTAAACTCCCTGAATTTTTCAGTTTCTTTCAGAGAACTATCTGGCATTGTCCGGTTTTGGGCTTGCCGGCAGGCTTCCAACAATTCTGAATAATCATCCGCAAACTGGTCCGCCTTTTCGATCAGCTCCACCTCAGTAGGATCCAGAAGTCCCCGGATAAACAAGGCGTGTTCCATCATGATCTGATTCCAGAAGCATTCGGTATCATGCATCGTGACATCGGAGAGTCCGCCTTCCTTCTGCAGATTCTCCACATATCCGCGGTACAGTTTTGCCTCCCGGATAATGTGTTCAAGCAGCAAAGGATAGTTTCCGGTAAACATTTTGCAATGCAAAACATTCTGTAAAACCCGCTCCTTAAAGGCAATCAGTCCGTTCAGAAGTTCCAAAGCCCTTTGATTCATCTGCTTGGTACGGCGAATGGTTTCGGCGCTGATATTGCTGCCTGATCTGCCGGAGCGCAAACGCAATTCTCTCGCCGTAATTTCTTCATTGATGAAAATGCCGGTAAAAGCCTTGGTCTGATTTTCCGCAAGAGCGGTGAACTCCGTAACCAATTCGCCCGAATCCAGCACGGTCTGACTGACAATGCCGTTACCGAGTACCACCGCATGAGAAAGCAGATTTTCAAATTCCTTTTTGTAATACTCCGCTTTGCTCGAGAAAGACGGATCGGCAGGAGTAAAGGCGGCCCTTAAAAACAAGGCGTGTTCTTTCATAATGCGCCCGAAAAACAGATGCAATTCCAGGGAACTTACAACAAAACTATCTGTCAACATATTGTCCTCCGTTATCAATGAGTACTGATATCAGTACAATATATGCACAGAGGAGGGGATCGGTTTTCCTTCGCTCGCCGAATAGGCGTATCTTCAAGAGTGATAGGCGCCTTCCTGAGATACTCCCCGAGGAGGAACGGCGGAACATGAATATCCCGACCAGCCCGGCACAAAATCTTCCGGAACGTCCAAGCCATGCAATGAATCCCAACGCAGGCGATAAATCGACAGAGATTCCGCTATGAGCGCTAAAATACTGCTGCCGGCACGCATTCATCTGACATTTGAGATTGCTGCAGTCAACGGGAACGAGGTGCTGATTCTCGGTGCATTCGGTTACGGAGCGTTCGGGAATCCGCCCGAAACCGTGGCAAGAGCGTTCCCTATCGTGATGCAAGATACCTATGCGGATTGAACTTCCCGAGAGAAAGCCGAAAAGAAATCTCGGCGTTCAATATACCGACAATTGAAAGTAAGTCATCCTCTCGTCGGTGAAATCGGGAGATCAGTTCAATGCCAATAATCAACTTCCTTTTGTCATGCGTA